>SVQF01000076.1 GCA_015065445.1 Oscillospiraceae bacterium | reverse complement strand
AAAATGAATATCCGCAACAAGCGGAACGCTGACTGCTTTTTTAATCGGCTCAACAAGAGCGAGTGCGTTCTCGTCGGGTATTGCAAAGCGGATAACCTGACAGCCCGCTTTTTCGAGTTCGACAGCCTGACGAACGTTGCCTTCAATATCGCTTGCAGGGATATTGAGCATACTCTGTACAAGCACCGGCTCACCGCCGCCGAGATACGTGTTACCGAGTTTTATTTTTTTAGTCATTTGATATCCTCCGGTGTTAATTATTAGTTCACTGCGTGAGCCCTTGAGTCTGCAAGGTGGGCGAAGTCCACCATTAATTCATCATTCATAATTCTAATGAATCAGTTTGGAAACGTCTGAAAATGTTATTACTGCCATAAGTCCGAGCAGGAGAACAAGTCCTGCACCGTTTATTGCCCACTCCCATTTTGACGGGAGCTTTTTGCGGAAGATGCCTTCAAATATCAGAAGAAAGAGCCTCCAGCCATCGAGTGCGGGTATGGGGAACAGATTGAACAGCCCTACGTTAATTGTAAGCAGTGCCATAATACGCAGTGCCGAAGTTCCGCCGAACTTCACTGACTTTGACACAACATCAACTGCACCGACGGGGCCGCTCAAATCGGAGAGTCCGTACCTGCCCGTAATCATATCGTGTACCGAAAGGAACACCATTCTTGCAAACGATACCCAGTTTGAAAACGTATTCCTTACCACGTTAGAAAACGTTTTCTGTTCGCCGAGCAGCCAGAAGTCCATGCTGATATACTGCCTGCCCTCGTACTCCTCAGTACCGAATTTTACGCTGAGTTCTTTTTCTTTACCGTTACGCACAACAACCATATCGAGCGTATCGTCGCTGCTACGTGTAAGTCCCGTAGAAACGTCGGTTGAAGTGAATACTCGCATACCGTCGATTGACTTTATCCTATCGCCTTCCTGAAGGTAATGCGAACTTACGGCGTTGTCGTCAAATCTTGCTACAACGGGCGTGCCGACCAAATCCTGTGAGCAAATAATTATTGCAATAATTACAAGCCCCAGTATTAAATTCATAACAGCACCTGCAACAACAATAAAAATCCGCTGAATTACCTTTTTGTTGGAAAATGAATTTTCGTCGTCGCTGTCTTCATCCTCGCCTTCCATAGCACAATATCCGCCAAAAAGTACGAGTCTGAGGCTGTATGCGGTATCGCCCCTTTTAAACTGAAAAAGCTTGGGACCCATACCTATTGAAAATTCGTTGACCTTAACGCCCATAAGCCGTGCGGCAACAAAATGTCCGCCCTCGTGAATAACGATAATCAGTTCAAAAAACAGAATTGCTATAAGAATGGGGTAAACAGTATTCCAAATATTTGCTATCACTTAACCGTCTCCAAAACAAATTCTCTTGCGGCTCTGTCCGTATCTAGAACATCCTGCAGAGTGAAGTTGTCAATTTCAGGGGCGTTTTTCATCGCCTCATTATTAAGATATGCAATATCCGCAAACTTAATTTTACCGCCGAGAAATAATTTTACACTTTCCTCGTTGGCACCGTTAGCGGCTGCAGGGTGCAGACCGCCGAGTTCTATTGCGTTTTTGCACACATTTATGCACTTGAAAGTTTCGTAATCAGGTTCAAAGAACGTGAGTTTGCCGTAGTCGGCAAGGCTGAGTTCCTTTACGGGACTCGGCTTTCTGTCGGGGTAAGTGAGTGCGTACTGAATAGGAATACGCATATCGGGTACGCCGAGCTGTGCAATCATTGAATTATCCTGATAAACGATTGCCGAATGTACCACGCTCTCACGGTGAACAACGATTTCGATATCCTCAATCTTCATATCGAACAGCCACTTAGCCTCAATAAACTCGAGCCCTTTGTTCATCATAGTAGCAGAGTCAATGGTGATTTTTGCACCCATGTCCCAGTTGGGATGTTTAAGGGCGTCTGCTGCAGTAACGTTTTCGAGGTCGCCTGCCTTTTTGCCGAAAAACGGTCCGCCCGACGCAGTAAGTATAATCTTTTTAACCGCCTTTTTTTCGGGACAGCCCTGAAGAGCCTGAAAGATTGCCGAGTGTTCGCTGTCTACGGGGAGGATGCTCACGCCGTTTTCTTTGGCGAGATTTGTAACAAGGTGTCCGCCCGCAACAAGAGTTTCTTTATTTGCGAGGGCTATGGTCTTTTTAGCCCCGATTGCCTCGAGAGTCGGGCGTAGTCCGACCATACCCACAACCGAGTTCAGTACTGTGTCCGCACCGTCAAAAACGGCACATTCAATAAGACCGTCCATACCGCTTACAACTTTTGTATCTGTGTCGGCAATTTTAACTGCAAGTTCTTTTGCGGCGTTTTCGTCCATCATACACACAAGTTCGGGGCAGAATTCCCTCACCTGCTGCTCCATAAGGTTTACGTTCGACGCAGCACTGAGGCACTTGACCGTATATCCGTGCATACGGCACACGTCGAGCGACTGAGTGCCGATTGAGCCTGTTGAACCTAAAAGTGAAATATTTTTTGTCATTTTGTTAACCTACCAAAAACTGTGCGACCATATATGTGAGCGGAAGTGTAAATAGCGAAGAGTCAAATCTGTCCATAATTCCGCCGTGACCGGGGAAAATTTTACCAAAGTCCTTAACGTCGAAGTTTCTTTTAAGAACCGAGGCAGTGAGGTCGCCCATCATACTGAGGAATGCGATGAACGGCTCAACGATAAACAGAACCGTTGTCTGCATTTTTGTAAGTCCGACTTCGGCAAATCTGTTGTAAAGCAGCATTGCGATTGCATTTAGTAAAAGGCTCATAAGTATTCCGCACACTGCACCCTCAACCGTCTTTTTGGGTGAGATTTTTGGCGACATTTTTGTTTTGCCGAATGCCATTCCGCCAATCTGAGCACCGAAGTCCGTACCGAGTGCACAGATAAGTGCAAAGAAAATGAAGTATATACCAATCTGATTGCCGTAGCCCGTCAGGTCACGGAGTGCTCCGAACACGGCAAATCCGCTCGGTACAAGAAAACTTGCAACGATTGTGATTGCAACATCTTCAAACTTTGTGTTTTCGTAATCCTTTAGCATTGCGAGGAAATACGCAATTACAATTACGATTATAAACGACGACTTTGGTACTTCAATAAAGAAACGCCAGAGCGTGTATGTAGGAATGAACGGTTCAAGTATGCTTTCGCTCGAAAAAAACGGAACAAAAAACGCCGTTGCAGTTCCCACAATAAATAAAAAGCTGTTAATAACCTTTGCACACTTCATAATCTCGCCTGCTGCGATAGCCGAAAAGGCTGCAATAACAAGAATAAAAAGCGGTGTGTAAATCTGCCATACTACCAGACCGAGCAGAACAAAAAGTCCTGCAGCTGTTAATAATCGTTGTTTCATAATAATCTCCTTATAATTATGAATTATAAATGATGAATTAATGGTCCTGCGGACAGCATTTATTTTTTGAAGTTAACAAAATGCTACTCAGTATTTTGTATATTTCATCACACTCGGAATATAACGAAAAATACTCTTTTTCTGAAATATAATTTGTTTCATACAAAAGATTTATCCAATATTTTGTTTCTGAACACTCGCCTTGTGCAATACTGATTTTAGAAATAAACTCAGCATTGGTTCTTGCATTCTGAGCTTCAACAATATTTGCTCCAACACTTGTGCCGCTACGCAATACCTGGTCTGATAATGTATACTCATTAAATTTAGAAACAAGATATTTCTTTAAATTAACAATTCGTTTTGCAAATTCAAACGATTTTTCTTCAACAATATTATTCATATAAACCGGGTGCGGGTGTCCCGCCAAAAATTCATCATTTATCATTAATCATTTTTCATTGTTTTGGTTTAAGCACCGAAGCGGCGGTTGCGGTTTTCAAAGTCTGTAAGTGCTTTGTACAAATCCTGCTTTGTAAAATCCGGCCACAGAACGTCGCTGTACCAGAATTCGCTGTACGCCGCCTGCCACAGCAAAAAGTTTGAAAGCCGTTGCTCGCCCGACGGTCGGATTATAAGGTCGCATTCGGGATAGGTGTAAATCCTGTCGCTTATATCCTGCTCGCTTACGTCTGATTTGCCCTCGCTTATCAGTTTGTTTACAGCACTTACAATCTCCTGCCTGCCGCCGTAATTGACTGCAAGATAAACCGTTGTGCCTGTGTGCAAAGCGGTTTCCTCCTCAGCCTCGTCCATAAGGTCGAGAAGTTCCTGCGAAATCCCGTCACGCTCGCCGATGAACTTTATTTTGCTGTTTTTAGCCTTTGTCATATCAGCCTTTGCCTCAAGAAGATACTCCTTGAAGAGCTGCATAATTGCGTCCACTTCTTCCTTTGGGCGTTTCCAGTTTTCGGTTGAAAAGGCGTAAAACGTAACATACTTTATGCCGAGGTTTGCACACTCGTCTGATATAGTTCTGAAAACGTTTGCTCCTGCCTTGTGCCCTGCAGAACGGGGCAGACCACGTTTTTTTGCCCATCTGCCGTTGCCGTCCATAATTATTCCGAGGTGGGTGGGCAATACTTCAAAAGAAGTTCTGATTTCTTTTTCTTTTTTAGAAAAAAGTGCCATTTTATGTGCTCCTTAAAAAGAGTTATAGGGCGACCTTATGTCGCCCAAATAACATTATGTCAGATAGAAAGGATTTCTTTTTCTTTTTTGTCAGCCATACCGTCAACGTTTTTGATGTACTTGTCGGTGATGTCCTGAAGTTTCTTTTCGCCATCCTTCTGGTCGTCCTCTGTAATCTCGTTATTTTTCTTGAGTTTTTTGATGTCGTCCATTGAGTCACGGCGGATATTTCTTACTGCAACCTTAGCCTCTTCGGCACGCTTTGAAACTTCCTTGACAAGTCTTTTTCTGTCTTCCTCGGTCATCTGAGGGAACGAAAGGCGGATAACCTTGCCGTCGTTCTGGGGGTTGATGCCGATGTCGGAAGTGTTGATTGCTTTTTCGATGTCCTTGAGAGTACCTGCGTCCCACGGCTGAATAACAAGGAGTCTTGGCTCGGGTGCCGATACTGCTGCCATCTGATTGAGCGGAGTAGGTGTGCCGTAATACTCAACCGTTACGTTGTTGAGAATGTTAGGGTTTGCTCTGCCTGCTCTGATTGTGTCGTAATCTCTTTCGAGTGAATCAAGACATTTTTCCATTCTGTTTTTGGTGTTTTCAAATACTTTATCCATAAATTTTCTCCTTAAATAAATTACTGATTTTTAACCGTTGTGCCGATTGTTTCGCCGCTGACAGCCCTTACAATATTTTCGGGGTCGTCGAGGTTGAATACTATAATCGGCATATCGTTATCCTTGCAGAGTGAAAATGCTGTTGAGTCCATAACCTTGAGGTCACGTGTGATAACCTCCTGGAACGAAACCGTATCAAACTTAACAGCGTCGTCAAACTTGTTGGGGTCTTTGTCGTAAACGCCGTCAACGTTTGTAGCCTTGAGGAGTGCGTCTGCGTTAATCTCTACGCTTCGGAGTGCTGCAGCAGTGTCGGTTGAGAAGAACGGCGAACCTGTGCCGCAACCGAAAATAACAATTCTGCCCTTTTCAAAATGGCGGATTGCCTTGTTGCGGATGTACGGTTCGGCAATCTGACGCATTTCGATAGCGGTCTGAACTCTTACGTCAGCACCGAGCTGCTCGAGAGCGTCGCAGAGTGCGAGCGAGTTCATAGCGGTTGCAAGCATACCGATATGGTCAGCCCTTGTTCTGTCCATATGTTCGCTTGTTCTTCCACGCCAGAAGTTGCCGCCGCCGACAACAATTCCGACATCAACACCCATATCCGCAACTTTTTTTATGCTGCGGCAAATTCTGATTACTGTGTCGTTATTAATTCCCTTACCCTCAGGACCTGCGAGTACCTCTCCGCTGAGTTTAAGCAAAATACGTTTGTAAGCAATACCCATAAGTATTTACCTCCGATATTTTATTATATTTATAATAATATAAATTATTAATAAAGTAAAGATTTAATTAGAAAAAATAGGTTACAAAACGGTAAAAAACGGAAGGCTAACGCCTTCCGTTTAAAGTTATGCGTTATTATCTTCTGCAGGGGGTTCTTCCTGCTCTGCCTCACGCTCAGCAATAAGTTCGTTCTGACGTGCGGTCAGGGTTTTGATATATGCCCAGTCACGTCCGTTGATTATGCCGTCGCCGTTAAGGTCAAGGTACGAGGTCTTGTTGCGTTCCTCGTCGGTGGCGTTGCCCTCTTCGTCAATCACGGGTGCACCCGTTCTTGACGGTTCCTCGCCGATAACGTCAAAGTTCCACAGTGCCGCAATATCAGTCATAGGCACAACTTTTGTACGCATACAGTGCGGACATCTTAAAGTAACGCCGTCGGCAGTTACTTCGCCCGTAAAGGGTACGCCCGCAATTGTTCCCGCATATGTCCACATATGACCGAGAGCAGGTTCCACTTCAACAGTGCCCCTCGAATTGCAGATGGTACACTGCCTGATTTCCTGCGAGCCGACTGTGCAGGTTGCAGGTGTTGTGGCGGTAACCGTGTAGTTACCTTCCGTCCACTCCTTGTGAACAATCTCGCCCGTTTCACGTGCGTTACATCTTGTGCAGGTAGGCACAGACAGAACGTGACCCGGTTTACCCTCTGAAGTAAGGTCGGTTTCAACAGCCTGATAGTCGTGACCGAGTGCTTCTATTGAGTCGGTAAACTCTTCGCCGCATCTGTCGCAGGTGCCGTGACCCGTTCCTGTTTTTGTACAGGAAGGCTCGGTATCAACTACCCAGGTACCTTCAGCGGCAATATGGCCGAGTGCCGCTACCGATTCGGTTTTTGAACTTGAACAACGTGAACATTTATAGAATATTGAGCCATCCTCTGTGCAAGTGGCGTCGGTACTCTTACTGTCGTCACGCACATAGTCGTGACCGAGTGCGGAGATATACTGCACGGTTGTGTAGGTACAGTTGTGACACGCAAGATTTATTCTGCCCCTTGTGGTACAGTCGGGTTCGGTGCGTGAAGTTTCGTACAAATCGTGCTCGCCACGTGCAGGTATTGTAACCGTTCTTCTTTCGCCGCAGACTGTACAGGTGTCAAGTTCAACTCCCGGCAGTTCGCAGTTATCGTACGTGGTGGAAGTAGGAGTATAGAGTCCGTCCACCCATTCGTTGTGAACGTACTCAACAATCTCTTCGCCGCAGTTTTTGCAGATATAGATTTTATGTGTATGTCCGTCTTCTTCGTCATCGTACACTTCGTCGGGATTTTCTTTGTCGTAATCGTGACCCGTAGGCTTAACCGTTTCGGTTACGGTTTCGCCGCATTCGGTGCACTTGCCCGTGCGGGTGCCTTCCTCGGTGCAAGTGGCAGGCTCGGTAACGGTCCAGTCGGTAACGGTGTGATGTGCACGGGTGATATGCGTTTCGGTCTGCTCACAGATTGTGCAGTGGTATCTTTCAAGACCCGTCTGCGTGCAGTTTGCCGCCCTTACTACCGTTGTGGTGTACGTTCCGGGTATCCAGATATACACAGTGCCGTCAAGAAGCGAGGGGTCAATGGTGATGTTTTCGGGGTCGATGCTGTCAGAACGCTGATGCACAGCCTCTTCTTTAGTCTCGCCGCACACGGAGCAAACGTAGGAATTATAGATATGTCCGTCCTCTTCGGTGCTGTCCACGGATTCTACAGGCTCGCCCCACTCGTGACCGAGTGCGTCAATAGTAATCTCACGCACGGTTTCGCCGCAGTCGTCACAGATTATTGACTCAACTCCGGTTTCGGTGCAGTTTGCCTCTTTGGTAATTTCGCTGTGTGTGTTTGCGTGAGAGCAGGCGTCAAGAGAAATAAACTCATAACTGTACTGCTCGGCAAACGACTGGGCGGTTGAACCCGAATGTCCGTAAATTGTGACAGTCTGGTTTGAACCGTTGCACACGTCGCCGTTAAACGCAGTGTCCGTGCCGTTGACTGTAATAGTTCTTAGGAACGAGCAGTCTGCAAAAGCCCTTGTGCCAACGCTTGCAATAGTTTCGGGCAGAGTTACCTCAACAAGTCCGCTACCGAAAAATGCGTAGTTAGGGATAGCCGTAAGATTTTCGTTCCAGTTGATTTTTTTAAGTCCTGAGTTGCGGAATGAGTTTTCGCCGAGGGTTGTAAGGCTGTTGCCGAACGTTACCCTTTCGAGCGACGAACACTCAAAAAACGCATACTTACCGATGGTTGTAACGTTGTTTGGAATAACAATCTTTGTGAGTGCTGTGCATCCGTTGAACACGTAGGGTTCAATCTCTGTAAGGCTGTCGGGCAGAGTGATTGTTTCGAGTGCGGTGCAGGACTGAAAACAGCCGTATGTTTTGTCCACGTTACCCGCAGCGATGCCTATGCCGTCGAGCTTTGTGAGGGTGCTCGGCAGCGAAACGCTTGTTAGAGCGGTGCACTCAAAGAAAGCATAGTCGCCGATTTCGGTTATGCCTTCGTTAACAACAACGTTCTTTATTTCGGATTTATACTCAATCCACGGTGCCTGTTCCGTTCTGAGCAGTTTGTTTGTGGTGTCACGGTAATCCTTGGTGGCACCCGTGCCGCTGATTGTCAGCGTTTTGGTAGTGGCGTTGTACGACCACGTTGCGTTTGTGCCGCACGAACCCGAAGTAGCTGCAAACGCCGTGCCGACGTTGAGCGACATCAGCGTTGAAAACATAAGCACTACCGACAGTAACGCTGCAAATAATCTCCTTGAAAACTTTTTCATATATATCACCCGATTAAAAATCTTATAATTCATTTTTAATATACCATAATATGCAGTTTTTTTCAAGCACTGTGAATAAATAATTTTTGCACTTCATATATTCATTTGAGGTGGTTGGATGAAAGGCGTAAACTTTATTGTAATCTGTGCGGTGTTTGTGCTTATGTGCTGCTCGGCGGCGTTGGTGTCGCTTGGCGGGGACGACGACGTTAAAATATCGTCTAAGCCTGCTCACGCCGTACTGTCGCACTGGTACAGGGATAACGGACGCAGATTTAAAAAATTGTACTATCCCGTTGACAAAGAGATAACCGTCAGCACAAAAGTCAAAGAGAGTTGCAAAAACCGATGCGTTATTATACATTCTGAAAACCTTGCGGTTACGCTATACACGAAGGGCAAAGTTCTGTACAGCACAAAGGACGGCGGAAAATCGCTTTACGGCAACCGCACCACCGTTATTGACGTGAGCGACATAAGCAGCAGCAAAGAACTGTTTTTACGCCTTACGCCTGTTACAAAAGGAAGTTGCAGAATAACGGAACCGATTTATCTCACAACAAACAACGACTACATAGTTACGATGCTCAGCAGAGAAAGAGCCACGCTCACTGCCGCCACAGCTATGCTTGCGGCAATAATTATCTGCCTCATAGCCGCAGCGGTTAAGCGAAACAAAAAATTTTCGCCGTTCGTATACACCGCCTGTTTTATGGCTCTCTGCCTTGTGAATGTGTTCTGCCGCAGCGAAGTATCGCAACTTTTAATCGGTAAAAATATCGCACGGTATATGCTTT
>SVQF01000075.1 GCA_015065445.1 Oscillospiraceae bacterium | reverse complement strand
AGAAATATTATGGCACAACATATACCGAATATGGACTATGATGCTGATGAGGTTATAGAAAACTTCAAATCAAAATTCAAGTGGCCAAGCAAGAACGAAGTGGACATAGTGGTTAAGCCGCCAAAACTCGGCAGCAAAATCGCTTTGTCCTGCATTATTACTGCTGTTATAAGTGCGATTGTATACTATATTATGTTCCCTGCAATCAATCTTAAATCACTTGATTTTTATATGTTTGTTATTGGAATCATTGCAGTTTTCTGTGCTTCGTTTTATCTTCTTATAGGTGCAAGAAAGAAAATTGAACGTAAGGAGTACGCTAAAAAGCAGGCGAAAATCCCGATTATAATTGTGGGCGTAATTCTTGTGTTTATGCTTATTGGTTTCCTCGTTGGTGCAACACTGTTCAGAGCACGTTCTTACAGCGAACTTATGGAAGTTTCAAGCAGCGACTTCTCGGCTGACTTTGAGGATATTAATTACGACGAAGTACCCCGTCTTGACGCAGCGACTGCAAAGGTGCTTGCCGACCAGCAGCTCGGTTATCTTGATGAGTACAAGAGCCAGTATGTCGTTACAGAAAATTCAACTCAGATTAACTACAAGGGCAGACCTGTCCGTGTGGCTTATCTTGAGTATGCAGACGTATTTAAATGGTTTAACAACACAAAGGACGGTCTTCCTGCATTTATGCTTATTGACCTTGTTTCGCAGAACGTTCAGGTTATTGACTGTACCGAAAAGTTCGGCGAGGGCATCAAGTATTCGCCAACAGAACTGTTTAACGAAAAACTGCTAAGACACCTTCGTTTTCAGTATCCTACTGCAATTCTCGACACGCCGAATTTCGAGATTGACGACAACGCACATCCTTACTGGATTACCCCTACTCTCGACAGAAAGATAGGTCTGTTCGGCGGTACGGACGTAAAAGGAGTTATCATAACGGACGCACTCACAGGCGAAAGTGATTACTACAGTATTGATACCGTCAAGAGCGACAAAACACTCAACTGGATTGACGTTGTGTATAACGAAAATCTGCTTATTGAGCAGTACAACTATTACGGCAAACTCTCGGGCGGTTTCTGGAACTCTATTATTTTCCAGAACGACGTAAACGTTGCGTCAAACGGTTCGGGTAACATAGCACTCAACGACGACGTGTGGGTTTACACGGGTATTACCTCAACAAAGTCGGATACCTCTAATTTCGGTTTCATACTCTGCAATCAGCGTACAAAAGAAACACGCTACTACAAGAACGGCGGTGCAACTGAATATTCAGCAGTTGAGTCCGCAACCGACGCAGTGCAGAACTACGGCTATCAGGCAACATTCCCGATTCTGCTTGATATTGAAGGTCAGCCAAGTTACTTTATGTCGCTTTACGGCGACGGCTATACAATCAAGGGCTACGCTCTCGTTAACCTTGACGACAAAACGCTCATCGGTTCTGGACTCGTAGACGTTCAGAAAACCGACGTTAAGGCTCTTAACGCCGCAGTGGAGAACTATATCGACGCTCTTAAGGACAAGGGACTTGTTGGCAAGGACGTTGACCCCGACGACTACAAGGCGGACGAGGCTGATGACAAGCAGAATAAGGACGAAAACGACGAAGAGAAAGATGCCGCAATCACCGTAAAAGGCAAAATCACCGATATAAAGACCACTGTCAACGACGGCAACACGGTTTACTATCTGCAGGTAGAGGGCAAGTATTACTATATCAAAGCAGCAGACGCTATGAACGTAATACTCCTTAACAAAGGCGATACTGTTACAATCACATTTGAAAAAGATGCCGACAACTTTATCGCTGCAACATCGGTAGAATAATACAGTTTCAAACAGGTCAGTACTGCCGGTGCTGACCTGTTTTTTTATGCATTTGTATATTATTACTTGACAACGGAATATAATATGGTATAATGACATTAACAAATGAACAATTATTCATATGAAAAAATATGCATTATGAGGTATTAGTATGAAAAAGACATATAAAATTGATATTGACTGTGCAAACTGTGCTGCAAAAATGGAGTCAGCGGCTAACAAAGTTGACGGTGTAAAAGAAGCGTCTGTTAACTTTATGGCACTCAAAATGAACGTGGAATTTGAGGACGGTGCCGACGAGGCTGCCGTTATGAAAAAAGTGCGTAAGGTCTGCCGCAAGGTTGACGACGACGCAGAAGTATATATCTGACTATAATATGAATTAATAATGGAGATTTTATGACACGCAAACAACGTAAAGTTTTATTCCGCATAATAGTATCGGCTGTAATCCTTATCGGCTTGCTATTTGTACCGTTTGAAAACAGATTGCTCAAACTCTGCTGCTTTATGGTGCCGTACCTTATTATCGGATACGACATAATAAAAAAAGCAGTTAAGGGGATTTTCAGAGGACAGGTGTTTGACGAAAATTTTCTTATGGCAATTGCCACGGTCGGTGCGGTGGTAATCGCATTTACACGGGACGAAAGTTATACCGAGGCGGTTGCTGTTATGCTGTTTTATCAGCTTGGCGAACTGTTCCAGAGTTACGCAGTCGGCAAAAGCAGACGTAATATTGCGTCGCTTATGGATATACGACCCGACACAGCAGTGATGCTTACAGAAAAAGGCGAAGTCACTGTTTCGCCCGACGAGGTTGAAGTTGGCAGTATAATCGTTGTTGCCGCAGGTGAAAAAGTGGCTATCGACGGCGTTGTTGAAGAGGGCAGCAGTATGCTCAACACAGCGGCACTTACAGGTGAAAGTGTGCCACGTAAGGTTAACGTCGGCGATGAGGTCATAAGCGGCTGTATCAACGAAAACGGACTTCTTAAAATCCGCACAACAAAGCCGTTCGGTGAATCCACAGTATCAAAAATACTCGACCTTGTTGAAAACTCAGCGGCGAAAAAAGCAAAGAGCGAAAAATTTATAACAAAATTTGCACGCTATTACACTCCCGCCGTATGTGCAGGTGCGTTGGCACTTGCCGTTATTCCGCCGCTTGTTATGACGCTCGTCGGCAACAACGCCGACTGGGGCGAGTGGCTTTACAGGGCGTTGACGTTTCTTGTAATCAGCTGCCCGTGTGCGTTGGTTATCAGTATTCCGCTTTCGTTTTTCGGCGGCATAGGCTGTGCAAGCAGGGAGGGCGTGCTTGTAAAAGGCTCGTCGTATCTCGAAATGCTGTCAAAAACTAAGACCGTTGTGTTTGACAAAACGGGTACTATGACCAAGGGCGTTTTTGAAGTGCAGGAGGTTATTGCTGACGGCAATCTTACAGCGGACGAAATAATTGAACTTGCCGCATATGCAGAGGCACATTCCTCGCACCCGATAAGCAAAAGTATAATAAGTGCGTACGGCAAGCCTGTTGTCACTTCAAAAATCAGCGATGTAAACGAAATCAGCGGCAATGGTGTAACTGCCGTTGTAGGCGGCAAAACTGTTGTGGCAGGCAACAAAAAACTTATGAAGTCCCTCGGTATTGACGCTGACGAAACAAACGGCTCGTCAACCGTAGTATACGTTGCAGTTGACGGAAAGTACGAAGGTTGCATAATAATCAGCGATACGCTCAAGGACGGAGCAAAAGACTCCGTTAGCCTTCTCCGTGAGTGTGGGGTCAGAAAAACAGTTATGCTGACAGGCGACAGAAAAAGTGCTGCCGAAGAAGTTGCAAAAACGCTCGGCGTTGATGAAGTGCACAGCGAACTTCTGCCTGCAGACAAAGTAAGTATTGTAGAGTCGCTGCTTGCAAGCAAGCAAAAAGGTGAGGCTGTTGCGTTTGTGGGCGACGGTATCAACGACGCACCTGTTCTGTCCCGTTCGGATATAGGTATTGCAATGGGCGCCTTAGGCTCAGACGCAGCAATTGAGGCTGCCGATATCGTTCTTATGGACGACGACCCGAGGAGTATTGCAAAGGCAATCCGTATTTCACGCAAATGCCTCAGAATAGTATACGAAAACATTTACTTCGCACTTGGCGTCAAGGCGGTCTGTCTTATCCTCGGTGCAGTAGGTATAGCAAATATGTGGCTCGCAATATTTGCCGATGTCGGCGTTATGATAATAGCGGTTCTTAACGCACTGCGATGCCTCAAACACTGACATATATACGTCTCCTTTATCAAGGGGACGTTTTTGTTTGCATTTTTGTACTGATATGTTATAATGAATAAAAACATTCAGGGAAAAAGTATGGATATTCAGACTTATTTTAAAGATAAAAAAGTTGCAGTGGCTTTTTCGGGCGGCGTTGACTCGTCCGTGCTGCTTTTTCTTGCCCAAAAGTATGCTGCCGACTGCAAAGCATATTTTGTAAAATCACAGTTTCAGCCGCAGTTTGAACTCGACGACGCACTGCAGATTTCGGGTCAGCTTGGAGTTGAACTTAAAATAATAAACCTTGACGTTCTGAACGATAAAAGCATTGTATCAAATCCCGAAAACAGATGTTATTACTGCAAAAAAAAGATTTTTGGTGCAATTTGTGCGGCGGCACAAAGCGACTTTGCCGATATTATTTGCGACGGCACAAACGCCTCGGACGATGTGTCTGACCGTCCCGGATTTAAAGCACTTAAAGAATTTGGCGTTAAGTCGCCGCTTCGGGATTGCAATATCACAAAAGCAGAAATAAGGGAGATTGCACGCAAAAACGGGCTTGCGGTTTACGACAAGCCGTCTTATGCCTGCCTTGCTACAAGAATTCCCTGCACA
This sequence comes from Oscillospiraceae bacterium, assembly GCA_015065445.1. Lineage (GTDB taxonomy): Bacteria > Bacillota > Clostridia > Oscillospirales > Acutalibacteraceae > Eubacterium_R. Next base: position 4,932 of record SVQF01000075.1, on the reverse strand, counting down.
ACGCCGATTGAAGAGAGCGTACTGCTTAATACCGAAAACGCAGAAAACGAGATGCGGGCTTTTGGGTTTAAGAATTTCCGAGTAAGATACCTTGACGGTGCCGCAAAACTTGAACTGTCAGCAAAGGACTTTGATTTGATTTTTAATATCAGAAACGAAGTGGAATCTGCGTTATCAAAATACTACGACTCGGTTTACTTAGACCTGAAGGTGAGACGGGATGAATAAAGACGAATTAAAAGATATGCTTTCAAAGGTTGCAAACGGCACTGTGTCGGTTGACGAGGCGGTTGGCAGAATTCAACTGCAACCGTACGACGATATTGATATTGCCAAAATTGATACAAACCGTGGTGTCCGTCAGGGTGCTGACGAGGTGGTTTACGGCGAGGGCAAAACTGCCGAGCAGATTTGCAAGATAGTCAGTCATATGCTTAATAATAACGTTAAAAGCGTGCTTGTTACCCGTATGTCAGAAGAAAAAGCAAAAGTACTCGGTGACTGTGTAAAACTTTTTTACGACCCCGTTTCAAGAATAGGTATAGCGGGCGAAACCCCTAAAAAAGAACCTTGCGGTAATATTGTTATTGCAACCGGCGGAACAAGTGATATACCCGTTGCCGAGGAGGCGGCTCTTACTGCAGAGTATTACTCAAACAAAGTAACAAGACTCTATGACGTCGGAGTTGCAGGCGTACACCGTCTTCTTGATAATACCGATTTGCTTCTGAACGCAAAAGTTGTAATTGCGGTAGCGGGTATGGAAGGAGCACTCGCAAGTGTTGTGGGCGGTCTGGTTGACTGCCCTGTAATTGCCGTTCCGACCAGCGTGGGTTACGGTGCGAGTTTTAAAGGTCTTTCCGCACTGCTTTCAATGCTTAATTCCTGTGCAAGCGGCGTCAGCGTTGTGAATATCGACAACGGTTTCGGTGCAGGATACCTGGCAAGTATGATTAACAGAATATAGGTGCTTTATGGAATTATTTTTTGAGTGCAATATGGGTGCGGCGGGCGATATGATAGCGTCGTCACTTGTTGATTTGTCTGACAGCAAAGTTGCAATTGTTGAGGAGCTTAATGCTCTTTCTCTCCCGCATACGCAAGTATTTCTTGAGGAAAAAGAACAAAGCGGAATCAAGGGTACACATCTTAAAATTGTGATTAAAGGCGAAGTTGAAACGCCCGAACATCATCACGGGCATCACCACGGGCACCGTAACCTTGCGGAGATTACGGATATAATTAATTCTCTTAATGTGTCTGACAGGGTTAAGGCTGACGTTAAAGAGATTTACGGCATTGTTGCAGACGCAGAGGCAAAGGCACACGGCACAGAGGTCAGCGAAGTCCATTTTCACGAACTCGGTATGCTCGACGCAGTTGCAGACATAACAATCTGTGCATATCTTATAAATAAACTTAACCCCGAAAAAATAACGTCGTCGCCCATAAACGTAGGTAACGGCACGGTAAAGTGTGCCCACGGCGTGTTGCCCGTTCCTGCTCCCGCAACGGCAAATATTCTGCTCGGCGCTGCGTATTACAAGAGCGACGTTCAGACCGAACTTTGCACGCCTACGGGTGCGGCAATACTAAAATATTATGCTGATGCTTTTGAAGAGGTACACAGCTTTTCGTCCGTTAAAAAAATCGGAATCGGCACGGGTACAAAGCAACTTGAAAACGCAAATATTATACGGGCATTTTTGACTGAGGACAACACGGTAACCGAATTGTCCTGCAACATCGACGATATGACGGGCGAAGAGGCTGCCTTTGCGGCGGAAAAAATGATGAGCGAAGGGGCTCTCGACTGCTTTATAACTCCCGTAATTATGAAAAAGGGCAGACCTGCCTATATGTTCACAGTGCTTTGCAGGAGCGGCGAAACGGACAGGTTTGTAAAACTTGTTTTCAAACATACTTCTACAATAGGAATAAGAAAGTACACGCCGAGTCGCTACACGCTCGAAAGAACGATTACCGAAAACGGCTGCACTCACATAAAACGCAGCGAAGGCTTTGGTGAAGTTAAAGAAAAGATTGAGTTTGAAGACATAAAAAAACTTGCCGTCGAAAAAGACATCTCCGTTTTCGAGGCAAGAAAAGAACTTTCAAATTAGAATAATGCAAAAAAATCACCGCAAGGCAGATGCCTTACGGTGAACTTTTTATTTCTTTGTGAACTTCTTTTTGAATACTCCCTTTGGGTCTTTGATAAGCAGAATAACAATCCATGCCACAAGACCGAGAGTTATAACTGCGAGACCAAGCAGGGAATCGTTGAGAATATCTGCAAAAGCCTGATTGAATATTTCGCTTTTGACCTCTGCATATTCAAACACAAAGTCCATAAGCCACATAAGCGACGCTCCCCAGTAAATAAGTGAGAGCGTGCCGAGTCTGTATGTGTCTCTTTGCTCGTTTACGTACCACACTATTGTGGATGTAACAGCTGCAATTATGGTTAAAAGTAAAGTCATAACAAACCCCTTATGCAGTCTCTTTTTTAAGGGCTTTTTTAATGCTTTTAACCTTTGCCTCGGCAAATGCACAGATGATGCCCCACGCAGCGGTAACCGAAATTGCCATAGAAACGCCTACGGTAGACATTTCTGCAAGCATTTCTGCCGTTGCCTCGGGCGAACTCATCGCCGTCAGGAAAGGCGGGAAGGGTACTACCTCGCCGTGCCACAAATGCTCAAATGCGAGAAGAAGAACTCCGCCCCAAAGCATACCCATAAGCCAGCTGAGTCTTTTTGACCATGTGATTTTTACATCGTCAGACTCAAACTTGTTGCCGTCTGCAAGCTTAGGTGCCTGAATCTTCTGTTCGTGTTTTTTTGCTGCGATGTAAGCTGCAGTAACAATAACAGCTTCAGCAGCAGGAACTACAAAACATGCCATAATATTTTCCTCCATTTATTTGATGAATATATTATATCAAATATAATTTTTCTATGTAAGCCCCCGGGGGGGATATAAAACTGCCGTCCGTAAAGCGGACGGCAGTTCTTTATTTTTCAATTTCGGTGTGGTAACGCTTTGCGTCTTTGTCCCACGCTCGTTTTTGTTTGTCGGTAAGTTCACTTGGCGAAAGATTATATGTGTTTACAATCACTTTTGCATACTCGGTTGTAACTTTGTTTGCTCCGTATACGTTAAGGTGTGTGCCTTCGTCTTTGGTGTCCTTCTTCCAGTCTATACCAATCGGCAGAAGATTGTAGTCAACAAAATCAACGCCGTAATCGTCGGCAAGTTGTTTTACAAAGTTGTGCCGCTGATAGTCCCAGTTGGTGGCACAGGGAGCACAAACAAGTGCAAGTGTTGTGCCGTGCTTTTGACAAAGTTTATAAAGCTTGTCAAAAAAGAAGAGGTTGTATTTACTCATCTTCTGCGGCTCGTCGTTTTTACCGCCCATATAGTTACCGTTGTAGCCGAACGGTTTTACAGTATCGCTGTAAAGATAACCTTTTGATACAAAGAAGTACTGCTGCCTTGTGTTTGTAAAATCATTTTTTTCAAGTGAACGCCAGCGGTCGTGATGTTTCATAAGCGACGCACTGTACGCAACCTTTGATAAAATTGCATCGTTAAGGTCATCGAGCAGCTTTTCAAAATACTCTTTGTCATAACTTACTTTAAAGGCAATAGGGTTTATGCCAACCGCCGCTGTCGGTATTGTTCCGTCGGCAATCTGCTTGTGGGTTTCGTTATCCTGCAGATAACTGTAAAAGCAGTTTGTTTCAACCGCCACAACCTTTGGCGACTGCGTTTTGTACAGGTCGTGAATGTAGTAGTAAACTTCGTCCATACGCATCATAGGAGCACCGATTGAACACGAGGTTATGCCGTGCTGCTCCCACAAAAGACTCGGGTTGAACGCCCTGTATGCGTTGGAGTTGCCAATAAAAGCAATATCTATTGTATTATTTTCTTCGGCACGGTAAGCCATAGTTATATTCTGAGTGTAGCCCGATGCGTCTTTGCCGTCCTTAGGGTGAAACACGGCGGACACCGCACTAAACAGCAATAGCACAATAACTGCAAACGCAAGCAGCCGCAGAAAACCTTTTTTATTTTCACTCATTTTCTTTTTAGAATTCCGCATATATCATACCTGCATTTTCAAAGTTGCCGCCGTAAATACCAAAAATAATTGTGGCAAATATCAAAACAATATAAACTGCCCATCTCAGAGCAAGCGGCTTTGTGTCGAGTGCAGCACGGACGTCCGTGCCTTTTTCTTTAATAATACCGATTATAAGCATAACCGCAATTCCGATTATAAGAATTGCCCAGTCCCACTCAACGAGTCCGTCAAATACAACAGAGCCGTCAAAAAGCTGCTTAAAGTTTACGCTTGTAAAAATTCTGCCGAGCAGTTTTGCACACTCGCCGAGAGTGGCACTTCTGAATATCAGCATACCCAGATTTACAAGCAAAAACGTCCTGCACAGCTGAAATGCTTTGAAAGTCCTGCCTTCACGGTTGACTTTGCCGAGCAGCTTGTCGGTTATTGGTTTTGTGAATTCGCCGAGCATCATAATAACATAGTAGTACAAACCGTAAACTATGTATTTTCCGCTCGTGCCGTGCCACAGTCCGTTGCAGAACCATACAAAAAACAGTGCGTACGCAGCGGGTACAACACGTTTTAAGTTTTCACTTTTAAAGCGGTCTTTTGCAAATGCGTTTACCTTTTTAAATCCGCCCGAAATTGCAGCAGGGTAGAACACATAGTCCTTCAGCCAGGCGCCGAGTGTGATGTGCCAGCGTCGCCAGAATTCTCCGACGGAGCGTGAGAAAAACGGTTGACGGAAATTCTCGGCAATCTGTATGCCAAACATCTCGGAGGTGCCGCTTACAATCTCTATGCAACCCGAAAAATCTGCGTAAAGTTGCAGAGTGTAAACAAGCACGCCGAGTGCG
>SVQF01000074.1 GCA_015065445.1 Oscillospiraceae bacterium | reverse complement strand
CCTATCTGCAACGTCGGATTTATTGAGAAGGATTATCCTCGGTTTATTCTTAATAATACTGTCAAGTTCAGGGTTTCGTGAACTGTACGGAATACGTGCGTCAACTATTTCTACAACGCCGTCCACAAGGTTAAGACTCTCTTTTATAAGACGCCTTGTCTTAGCCATATGTCCCGGGAACCACTGAACGTCCTGTTTAATATAATCAGGCATAACTTTACCTACCGTAAATTATTAGTGATATTATATAACATTAATTATAAAAAATCAAATAAAACCGCCTCACAGTGTGAAGCGGTTTACAAGAATTATTATTTGATGTCTTCCTTAACCTTAGCTGCCTTACCAACTCTGTCACGAAGATAATAGAGCTTAGCACGTCTTACCTTACCCTTGCGGATAACCTTAACGTCAACAACGTTTGGTGAGTGAAGCGGGAATACACGCTCAATACCTACGCCGTAAGAAATGCGGCGAACTGTGAAAGTCTCAGAAACGCCTGAACCTTTCTTTGCGATTACTGTTCCCTCGAACATCTGAATTCTTTCTCTTGAACCCTCACGGATGTTTACAGAAACCTTTACTGTATCACCAATATTGAATTTTGGTGCATCCTCTTTAATGGAGTCCTGAGCAATAAGTTTGATTGCGTCCATTTTATTTCCTCCTTATTCTTTATGAGATGTTCGTATCTTTAAGACATTGGACCATCCTCTAAAATGCGTAACGCCCGCATTTTACGCGTAGACAGAGTAATCTACGGCTAAATGCTGGTATATAATAACACAAAGTTATCATAATGTCAAATGTTTTTTATCTGTATTCTTTTAAATCTTTTGTAAGCAGATTAATACGTGATATGCTTTTCCACTCGTAATCCATATCAATAAGTCGGATTAACGTATCAAACAACAGCGAGGGGTTGAGGTTTTTTTCGGGGCCCGCAAGCAGCCTTGTGTTAATAATAACATTATCTTTTCTTATTGACGTGTTATAGCTTACGATGAATTCTTTGATATTGGTTTCTTTAACAATTCTGCGTTTGCCTTTTTTGCCCTTTTTTTGTGCTATTATTTCATCTGATGCCAGCACATCATTGATTCTTTTAAGTGCAGCGTCATTGTCCTTGAATTCAATTTTATATACATAATCGCTGTATTTGATTTCGCTTGAATCAAGAAAATCGGTGTATGCGTCAACGATGCGAATACCTTGAGGGAGCGAGTTGTTCATTCGTTTTTTTAATTCATCAGGTGTAATGTCGTTAAGAATGCGAATATCAACATTTTCGCAAAGACTCTCTACGCCAAGCGAAAGCGGAAGAGAAAAACTCATATAGGGATGCGGATTAAAGCCCTCGGTAAACCAAAGGTCAATCTTAGCCCTTGCAAACGCACGTGAAAATACCCGATTTGTATCAAGATGGCTTATGTATTTTGCCTGGTCAGTCTTTGAAAAACGAAGTCTAATCTCTTGCATCACAGTGACCTCCGTTTAACATATTTGCACCGCAACCTGCACACTTTATGCGGCAGTGTGGAGTAGTTTTATTCTCGTGAGCACGCTTGTTTTCAAGTTCAAGGAACTTACGGCTAACGCCGTAATCGAGGTGGTCCCACGGCAGAACTTCGTCGAAACTACGCTTTCGCTGTGTATAAAACAGCGGGTCTATGCCGTGTTCGCTGAACGCACTTTGCCATACGTCGAACCTGAACTTATCGTCCCATGAATCAAACTTGCAGCCTCCCTTAAACGCAGTATAAATAACTTTTCCGAGCCGTCTGTCGCCTCGTGCAAGAACGCCTTCAAGAAGTGACGTAGGCGTTTCGTGAAACGACACTTTAATTTTTCGGGAAGGTATACTTTCAAGCAGATGTTTTTGCTTGGCTTTAAGGGAGTCCATACTGTCCTCCGGCTCCCACTGAAACGGTGTAAACGGCTTTGGAATGAAAGATGCACACGAAATTGAAACCTGAACGCCTTTACCTTTGGTATTTGGGTTTTTGCCAAAGGCGTGAACTACCTTCATTCCAAGGTCAGCAATGCCCTCAATATCCTCCATTGTTTCGGTTGGAAGACCCATCATAAAGTAGAGTTTAACAGACGTCCAGCCGTTGTCAAAAGCTTTATTGCAGGTGGTTAACACCTCTTCTTCGGTGACATTTTTATTAATAACGTCACGCAGACGCTGGGTACCTGCCTCAGGTGCGAAAGTAAGACCGCTTTTTCTGACTTTATTGAGTTTATCAACAAGTTCGTCAGAGAAGTTGTCAACTCTCAGACTCGGTAGTGAAAGGTTAATTTTATCTTTCACTGTCCAGTCTATGAGCGATGTGAGCATATTGTTGACATCTGAATGGTCGGATGTTGACAGTGAACAAAGAGATAGTTCATCATAACCCGTAGAATCAATTAAAGCCTTGCTCTGTTTATTGATTGTTTCTGTGCTTTTTTCACGAATGGGTCTGTAGATAAATCCTGCCTGACAAAATCTGCATCCTCGTATACAACCTCTGAAAATCTCTTCAACAGCACGGTCGTGAACGATATTTATAAACGGTACAACAAACTCTTTGGGATAAAACACCGTATTCATATCGCTTATTATTGACTTTTTAACCTTTTTCGGTGCGTCGTTAATCGGCGTAAGTGATTTAAGCGTTCCGTCTTCATTATAACTGTCAACATAAAAAGAAGGAACATAAATGCCGTTAATATCCTTAGCACGCTCCAAAAATTCCTGCTTTGTGGCACCACGCTTTTTGCAGTCTTTTAAGAGGTCAAGGACCTCGTTGGTACTTTCTTCCCCTTCACCGAGAAATATAATATCAACAAAGTCACAAATAGGTTCGGGGTTACAGGTGCAGGGTCCTCCTACAGCAATAATAGGTGTAAGTTCTGTGCGTTCTTTTGCAAGAACGGGAATCCCAGCCAAATCCAGCATATTAAGAACGTTCGTATAACAAAGTTCGTATTGCAGCGTGAAGCCAATCATATCAAAGTCACGAATATAATCGCCCGATTCAAGTGCGAAAAGAGGAACGTTGTTTTTACGCATAAGTTCTTCCATATCGGTATCCGGTGCAAACACACGTTCGCACCATGCGTCTTCCCTTTCGTTTACAACGCCGTACAGTATTTTCATACCAAGGTGACTCATACCGATTTCATAAGTATCAGGGAAACAAAAGGCGTATCGCAAATCGACTTTATCAGCATCTTTTACTACGCTGTTAAGTTCTCCACCTGTATATCTTGCAGGTTTTTGAACAAACTGCAAGAGTTTTTCAACTTCCTTTTTAATCATATAATCCTCTGTAATTCAATGAATAAAAAATAATGTATATAAGAATAAGACTCAGTGAATACAATCCGTAAACGAATATCAGAACAATAAACAGTACGACCACTGCAGCAGTGACAACTCCGATAATTATATCTGCAACTGTTTGTGGTAAAACCGCTTTAATTACAGTGTTAAGCACTCTTCCGCCGTCAAGCGGAAAGACGGGCAGAAGATTTATAAAGGCGAGAGAAAGATTAATTTCTCTGCTGATATTAAGCATAGAGAACAGTAAATTTACTGCAACTCCGCTAAGTAAAAAAACAACTTCCTTCCCTGTTGAAAGACAGGAATTATGCTTTAATCCAACGCCGTAATACGAAATTCTGATTATATCAACTTCGCCTCCAAGTGCGATGAGCGAGGCAATATGTCCTGCCTCGTGAAGAGATGAAAACAGAATAAGACTCAAAACGTTATTATAGCCGAGAAGTAACGCTGCACCGATTACTATAAAAAACGGAAATTCTAATCTGAATTTTAGTTTAAATATGCAAAATGTCAAAATACCACCATATTAATGGTACGAAAAACAAAAGCATATAATTACTTGATTTTATCAATATAACTCTGAAGTATCATAACAGCAGAAACTGCGTCAACAGTATCTTTACGTTTTTTACCACGTACGTTGTTGCTGCTGAGAACATCGTGTGCCATTACCGTTGTAAGCCGTTCGTCCTGATACTCAACAGGAAGCGAACACTTTTCTTTAAGAAGATTACCAAGTTCTTTACACTCGTCGCAACGGTAACCGTAAGTACCGTCCATATTACGGGGCAGACCTACAATTATTTTTGCAGGCTTTTCCTTAGTAACAATATCTGCAATCTTATCTATTAGTTTCGGCAGATAGCTCTCGTTTATAACAGTATACGGTGATGCGAGAATCTGATTGATGTCTGAAAACGCAATACCTGTTCTTACATCACCATAATCAACTGACATTAATTTCATAATAATTTCTTAACCTTTCTACCAACAAAAAGATTATTAAAATTCACACACTAAGTTTTCATATGCAGGGCAGAGCGGCTAATATAATCATAGGATAGAGCGATTTTTTAAACCACCTCTGTAAAATAACGGAAAACCGAAAATTCGATTTTCCGTTATAGACTGATTATTCGCCGTCGTCTCCGCCGTCATCGTCTCCGCCACCCGAAGTAGTGGTTTCTGCCGTTGTTGACTCAGTGGTGTGTTCTGTTGTTGACTGTGCGGTAGTTTCTGCAGGCTTTTTAGTAGTAGTTTCTGTTTTATCCTCTCCATCATCAGCCTCGCCTATATAAGAGGTTGTACCCGGTAGATTATCTTTATCAAACCATCCGTATACTCCGCTTCCGGAACAAAGCTTTCCGTTTGCAGGGCTGTACTGACGCTGAACGATACCGTCGGGTGTATCAAATTCTTTTTTCTTAACACTCTTCTTGTCATATATGTTAGTCATAACAAGATTCCATAGTGTACCGCAAGGGTTGTAAGAAAGGTTGTAATGAATCTCCTTAGGAGTATCATAACCGTACCAGATACCTGCAATGTACTCCGGTGTGCCGCCGATAAACCAACGGTCCTTACTTTCAGTGGTTGTACCTGTTTTGCCGATGCACTGAATATTGCTGAGTTTATAATATCTACCCGTGCCTTCGGTCATAACGGTCTGCAGCAGTTTATTCATAATACCAGCTGTATCCTCAGAAAGTGCGGTTTCTTTATTAGCCTCAGGGTCTTTTTCAAGGATTACATTACCCTGTGAATCCTCAATCTTATAGTAAGAATAGCCTTCGTAATAGTATCCGCCGTTACCGAAAGCCTGATAAGCAGTAGTCATTTCGAGCGTTGTAACGCCATTTGTAAGCGAACCTGTTGCCATAGGAGCATAATCCTCATCGCTGACATCAAGGGTTGAAATGTGGAACCTGCTTGTAATGTAGTCATATGCGTATGATGTTCCGATTTTATCAAGCGTACCTGCAGAAATTGTATTCATAGAATTAGCAAGTCCACGTTGAACAGACACCATTCCGCCAGAATATCCGCCACCTTCATTAGTAGGCCACATTTTACCGTTTGGAAGTCGCATAAGCGGTGCGTCCTTGACGGGTGTTGACCAGTAAATCTGAGTGTCGCTGTCCTGAAGGCTCTTTTCAAGAGCGGGACCGTAAACAGATAGCGGCTTTATCGTAGAACCGGGCTGACGTGTGGACTGCGAAGCACGGTTAAGCGTTCTGTTAGCTTTCTTCTTACCTGTGCCGCCTACAATACCGAGTATTCTGCCCTTGTAGTCCATAACCACACAGGCACCCTGAACCGTTTCGTCAGGCATACGTCTGTAGTTTTCGTACACGTCCTCAATTGATTCCTGAACGTCAAAGTCAATTGCACTGTATATTTTAAGACCGCCGCCGTATATCATATCACGTGCCTTTTTAGCACTGTAACCCATTTTCTGAAGGTCTGCAATTACTTCGTCGATTACATAGTCGGTGTAATATGAATTAATTGTTTCTTTGGTCTTTTTCTTATTTTTGCTTTTTACCGTAGAGCCTTTATATCCCTTGGAGTTAGTGAAGACCATCTCGTATTTGACAGCCTCATCATACTCTGCTTTTGTGATAAATCCTTTTTCCTGCATCTTGGATAGAATCCACAAACGCCGTGACTTATTATTTTCGGGATTAATCTGGTCAGGGTTGGAAAGCGGGTCGTACCTTGACGGATACTGTGTAATAGCGGCAAGGCAGGCACATTCGGCAACATTGAGGTTTTCAACATCTTTACCGAAGTATGTTTCTGCAGCCGTTCTTACGCCATAGCAACCGTGAGAAAGATATATTGTATTGAGATAAGCCTCAATAATTTCGTCTTTAGAATAGTGTTTTTCAAGGTTGAGAGCAGACAAAATCTCATTAAACTTACGCACAAACGTAACGTCGTTCTGGTCGGTAAGGTTCTTAATAAGCTGCTGAGTGATTGTAGAACCGCCCTGACCTTTGTTGCCGGACACAAGAATTACACCGCCGACACGTTTCCAGTCAACGCCTTCGTGAGTTTCAAACCTTTCGTCCTCGCAGGCGATAAAAGCATACGGAAGTGCCTTTGGCATTTCGTCCTTAGACAACCAGATTCTGTTCTCTTCGCCGTGAAGACGTGTTATTTCGACCAGTTTAGTCTGCTTTTCATCATCATAACCGTAAATAAATGACGTCTGATTCTGACTGTACTTTTCTTTATCAAGGTCAAACACTGCGTCACCGTTAATAACGCTGAACGCATAAATAACAATAACAGATGTGCAAACGATTGTTACTACGCCGCCAATCATAATCAGTGCGAGTAACGCTTTGCCTATTCCGCCAAAAAACTTAGCTACTCCGCTCTTCTCTTTTTTAGGAGACTTTGGAGAATTTCCTGTTTTTTTCTTAGAAGTTTTTGACGAAGCACTTTCGGCGTTAGCATTCTTAACGTTATAAGAAGTCGGAAGATTTCCCTTACGTTGCTTGTCCTTGTCTTCATTATAAACTTTTTGCGAATTATTCATAAATGATTCGAGTAAATCATCATAATCCTTAGAAGCCATTTTTGTTCTCCTTAAAAAGTTGATACACTAAGTATAATATATATTTATAAAAAAATAAAGAAAAATTTGTAAATTAATAATTATTATTTCTGAACAACTTTCTTGCACGCTTGTAATTCATTTCAACAAAATGCGTTTTTACCACAACGTTGTCGTACGTTTTTTTAGCCCTTATAAACACCCAATATGATTTGTGGCATTTTCTGCAACGTACCGCACCTTTAAAAGATTTGTTCTGAATTTCAAATTCCTCGGGATTCTTAACGGATTTGCCGCATCTTGGACAAAAAAGCTCCTGTTTTTTAACATTGTAAGCAGGAGAGTCAAACGTGGTGATATAGTACGGTTTGAAAAGAAGTCGCTCAAAAAACGAAGAATCGCAGTGACTAATGAATTTACTGAGTTTTTCACTGTTGTACACACGTTTAAAGCATTCAGCTGTTACATAGCAGTCCGCAAGAGCTCTGTGAAGTTTTTCTACATCAACTTCAACGCCGAACTGCTCGGCACATTTTGAAAGGGCAATCTGATTGTTTTTATGCTCTTCATCACGCTCAATAAACGACATACAGTACTTTTGTACGTCACAGTAATTATGCATAAAATCGACCTTGCAGGAATGATTGTGTTGCAAAAAATTGAAAGACAATACATATAAATCGGAATTGCTCCAGCTCATATATACATTGTCATTCCCTGCTCCCCACCTTGCAAAATCAGAAAAAGCACGGTTGAAATCAATTCCGTTTTCTTTAAGTTCTTCGTTAGTAATTCCCGTCAGTGTTTTGCAGCGACCTGAAAGTTTTTTTGTAAACTCAGGATATATCATTTGCTTGAAGGTATCGACAATATTAAGTTTTTCATCAAGCTTAACTGCACCGATTTCTATAATTTCGTTCATATAATTATGAATCTGATGACTGTAAGCGTTGTTCCACTCAAAATCAAAAATGATATAATACAACGGTATTCTCCAATAAAAAACAGCCCTGCAATTGTAGAATTGCAAGGCTGTAGTTACAACTTATACTACGAATAAAAATACAAGGAAAGCAGCAAGAACTACAATAAAGAACAAAACGATTAAATACTTTGTGAGTCTTTCAAGTTTGCCTTCAACAGTTCTGCCCTTTGACTTGTTATCAAATGAGTTTGCACCGCCTGTGATAGCACCTGAAAGGTTCTGCGAACGGCCTTCCTGCATAAGTACAACGACTGTAATAATGATTGATGCAGCGATAAGAATACCGCCGAAAACATAATGATACCAAACCATAACAATTCCTCCGATTAATATAAATAAGATATTATTTATTTTTATGCCCGTTAATTATAGCACAACAAAAGCTATAATGCAAGTATTTTTTTATTTAACTAAAAAGAGATTTGGGCAGTGTTGTCGGCAGGACCAGGTAAGGCACCTGCGGCAGGAAGATTTTTAGTTCTGAATCTCCACGCTTTTTCAAACTCACCTTCCGTGTAAAAATGCATGGATTCAAGTTTATGATTTTTCTTCTGCGTCATAACCGATACGCCGATTGTGTCTTTTGTAGTTTTGGAAGAAATTGCACCGGTATTGAGTATAAGCATACGTCCGTTGGTTGAGCAAAGCACAAGTTCGGTGTCGTCCTCAATATACTCACAAGCAACAAGCGGCACTTTTGAAGAATATGCCTTCAGCAGTTTCTTTCTGTTAGTCTTGGTCTGGTAAGCAGTTATGTCAACCTTGGCGACTTTTCCGTTTTCAAATGCAAAAATCATATAACCCTTGTATTCACGTATTACGCAGATGAAAACAGTCTTTTCGTCAGGCTCCATTTCAAGCTTTGTGGCAACGTAAGTACCGAGCTGTGACGCCTTTGAATCCTGGAAGTCATCGACTTTCGCTTTATAAACCTGTGCTTTATCGGTAAACACAAGGAGTTCATCCTTATTTGAACACTCAAATACTCTCTCTACCTCGTCGCCTTCCTTAACCTTCTGCTCGCCTGACATACGAAGATTGGCGGTGCGAATTTTATTAAGGTACCCTTCTTTTGTGATAAACAGCGTAACAGGATAGTCCGGTATTTCAACAGTCTGATTTTCGTCAAACTCTTCGTAATCATAAAGAATAGCAGACTTACGCTCGCCGGAATACTTGGCACTGACTTCTGTAAGTTCCTTGATAATGATTTTTTTCTGCTTATTTTTACTTGCAAGGATTCCGCTGAGTTCCTCGATTTCTTTTTTCAGGGTTTCAATATCCTTGGTACGCTTGAGGATATATTCCCTGTTAAGATGGCGAAGCTTGATTTCGGCAACAAATTCTGCCTGAAGTTTGTCGATGCCAAAGCCAATCATTAAGTTTGGTACAACGTCTGCTTCAGCCTCAGTCTGACGGATAATTTTAATAGCCTTATCAATATCGAGAAGTATTTTTTCAAGGCCCTCAAGAAGGTGTAGTCTGTCAGCCTTTTTGTTAAGAGTAAACTGCGTTCTGCGTCTTACACATTCGAGCCTGAAGTCAATCCACTCTTTGAGAATGTCACCGACTCCCAGCACTTTAGGCGTCCCTTTAATAAGTACATTAAAGTTGCATGAAAATGTGTCTTCAAGAGGCGTCATCTTGTAAAGCTTATTCATTAGCTTGTCGGGGTCGCAGCCACGCTTTAAATCAAGCGTAATACGCAAACCTTTAAGGTCAGTTTCGTCACGTATATCGGACAGTTCTTTAACCTTATTTGACTTAACAAGTTCAACAATTTTATCAATTATTGCCTCAGACGTTGTGGTAGGCGGAATTTCGGTAATATCAATACAGTTATAAGACTTATCGTAAGTGTATTTTGAGCGAACTTTTACCGAGCCTCTTCCCGTTGAATAAATCTTTTCAAGTTCT
>SVQF01000073.1 GCA_015065445.1 Oscillospiraceae bacterium | reverse complement strand
GGTGTATGTTGGTTCAAGGACATTCAGCACAAAGGTGCTTGACAAGTACATTGAACAACTGCTTGACGGTGCGAGGAGCGGATTGTTTACATACGTGTGCCACCCTGACGTTATAAACTACGTCGGCAGCAAGCATACGTATGAAAATAAGCTCGGCGATATGCTTTCCGAACTTAAAAGTCTTAATCTTCCGATTGAGTATAATTTTTACGGTTACAGCGACGACAGATGGTACCCGAGCGACCGCTTCTGGAGTATGGCAAAAGAAATAGGAAACGACGTTGTAATCGGTATGGACGCACACACGCCGTTGCTGTTTGACGAAGAGGAAATGCGAATTAAAATGCTCTCCCACCTCACCGATGACCTCGGCATAACACCGCTTGAAGAAGTAAAGCTGATTAAACCGAAATTTTAAGTTTTGCAGATAAAAACACGGGCAAGGGTTGACCTTGCCCGTGTTTTTTTAATAGTTTTCTGCGTTGATTTCGAAGTATGCCTGTGGGTGAGCACAGACGGGGCAGATTTCGGGTGCTGCGGTGCCTACAACAATATGTCCGCAGTTGCGGCATTCCCACACCTTAACCTCGCTTTTTGCAAAAACTTCCTGCATTTCGATATTCTGAAGGAGTTTTCTGTAACGCTCTTCGTGGTGCTTTTCGACTTCTGCTACCATACGGAATTTTGCAGCGAGTTCCGTAAAACCCTCTTCCTCTGCAGTTTTTGCAAATCCCTCGTACATATCCGTCCATTCGTAGTTTTCGCCATTTGCGGCAGCAACGAGGTTTTCGGGTGTTGAGCCAATGCCCTCGAGTTCCTTAAACCATATTTTTGCGTGTTCTTTTTCGTTGTCAGCGGTTTTGAGGAACAGTGCAGCAATCTGCTCGTAGCCCTCTTTTTTTGCCTTTGAGGCAAAGTATGTGTACTTGTTGCGTGCCTCGGACTCGCCTGAAAAAGCGGCTCTGAGGTTCTTTTCGGTCTGCGTGCCTGAATACTTGTTTGCCATAGAATTTTCCTCCTTTTTATTTTATTATATCCGCAAATCCTATATTAATCAAGTTATGTATTTAATATTGCACAACTATTATTAATATGATAATATAAAATCGGTGAGATGATTAAATGAACAGAGTAAAGACATATTTTATTAACTGCGATTTTTTGTCGGACAGTGCCGAGTTTGAAAAGCACTGTAAAACCGCCTCGCCATACCGCAGAAAGAAAATTGACTCGCTGCGATTTGACAGCGACAAGAGGCTTTGCCTCGGTGCAGACATTTTGCTGCACAGGGCTTTTGGCTGCCTTGCAGACAGCGAGCGTGACGGCGAAAACGGTGACAGACCGCAGATTGATGGCGTTAATTACAGCGTTTCACACTCGGGAAGTATTGCAATGCTGACCGTTGGCGACTGCGAAGTTGGCTGCGATATTCAGCTTATTGACAAAACACACTCGCTGAGGACGGCTGAAAAGTTTTTTACCGATAATGAAAACACGCAGATTAAAGAAAGTGAAAATCCCATCCGCACATTCTTCAGGCTGTGGGCGATTAAGGAAAGTTACATTAAGATGCTCGGCACCGGACTTGCAACTCCGCTAGACAGTTTTGAAGTCAATCTCGGTGGCGGTGCAGATATTGACGGTTGCAGCGTTAAGGAATACTTTTTCTTTGACGGATATGTTGCAGCAGTTTGTACAAAAGGAAGTGCCGATTTTTCAGTAATAAAGGAGTAAAACAATGAAAAAGACTTTATCGTTTATAATGAGCGTAATACTTGCGGTGTGTATGACGGCACCGTTTTCTGCAGTTGCTGCAGAAAACAGCATCAGCACACAGAATCAGCTGAGTAACGCATTTTCAAACGGCGGGAACTACATTCTTGCCGCCGGTTCAATCGGCGTGCGTGACCTCAGTATTACAAAAGACGTTACAATTAACGGTGCGAATAACGAACTCAGGAGTTCGGGCGTCGGCACGCAGTCGATGTTTTACCAGAACGAAAACGTAAACTCCGTTTTTACCGACGTGAACATCACGGGCAACAGCAAGAAGGAAATAGGCATATGGCTCGGCGGCGGCAGTATGACGTTTAACGGCTGTAATATTACAGGATTCAACATCTCGACCGAGCGTGTTTCGGCACTCGGTATTGCGGGGACTTCACACCTCGTGCTTAACAACACGTCGCTTGACGGCAACTCTCAGTATGACCTTTACATTCGTGACAAGGCGAGCGTTGATATATGCGGCACAAGCACCGTCGGCAAAATCAGGGTTGATTCAAACTTTGCAAAAATCAATATCGGCAGCGACTGGGAAGGCAACATTGAACTTACCTTTGACTACCCGATTGCAAAAGCAATCGGTACTGTAGCGGGCAGTGCGGATATTTCGGGCATAAGCGTTACTAACAGCGGATACTACGTTGCGTGTGAAAACGGCAAGCTTATACTTAAAACGGACAGCGAAAGTGCTG
The DNA here is from genome assembly GCA_015065445.1 of Oscillospiraceae bacterium. Lineage (GTDB taxonomy): Bacteria > Bacillota > Clostridia > Oscillospirales > Acutalibacteraceae > Eubacterium_R. Next base: position 7,430 of record SVQF01000073.1, on the reverse strand, counting down.
TGCATTTTGATATGTCAAAACGCAGCAAACTTTACAAAGGCTCAACGGGATTTCTGTACGGCGAGGCAGAGATTAACGTTCCGTCGATTGACCTGCTTTACGGACTGAAGCCCGACACTATGGTACAAAAGGCGTACGGCGGCAAGCAACACCCGACGGGTGACGCTGTAAGAACGGGTTCGGCACTTCTGAGTGCGGGCGTTCGGGATATGCAGATATACCTTCAGGACAACTATCTGGAGTGGCCGTACGACGCACCGATTAAAGACGGACAGATTGACCTTGACGCTTATCAGAAAACTGTTGAAGGCATTATTTACGGTATGATTTGCGACGAAGCAAGTGAGAGCGACAGCGGTGCTTTCAGGGGCAGCGACGGTAAGTACTATATCCTTAACAATAGTAAAGATAATTACAGTTATGTACTGTTTAACGAGCCTGACCAGATTTGGTACGGCGGCAATCTTGAGGGGCTTGAAAATGCCTGGCTCAGAATTTATAACGCAGTACATTCAATTGACCCCGACGCAAGATGTGTAGGACCGAATTTTTCGGGCTTCAACGAGGACAGTTACAACAGGTTTTTAGGTTTTTGCTATGATAACAACTGCCTGCCCGAGATTATTTCGTGGCACGAACTCGGCGACATTTCGCTTACCGACTACTACGTTCACTACGACGCAGTGCAGTCGATGGTGGCAAAGTACTACACCGAAAGTTATGCACAGAAGTCCGGCAGGGATTATCAGCCGCAACTTATGGTTAACGAGTACGCAAGGCACTACGACATTGGTGCTCCCGGCGGACTTGTTAAGTGGCTTGCAATGTTTGAAGACAAGGATATGAGCGGCTGTATGGCATACTGGGCAATGGCTAACACGCTTAACGAAATGGCGGCTGACCAGAACTCGCCCACGTCCACCTGGTGGGTATACCACTGGTACGCACAGATGACGGGAGAGCAGTGTGAACTCACCTCGCCCGATTTTGCCGACACAAGATTTTACGGACTCACCTCATACGACAGCAACATCACCACGGCGTACGCACTGTTTGGCGGCAACGAAAACCAAAACGGCAGCGAGGCTGTGTACCTTGACAACATAGACTCAACGGACCTTGTAAACTCTGACAGCACTGTTAATGTAAAACTGTACGCCGTAAGTTTTTCGGGTCAGCTTGGTGCGAACTACAAACCGCAGGTGATTTTTGACGGTGCGGCAAAAGCCGACGGAGGCACGCTGAAAATATCCGTAAGCAACACGGACGAAATGGACGCATACTTTGCAGTAATAACCAAGACTGACAAAACGGCGAACGAAGGCGTTGCAGCAACTATGCAAACGCTGAACTACGAGGCTGAGGCGGCACAGCTTCTCGGCGGTGCAACCGTGTACGACAAAGACGGATGGGCTACGTTTGCCACATCGGGAAGAGCCGATGTCGGCAACATCAACAACAACGGCGACGGCGTTTGCTTTAACGTGAACGTACCCGAAAGCGGATACTACAACGCTCAGCTTTTCTACTCGCTGCAGGCACCGTACGTTAATCCGCAGACGCTTAAACCTGATGCAAGCGGACAGAACAGAGGCATAGGCAAGGCACTGCCTTACGGTATGGATGTTGACGGCAAGGCACTTGACAACATCGTGCTTGAATCAACTGTAACCTGGTGGTACAAAAACCACTGCGACACGGTGATTTATCTTACAGAGGGTAAACACAAAATCGCATACAAACACATTAACGGCAACGAGGGCAGCAAGGGTAATCTTCAGCTTGTGGCTGCACTTGACAAACTCGACCTTACTGAAGTTGACGGCGACGAAAACAAAGTTGAAATATGTCTTGACGAACTCACAAACTTCAAAGAGGACGGCGGATACAGAGTGACTGTTGTGGCACCGCAGCAGGGTTACTACAACGTTACGGCAAACGGAAGTTTTGCACTGAAAAAGCAGTGTATTGATTACGCCGCAGACGCAAAATCCAAGTCCGTTTGTTCGGTTTACGACACAGACACGGGCAACACGGTTTATCTTGCACAGGGTGCAAACACGTTTGTTGTGAGCGGCAGTGCAACAAAACTCACTTTTGATTACGACAGCAACAAAACCGAAAGTACGTCGGAAGTTATCGCCTCAGACAAACTCACGCTGCACGGCAACAACCCGTATCTTAAAGGCAACAGTTATGCCCAAAGCGGAAAGGTTGTTTCTGAAATCGGCATAGGTCAAACGTCCGACAGCGAGGACAGGGGCGAGTACAACTATGCAAAGTTTACTGTCAGTGCCGATGCTGACGGCGTGTACAACATCGCAGTAAGATATGCAAACGACGAGCCTGCACCGATTATGGAAAGGGCTGACGGCTCAACGTATATTCACCCGTACAACATCGACCTTGTTGAACGCTACGCACAAATTAGTGTAAACGGCGGCGAGCCCGAGACAGTTTACTTTAAAAATACGCTTAGCTGGGAGACCTTCAGAACCGTTAACGTTCAGGTGCAACTGAGTGAGGGCGACAATGAGATTAAGATTTATAACGACAACTCGTATCAGTTCAGCAATCTTGTGAACTCCACCGCTCCCGAGATTGACAACGTTACCGTATCGCCTTTGACCTACGGCAGCAAGGCGGAATACAAAGCCGGAGAAAAGAGCGAGCAGCATCACTTTGAGGGTAGCACACAAGTTACAAAGGCTACAACCTCTAAAAACGGAAAGAGCGTAAGCGACCTCACCTGCACCGAGTGCGGCTACCACTGCGTTAAGACTCAGACGATTGCAAAAATTGCAGGCGTAACACTTTCGACAAATTCTTACACCTATAACGGCAAAGCTAAAAAGCCTGCCGTGACGGTTAAGGATTCGGGCGGCAAAGTTATCGGCAGCGAAAACTACACGATAAGTTACACCGCTAACAAAAACGTAGGCACTGCTAAAGTGACAGTTACTTTCAAGGGTAACTACTCGGGTACTGTTACAAAGAGTTTTAAGATTAATCCGCAGGGTACTGCCGTAACAAAACTCACCGCAGGCAAAAAGCAACTGACTGCACAGTGGAAAAAGCAGACGGCACAGACTACGGGTTATCAGATTCAGTACAGCACGGCTGCTAATTTTAAAGGTGCCAAAACCGTTACGATTGTAAAAAACAAAACTGTAAAAACAACCGTAAAAAAACTCACGTCAAAGAAGAAGTATTATGTACGCATACGCACATACAAAACCGCGGGCAAAACAAAATACTATTCTGCTTGGAGCAAGGCAAAGAGCATAAAGATAAAATAGTAAAATATAAAAGAAAAAGACGGATGAAAATCATCCGTCTTTTTCTTTGCTGTTTATGAATCAAAGAAATGCTGTCCGTCGTCTGTAACAAGCCGTTCGGTTCGGGGATACTCAAAAATATCGCTGTTATTCTTATTCTCTTCAAGATAAGTAACAAATTCCCTTGCGTACCACTTTGCCATTTCGAGATTGTGCATAAGGTAGTGTCCGCAGTTTACAGGTGCAGCACCTGGTACTTCCTGAGCATCTTCCACAGCAGAGAACGCTTTGTGCATAAGCGGGTAGAGTTCCTGAGGCGTGCGTTCACCTTTGAGTATAAGATAAAAGCCTGTAAGACAGCCCATCGGACCCCAGTAAACAACTTCGTCCTTCCAGTCGGGGTCGTTACGGAGGCAGGTTGCAATAATATGTTCAAGCGAATGCATAGCCGCAACATCAATTACAGGTTCTCTGTTGGGCTTTTTGAGTCTGATGTCATAAGTTGTAACTCTGTACTCGCCAAGGCTGTCAACTCTGCTTGTAAATATACCCGGTACTATGCGTGTGTGGTCAACCGAAAAGCTCTGTATTAATTCCATTTTAATCTCCTTGCTTTGTTATTAAGCTTATTATAACATATCGCATTACAAATAGCAATTGACAAAGCGACGGATTTTACAGCAGAATGATACCGTGCGTTTCGCATTCTTTTCGCATCCGCTCAGACCAGACGGCACACTGCACTTCGCCGATATGTGCCTTTTCGAGCAGGAGCATACAAAGTCTTGACTGACCGATACCGCCGCCGATTGTGAGCGGCAGCGTGCCGTCGAGTATTCCTTTGTGGAAATCAAACTTCTCTCTGTCGAGGCAACCTTCAAGTTCAAGCTGACGATGCAGACTCTCTGCATCTACACGAATGCCCATAGAACTGATTTCAAATGCACAGCCGAGTACGCTGTTCCATGCAAATATATCGCCGTTGAGTTCCCAGTCGTCGTAGTCGGGGGCTCTGCCGTCGTGCTTTTTGCCGCTTTTGAGTTTGCCGCCAATCTGCTGAATAAACACTGTGCCGTGTTCTTTTACGATTGCATTTTCTCTTTCGTGCGGCGTCAGGTCGGGATACATATCCTCGAGTTCCTGCGTGGTTATAAAGAACACCTCGTCGCTCATCTCAAACGACAGCATTGGGTAAGTATCTTTAACAACGTCGTTTGTTTCGACTATAGCACGCACAATCTTTTTTACAATCTCTTTTAGAAAATCGGTGTTTCGTTCCTCTTTTGAAATAACTCTGCACCAGTCCCACTGGTCAACAAAGAGCGAATGAAGGTTGTCGGTGTCGTCGTCACGGCGGATAGCGTTCATATCGGTATATATACCCTCGCCGTGTTCGTAGCCGTAGCGGTAAAGTGCCATTCGTTTCCACTTGGCAAGCGACTGCACGACTTCCGCCTCGCCTTCAATATTCTTCATAGTGAAGTGGACTTTACGCTCAACGCCGTTCAGGTCGTCGTTGATGCCGCTGTCCTTAGTCACCATAATCGGTGCGGTAATGCGGTCAAGATTGAGTGCCTTGGAGAGTTTTAACTGAAAAGTGTCCTTTACAGTTTTTATTGCATACTGAGTTTCACGCTGAGTAAGTTTTGATTTGTAAGTTTGAGGATAAATCATAATTATCCCTCCTTATAAAATAGTTTTACCAGCCTGTCGGCTGCAAGTTTGGTGTCGGCAGGGTCGCCGAAAGTTGTGAACCTGAAGTACCCGTCGCCGCTTTCGCCAAAGCCTACCCCGGGAGTACCGACAATCTGTGCGTTTTCAAGAAGGAAATCAAAAAACTCCCAGCTCGTCATACCGTTTGGGCATCTGAGCCAGATGTACGGTGCATTTTTGCCGCCGCAGTACCATATGTTTGCTTTGTCGAGTGCCGCAGTCAGCACGGCGGCATTCTTTTTGTATACGGAAATATTTTCTTTAATCTGTTTCTGACCATCGTCAGAGAAAACCGCCGCTGCCGCTTTTTGAATCACGTACGAAACGCCGTTTGTTTTGGTAGTGCGGTTTCGCACCCACATACTGTTGAGGTTCATGCCGCAACGTTCAAGCGACTTTGGAATAACTGTATAGCCAAGGCGGGTACCCGTAAAACCTGCCGTTTTTGAAAGCGAACAGATTTCTATTGCACAGGTTGTTGCACCGTCAATTTCAAATATGCTGTGCGGTATGTCTTCATCCTCAATAAACGCCTCGTATGCTGCGTCAAACAGAATGACGGAGCCATTTTTATTTGCATAGTCAACCCATGCTTTGAGCTCGTTTTTACCGTACACTGCACCCGTGGGGTTGTTTGGTGAGCATATATAAATAATGTCGGCGTCCGTGCTGTCATCGGGGAGGGCAACAAATCCGTTTTCCTCGCCCGACGGTAGATGTATTATTTTTCTGCCTGCAATAATGTTGGCGTCAACATATGCAGGGTATGCAGGCTCAATCACAAGAGCCGTGCTGCTTTTATCAAACAAATCAAGAATGTCGCCGAGTTCGTCGCTCGCACCACTTGACACAAAAACTTCGTCGTCCGAGAGCATGACTCCCCTTTTTTTATAGTGCTTTGCGATTGCACTGCGTAAAAACGCAGCACCGCACTCGGGCATATATCCGTTGAAGGTTTCTTTTTTTGACTGGTCGTCTGCCGCACTGTGCAGTGCAGCTGTTACCGCACTGCACAGGGGAAGAGAAACATCGCCTATCCCGAGCCGCAAAAGCCGCTCTGAGGAGTGGATTTTGAGATAGGCATCTGTTTTCTTGGCAATATTATAAAAAAGGTAAGAATCCTTGAGGTTTGCGTAATTCATATTTGGTTTAAACATAACTGACCGTCCTTTACTTCTGCAGGCTTGACCCGATAAAACCTATAAACAGCGGATGCGGTTTGTCGGGACGGCTTTTGAATTCGGGGTGATACTGCACACCTACATAAAACGGTCTGTCGGTAAGTTCAACGGTTTCCACCAGTCTGCCGTCGGGCGAAATGCCGCTGAGCGTGAGCCCGTTCTGCTGCAGAATTTCTCTGTAATCGTTATTGAATTCATAGCGGTGGCGGTGCCGCTCGCTGATTGTACTTTTACCGTACAGACGGTGCATAGTCGTGCCGCTTTGTACATTGCAGGTGTAAGCACCGAGACGCAGCGTACCGCCTTTGTCTATATCGTCGTACTGCCCCGGCATAAAGTCGATTACCTTGTTCTTGCAGAGTTCGTCAAACTCGCCCGAATTTGCGTCCGTTATACCTGCAACGTTGCGTGCAAACTCAATTACGGCAATCTGCATACCAAGGCAGATGCCGAAGTACGGAATACTGTTTTTTCTTGCATAGTTTGCGGCAGTGACCATACCCTCAATGCCACGGTTACCAAAACCGCCGGGCACGATAATTCCCTGCGTGTCTTTAAAAACTTCGCCGCAGTTTTTATCAGTCAGAGTTTCGGAGTCAACCCACTTGATATGCACCCTTGCGTTGTGGTAGTACCCTGCGTGCCGCAGAGCCTCTGCAACAGAAAGGTAGGCGTCGTGAAGTTCTACATACTTGCCTACGAGCGAAATGTTTACGTCGTACGCCTCGTTGTCAATTCGCTTAACCATCGCCGTCCAGTCGGCAAGGTCAGGCTCGGGCGTGGTAAGGTTGAGTTCACGGCACACTATACCCGAGAAGTCCGATTCCTCAAGCATAAGCGGTGCAGCGTAGAGGTTTGGAAGCGTTCTGTTTTCGATAACGCAGTCACGCTTAACGTTGCAGAACAGCGATATTTTATCAAAAATGCTGCTTTCAAGCGGTTTGTCACAACGCAGCACAATAATGTTCGGATTTATACCCATACCCTGCAGCTCTTTTACAGAGTGCTGAGTGGGTTTTGATTTATGTTCGTCAGAACCGCTGAGGAAAGGCACAAGGGTGACGTGAATAAAGAGGCTGTTTTCACGTCCGACTTCGAGCGAAATCTGACGCACCGCCTCAAGAAACGGTTGGCTTTCGATGTCGCCGATAGTGCCGCCTATTTCGGTTATTACAACATCGGCGTCGGTCTTTCTGCCCACCGAGTACACAAACTCCTTTATCTCGTTTGTAATGTGCGGTATAACCTGAACAGTTGA
>SVQF01000072.1 GCA_015065445.1 Oscillospiraceae bacterium | reverse complement strand
AAAACAGTGGGTTCCTCGCCCGGTGCGTGGTCAACCTCAACTGCTACGTACGGCTCTTCCATTAGTACAATATGCTTGATAACGCCTTCGTTTTTGAGTTCAACCGCAGCAAGACCGAGTGTTCTGTGGTCTTTGTGGTGAGCCTCAGGAGCGTTTGGATAAATCGTACAAACGGTGCTGTCGGGGTCAATGCTCTCTACAAAGCCTTTGATAATCTCTTTGGCTCTGTCGATTGTGATGTTACCGTCAACAATTCTTTCGTCAGGGAAGTGAACGTTTTCACGCTTAACGCCGAGTGCCTCGCAGCAACCGAAAAGCTCCTGGTCACGGGTTGCGGTAAAGTCCTCTTTGGTAAGGTCAAACACGTGCTGCTCGTGGCACTGGTCACAGAACTCACGGTTGCCAAGACGCAGCCTTACGTTTGAGCTTGCACCGTCGGTCACAACAATAACGTGAACGTCGTAGCCGTTTTTAACCGACGCTGCTATATCAATACCCATTGTAAGAAGTTCGTCATCCTGATGAGGAGCGAAATACAGTACGGTGTTACTCGGTTTTTCTAACATAGTTTTTCTCCTTTAAAGTTCAATTTTCTGCGGAGCACCGCCGTTTTCACGTGACTTGTCCGCACGGTAAACAGAAAGGTGACCTGCAACGCTGTCGAAGATTGAAGTGCATGCAAGGCTCGGGTCTTCGCCACGTACAAATTTTACAAAGTCCGCAGCAAGTCTTTCGTCGCCGCCGCCGTGTCCGCCGTAAGCACCTACCATATCGCCGTGTACGTTAAGGTCAACTTCCTCAACGTCGCATTCCTCGTGGTGTGCGTCGGGTGACGGGTCGATTGTAAGGATTGTATACTTGCTCTCTTCAAAATTACCAAAGAGTTCGCCCTTGGTACCTACAATATGTATGTTTCTTCTCGGCTCTGCAGAACCGCCAACCATATTGTGAGTGCCTGTTGCACCCGACTCAAAGTTAACAAGTACGCTCTGGTGGTCAACAACGTCGTTGTCGCACTTGTAAATGCAGCGTGCGTACGGATTGTCAGTCTTCATCAGTGCGATTTTGTCCTCGATTGTCGGGTTGTCAATGCCCTCAAGAGCGTCCCATACGTAGAACGACCAGCGGTCAGGATGGTCGATATAAAGTCTTTTTGTAGAAAAGTTGCAGGTGTCAACAAGAGGGCAGTCTTTCATACAGATTGTGCCTGCACCCTCGGGTGCGTTTTCAGGCTTGAACTGGAATTTGCTGCCGTAAGAACTGATTGAGCAGGGCTTTGTGTCGCTCATCAGCCACATCATAATATCGAGGTCGTGGCAGCACTTTGCAAGAAGCATTGTGGTGTGGCACTTTTGTGAATTAGCCCACTTTCCTCTTACATATGAGGTTGAAAGGTGGTGGTACGAAACGTGCTCGGTTGTCTGGATATTTATTATATCTCCGAGTTTACCCGACGCAACGCACTCCTTGATTGAGTAATAAAAAGGAGTGTAGCGAAGTACGTGGCAAATCATAACCTTAGCGTTGTTCTTTTTTGCACAGTTAACTATCTGCCACATTTCGTCTTCGTTAACCGCAAACGGTTTTTCAAGAAGCATATCGTATCCGCAGTTGAGAAGCGGAATAGCAGTTTCAAGATGCTGTTCGTCCATAGTGCCGTTAATTACAGCGTCCGCAAGTCTGCCCTTTGAGGCAAGTTCCTCGGCACTTTCAAAGCACATATCCTCACCAAAACCAAAATGCTCCATTGCCTTTTTACGTCTTACGGGGTTGGGGTCGGCAACGCCGACAATCTTAAGCATTTCGGGATTTGTGATTGCAAGTTCACTGTAAACAAACGATCTGTGACCAGCACCAACAATTATGGCTGTAACGGGTTTTTGTTCCATAACAGTTGACCTCCTTGTGTTAATTTCACAATGATTATAACATAAAGAATTATAATTGCAACAAATATTTATTTTTATTTACTATTTATACAAATTTATTCGCTTGTCATAAATATTATATTGTGATATAATATCATAAGTTTTGGCATCAGGGGGTGAGTTTATGCCACGGTGGGTACCTCCGCACGAGGAAAAAGTGCCCGTTTTCAAAAACGTGATTTACGCAATGAAAATACTTCACAAGGCGGACAAAACGGTAATGCCGTTTGCAATTCTCGCACAGACGAGTACTGCGGTGTTTACGCTGTTTTTTCAGGGCGTGCTGTTTTTAAAAGTCCTGCTTTCAATTATAGAGGGCGAAGCGACTTTTGAGTACTTCACAAAATGCCTGCTGCTGTTTTTTGCAGTCGGTATGGTGTACGAGGTGATTATTATCATCTGCGACTATATGCAGAACGTGGCGTGGAAAAAGGTGTATAAGGGGCTTAATAACCTTATATTCAGAAAAGCGGCGGAACTTGACGTAAGTTGCTACGAAGACCCTGCGTTTTACGACGCATATATGCGTGCCACTGACATTCTGACCCGTGGATTTTTTATGGCGTTTGCCGTTGATTTGTCAAACCTTTTAGGCAACGCAATCGCACTCGTCCTTGTTATAGGCGTTGTAACCACGATTGACCCGAGGTATCTTATATTCCTCGCACCCGTTCTTGCGGTGTTTGTTGTGCAGATTGTAAGAAGTAAACTCTTTTATAAGCGTGACCTCGAAATGACCACCAATAACCGCATAAAATCATACACTGAGCGTACCGTGTTCCTCAAGGATTTTTCAAAGGATATGCGTACGTCAAACATTTTTTCGGTTATACTTAACCGCTTTTACAAGGCGGTAAACGATAACGTCCGCATAATAAAACTCTACGGCAGAAAACTCTTTGTGCTTAATATTTTCGGCTCGCTTTTCGGCGAACTAATACCGATTGTCGGCACGTATTCGTACGCCTCGTATCAGTTTATCAATAACAGCGGGCTCGACATAGCAGGCTTTTCGGTTGTGCTGTCGTCAATCAATTCCGTAAGGCAGACCACTATGACCATCGCCGACTCAATCGCCGAACTTTCAAACGTGGCTCTGTACTTCCAGAATCTGCGTGACTTCTTTGAGTACGAAACTCAGGTCAAGGATGGAGCGTTACAGGCGGGCGAGTTTGAAAGCCTTGAATTTAAGAATGTGTATTTTAAATATCCGACTGCCGATAAGTACTCTCTTAACGGCGTAAATCTTAAAATCAACAAGGGCGAAACCACTGCGGTTGTTGGCGTAAACGGTGCGGGAAAAACAACGCTTGTAAAACTTATGCTCCGCTTTTACGACGCAACCGAGGGTGAAGTTCTGTATAACGGCATTAACGTCAAGGAGTACGACGCCGACTCGCTTCGCAGACGCTTTGCCACTGTATTTCAGGATTACAAAACCTTTGCACTTTCAGTTAACGAAAACGTGCTTTGCCACGTGGGTGACGATGAAGAAAAACTGATTGCACAGCAGGCACTTATTCAAAGCGGCGTGTGGGAAAAAATACAGACTCTGCCACAGGGTGCGGACACCGTGCTTACCCGTGAGTTTGACGAAAAAGGTGCGGGACTTTCGGGCGGCGAGCAGCAAAAGACTGCCACGGCACGTCTTTTTGCCCGTGACTTTGACGTTGCAATTCTTGACGAGCCGTCGTCGGCACTCGACCCGATTGCCGAGTACAAAATGTACGAAAATCTGATTAAGGCAACAGAAAACAAAACCGTTGTATACATATCCCACCGCCTTTCTTCCGCAGTGCTGAGCGATAAAATATTCGTCCTCGGAGGCGGCAGGGTGCTTGAAAGCGGCAACCATAACGACCTTATGCAAAGCGGCGGAGAGTACAGCAGAATGTTTACCCTTCAGGCGTCACGCTACACAGGTGAGGAGGTGAGCGACAATGGCTGATTTCAGAGCGGACAAGCCGCAACATTCAACCTTTTCAAACATCTTTTACTTCCTTAAACTGATGTTTAAAATCTCGCCGTTTCTTGTAATAGGCGAGTGCTTCTGGGGAGTGCTTATGCGACTGCCCACCCGTATTATTTCGGTGCTTGGCGTAAAGTACGTTATTGACGTTATCGCAAGCGGCGGCGACAAAATGAAAATTGTCTACGCCGTCATTGTAATTGCTATTGTGCTTGCAGTGAGCGAAATCCTCAACGCTGCATACCGTGATTTCTTCTTTAACGCAGAACTCGAAAAGGTCAGTAAGGGGCTATCCGAAATGCTGTATAAAAAGGCGAAGAACCTCGACCTTTCGAGTTACGACGACCCCGATTTTTATAACAATTTCATTCTTGTAATCAACTCGTCGGGTACCCGTGTTACAATGGTACTCGGTCTTGTGCAACGTTATATAGGCGAGGTCGTGTCGCTTATCACAATCGGCTCAATCCTGTTTGCTATAGACCCCGTGTGCCTGCTGATAATCCTCGGCGTAGTCGCTGTGTTCACACCCGTCAGCAACAAAATCGGCAGACTTCAGGCAAAACGGCAGATAGATAACAACAGATATCACCGCAAGGCAGACTACTTTGCCCGTGTGTTCTACCTTCAGGACTACTGCAAAGAAGTTCGTATGAACGACATAAAGCCACTTCTTCTCGAACGCTACAACGACGCTGCGGACGACGTTATCAACAACCAGATTAAGTACGTCCGCAAGATTGACTTTATCTACTTCTTTCAGGAGAGCGGCGTGCAGATACTTGGATTTATGTTCCTTCTTCCGCTCTATCTCGGCTACTGCGTACTCAAGGCAAAAACGCTTTCTGCAGGTGACTTTGTAGCCACTTTTAACGGTGCGTTTCAGATAGCGAGTTCGTTTTCGTTTCTGACCGTCGGCGTTGTAAGGCAGTTTTCGGAGAGTTCACGGCTTATCGAAAAGTACCGTGAATTCTTAAAACGCAAAACCAACATCAACGACGGCGAAAACACTGCCGACGTGGGCGAGCCAAAAACGATTGAACTTAAAAATGTAAGTTTTACATATCCGGGTAACGACGAGCCTACGCTCAAAAACATCAATATGACAATTCGCCCAAAAGAAAAAATAGCCCTCGTGGGCTATAACGGTGCGGGCAAAACAACGCTTACAAATCTGCTGCTCAGACTTTACGACGTAACCGACGGGCAAATACTGATTGACGGCGAAGATGTGCGTGATGTGACGCTGCAGTCGCACCGTGACAGATTTTCTGCGGTGTTCCAGGACTTTCAGGTGTTTGCCGCCACGCTTGGCGAAAACGTGGCGATGGACGTGAACGTTGACAGCGAACGTGCAGCCTCAGCCCTCAGACACAGCGGATTTTCCAAAGAATTAAAAAACGGACTCTCTGCAAATCTGCTGCGTGAGTTTGATGACGACGGCGTAATGATGTCGGGCGGCGAAAGCCAGAAAGTCGCAATTTCACGTGCGTTTTACAAAAAGTGTCCGTACGTAATTCTTGACGAGCCTTCAGCTAATCTCGACCCCGTAGCAGAGTACAATCTCAATCAGTCTATGATAGAGGCAGCACAGGATAAAACGGTTGTGTTCATTTCGCACAGACTGTCTACAACTGTCAGTGCCGACAGAATTTACGTTATGGAAAACGGAAAGATTATAGAGCAGGGTTCGCACGACGAACTTATGGCACTCGGCGGAACGTATGCGTATATGTTCAACCTTCAGGCAGAAAAGTATAAATAAACTGAAATTGCCGACGGAACATTATGTTCCGTCGGCAACATTATTATTATATCACAAAACGATTTGTATTACAATACTTTTATTAATGCGTAATTAAGGATATAATATAATCATAGGATAGTTATATCCAATATTTACCAAGGAGGTAATACTATGATTAACATTACTGCAAGAGGATTTGAATTAAAACAGGGTGCCAAGGACGGAATTGAGTCCGAACTCAGACGAATTGAAAAGATGCTGCCCAAAGACGCAGCGTTTGACGTAACTCTTAAAAAACTCAAGTCGGGCTATCAGTGTGATATTACCGTAAAGCACTTCGGCTCTTTCATCAGGGGCGAGGCTGTTGCAGACAGAATTGAACCCGTTATTGACGCTGCGGTTGACGACCTTAAAAGAAAACTCCGCAAGCTTAAAACATATTTTGTAGATAAAAAACGCAAGGGCGGAATTGACGAAATTGCCGAGTCGATTGACGAACTCAGCGAAGAAGTAACAATGGATAATTTTGACGAGGCGTATTTTGAAAGCGTTGACGTCACAAGAACAAAAACCATCACGCCAAATATGATGACAGACGACGAGGCGATAGTTCAGATGGAAATGCTGGGTCACAGCTTTTTCGTATACCTCGGTATAGACGGCGAAACAAAGGTTATCTACAAGCGTAAAAACGGGTACGGACTTCTTATCTGCGAATGATAAACGAACAGGGGGGCAAAAGCCCCCCTTTACTTATTTTTGCAAATGATATATAATAAAGCAATCTTATTAGATTGGACTAAAGTAATGGATTCTTTGATTTTCAGTTTTATAAAACGTGCGGTAATTGTGCCTTCCATAATTACAGCTGTTGTAATTGGCTGCCTGCTCGGTGCGTCACGCCTTGCACCGCAGCAGCAGAGCACTGTGCTAAGCGACGTTGTTTATCAGCAAAAGGCGTTTGACTCATTCGGGTCGCTCATCGAGGGCGATTACGTAGGCAAAATCACCTGCGGCAGCGACTTTGCAGCGGATATAACCTTCGGCGAAAGTGTATCGGGTTCGCTTGTTCTTGATACCGATTCAACAGAGCCCTGGAAAAACGGACGTGCCATTGTTGTCGGCACAGGTGCTGCAAATCAGCTTGGCACGCTCAGACACCTGAAAGCAGGCGACAGCGTCACGCTCGAGGTGTACTCGAACAGCGGCTACACGTACAAAATCACTTCTGTTAAAAGCGGACTCACATTCGGCGAGACAAAGAAGATTAAAGCGGATTTGCTGATTTGCCGTTCGTATAACGACTTTTCAGACCTTGCCTTTTCAAAACTTTACACAGTGTACTGCGGGGATGAAGTCAAGGAGGGCGAAGATGAATAGTTATTTTGTTAAAAGAGCGTCCTGCTTTGTGCTTTCGCTCTTGCTTGCAGCGTCGGTAGTGGTATCGTTCTTCGGAACAGTAAGCGTTATCAGACTGAGGTCCGAAACTTTTGTCACTGACAAACTGAGTGCTTACACCGCCGAAATAAAAGCGGATATAGAAAAAGAAATTACGTCCCAGCCGATGTCCGGCACTGTGCCGTCTGACGCACTTTTGGCGGCACTCGACGACGGCGTGATGCAGTACCTTATAAATATGTCGGCACACAATATAGTTATGCAGAGTACAAATGATTTTTCAATCGACGAAACGCTGTATAACCGCCTTTTCAAAAACGTCAGTGCATATCTTGACTCAAACGGAATAAGTGCGGATGCCAAGGACATTTCAAACGCAGTGTCGCTTCAAACGGACGTAATCAATTACGTGCTTTCGTCCGTCGGTACAACGGATATACTTCTGTTTTCTCTCGCCCGCAGCAATACCTCAATTGCTGTAACCGCCACTGCAATTGCACTCGCAGTTATTTGTGCAGTGCTTATTCACGTTATCTATGCGGGCAGGCACAAGAAAAACAGTTACTACGGTATGGCACTTGCAACGGCTGGATACGTAGATATTTTTGCTACGGCTTTTGCAGGTCGAATCGGACTGTTCAGTTCGGTTTCGTACTGCGGTTATGCACCGTTTGACCAAGCAGTTTCGGACTGTACGGCAAGCGTGTCAAAAATGCAGCTTCCTGTTGGAATTGTTTTACTTGCCGCAGGCGTTGTAGTGCTGCTTCTCAACTACCGTTATCTCAAAAAGAAAAACGACAGAGTAAAAGAACAACGCACCACAAACGATAAGATGCGTGACGATTATATGAAACACTACGAACAGGTGAACGCACCTGCTCCCGCTCCGGTAGCAGGCGAGCGTGAAGAAACAAAACTTGACTTCTGATAAACAATAAGACGGACACTGTGAGTGTCCGTCTTTAATTATTTCCAGGGGAATTCTTTTTGCAGTGCCATAAATTCTTCGTAATCCTTGGCAAAGTGAAATTCCTGATTCAAGTCCGAGAAGAAGTACAAATAGTCTGTTCTGGGATAGTTTACAACAGCGTTTATTATATCCGTTCCGGAGTTCGTGATTGGACCTGCGGGAAGCCCGTCGCAGCGGTAGGTGTAGTATGCGTCGTAAACCTCTTGCGAAAAGCCGTAGTCGTCACGCAAATCCCTTGCGTAGTAGTACGTAACGTCGCTCTGCAGTTTTGCACCTTTTGCGAGTCTGTTCATAAATACCGACGCAATATTCTTTGCCGAGTTCTGACCGAGTGCCTCCTCCTGAACAACCGACGCAAGCGTTACGAGTTCAAACAGCGTCATATCGTTTTCCTTGCAGAATTTTGTCATATCGTCGGTCATTCTGTCGGAAAACGCCTCAAGCATATAATCGGCAACCTCGTGTGCATCCATATTCTTTTCAAAATCATATGTAGCGGGGAAGAGGAAACCTTCAAGCTTGTATGCAATCAGTTCGCTGTCGGGCACTTCGTCAAGAAAACCGTAGTCGAATCCGTCGGTGGTTTTACACACTTCAAGAAAATCGTCAGCCTTGCATACGCCGTTCTCCTCCAGCCTTTTTGCTATCTCCATAACGTTGTATCCCTCGGGAATTGCAACCTTTACACCCTCGTGTGTGACGTCGGGATTTTGCAACTTCTGTGCAATCTCCTCGTACGACATATCGGCACTCAGCCTGTATTCACCGTTTATGTACTTAAAGTCGGGATAGTGTTTTGACATCCAGTTAGTCCACAAAAAGTCAAGCACAACTATTTTATTATCGTAAAGCTTTTTGCCTATTTCATATTCAAAATCACTTTTTGTAATTTCAAGAGTGTATTCGGTGCTGCTCTGCCGCTTGCCCTCAATATCGTTTTTTGCGATACCGTAAAAGTAGCCGCCTGCACCTCCCGCAAGACCTAAGATAATAATTATCACCAGCAGGGTGGCAAATTTGCCCCTGCCTTTATTATTCTTCTTTGCCATAAAAGTCCTTTCTCATCGGCAGGTGGCGTATGCCGATGTCCCAAATTTCTCTGTCACCCGTCGGAGTAAAACCGAGTTTTTCATAAAACTGTACTGCGTGCAGCTGAGCGTCAACAAATATCTCTTTTGCACCCATATTTTCTGCACTGCGGCACAAAAAGTCTATCAGCCTTTTGCCTGTGCCTTTGCCACGCTGACTGCCAAGTACTGCAACCCTGCCGATTTTGTACGCACCGTCAATCAGTGTGATTCTGCCCGTAGCAACACATTCGTCGTTTTCGCAAACAAGGGCAAAACTTGTTGCACTTTGCATATCTTTTTCGTCAAAAACGGCGCTTTCGTCAGCACCCTGCTCGTCAATAAAAACAGTACGTCGTATTGCTTTTATGTATTCAAACATTTTATCTTCGTAATTATTAAACAGAATAATCATAGATATATTGTAACATAAAAATATTAAAAATCAACTTTATATTTGACTTAACCTTTGTCATAAACTATAATTATATATCAGAATAATAATGTGCAAGGACACTACTATGCCGATTTACGATATTGCAGGATTAAAAGTGAAAATTGAAAACTGCGGCGGCAGAACGCTCAGACAGGCAAAACCCTATCTTGCCAAAGACCAGAGCGATTCGCAGCATATCGACATCACCGTAAATGTTGACGAAGAGCGTGTTGCCCGTGCCGTAAAAGAGCATCCCGAACTCAGCGAACCCGACTGGGACTATATGATTTCGGGCAACGATTTTTATATCGGACTGCTGCATTACAGCGGTATTCTTCTGCACGCTTCGTGCGTTGTTGTGGACGGCGTGGCATATGCCTTTTCAGCCGATAGCGGAGTGGGCAAGTCAACCCACACTCATTTGTGGCTCAGGCATTTCGGCGAGTG
>SVQF01000071.1 GCA_015065445.1 Oscillospiraceae bacterium | reverse complement strand
CATCGTATTCGTTATATGTAAAGTGCTGCCCTAAAATCAGGTAGTCAATGTCGAGCGTTTTAAGGAATTCACGTTGCCCGTCAATCAAATCGGGGTACCATTCCATCTCAAATCCGACTTTAATGTCAATCTGTTTTTTGTACTTCTCACCGAGGTAGCGTATGCTGTTAATGTAGTCGGGTGTGTCTTCGGGTGCCATACGCATATGGCTCACATACCCGTCGGGATATATGTACGGACTGTGGTCGGAAAACCCCAGAAGTCCGTACCCGTTTTTGATTGCACTTTCCACATACTCCTCGTCGCCGCCCTGTGCATGAAAGCACCGCACGGTGTGAGTGTGAAGGTTGTATTTCATCTTAATTATTTAACGCTTTCTGCAAATTTTACAAACTGTGCCTTGCCTGTTTCGTTTCTTTCAAAAACGCCGCACTGTCCAAGAATAGCGGTGAATACCTTGCCGATTTCGGCTTTAAGAATATCCTCGCAGTTGTCTGCGGTGATGTCGTTGTTTGCCATAATCATCTCTGCCCATTCGCTGTGCTTTGCAATACGCTCGTCGGCAGTGATGTCCTTGCAGTTTACCATAGCGTCGGCAAGAACTGCAATTTCTTCCTTGAGTCTTGACGGGAGAACAGCAAGTCCCATAACCTCTATAAGACCGATATTCTCTTTTTTGATGTGGTGGTACTCGGGATGCGGATGGTAAAAACCGAGAGGACACTCGTCGGTCGTGATGTTGTTTCTTAGTACGAGGTCAAGCTCAAACTTGCCGTCACGCATACGTGCAATCGGGGTGATTGTATTATGCGGTTCACCGTCAGTTTCGGCATAAATAAATGCGTCAGCGTCTGTGTAGCCACGCCATGCAGTAAGAATTTTGTCGGCAAGTTCGGCAAGTCTTACCTTGTTGTCGGACGAAATTCTTATAACGCTCATCGGCCACTTAACAATGCCTGCCGCAACGTCCTCGTAACCTGCAAAGGTGAGCGGTGTTTCAACAGGTGCTTTAGCCATAGCAAATTCGTAGTTACCGCCCTGAAAATGCTCGTGTGTAAGTATTGAACCGCCAACAATCGGAAGGTCTGCGTTTGAGCCTACAAAGTAGTGTGGAAAACGCTCAACAAATGCAAGCAGTTTGTCAAATGCTTCCCTGTTAATCACCATCGGTATATGTTCGCTGTTAAACACAATGCAGTGCTCATTGTAGTAAACATACGGCGAGTACTGAAGGAAGAACGGCGTGTCTGCAAGTTCAATCGGAATAATGCGGTGGTTCTGCCTTGCGGGATGGTTCACACGTCCCATATAACCCTCGTTCTCTTTGCAGAGCTGACACTTTGGGTAAGCACTCTGTTTCATCTTGAGTGCGGCTGCGATAGCCTTGGGGTCCTTTTCGGGTTTGGAAAGATTGATTGTAATATCAATATCGCCGTACTCGGTTTTTGTAATCCACTTAACGTCGTTCTTAATTCTGTAGGTTCTTATGTAGTCCGATGCCTTAGAAATTTCGTAGTAGTAATCCGTTGCCGCCTTTGGTGAAACATCGTAAAGCTCGTTGAATTTTTTAATTATATCTGACGGACGTGGAGTGAGTATTCCCATAAGTTTTGTGTCAAACAAATCACGGAATACAACGCTGTTTTCGCACAGACCGTTTTCGCATGCCCAGTCAAGAATAGTTTTAAGAATTGTTTCAAGGTTGTCATCGTCAGTGTCGCAATCTTCAAAACTGTCGAGTCCGAGTGCCTGACAAAGTGAGTTAATGCTGAAAATATAATCTTCCTTTTCAATAAGACCGCTCCTCAATGCGTAGTTTGCGAGTGCCTTTATTGCCGAATAAATATTCATTGAAAAACCTCCAAATTTTTCTGTATAGTTATTATAAATAATACTGTTGTTTTTTGCAATAAATTTTTAAAAATACTTTACTACAAGTGAAAAAATTATTATAATGGTAATATATTTAAAAGGGTGATTAACTATGAACATATGTGTTTTCGGTGCGGCAAGCGTACTAATTGACAAAAAATATATTGACGCAGTTGAAGAGATGGGCGAACATCTTGCCAAAAACGGACACGACCTTGTGTTCGGTTCGGGCAGCACGGGCTTAATGGGTGCGGCTGCACGGGGATTCAGAAAAGGCGGCGGCAAAACTCACGGTGTAATCCCTGAGTTTTTTAAAGAGGATTTGTCAGAATTCGTTGACTTTAATTGCGACAAGATGACTTATACCGAAAGTATGCGTGAGCGTAAAGCGGTTATGGAAGACGCAGCCGACGCATTTATAATTACGCCCGGCGGCATCGGTACGTTTGAGGAATTTTTTGAGGTGCTCACACTGAAGCAACTCGGCAGACACAGAAAGCCGATTGTAATTTATAATATCGACGGCTACTACGACAATATGATTGCCGCTATGGAACACTCGATGGAGGAGGGATTTATTAAAGAAACCTGCAAGTCGCTCTACTCGGTGTTCAACGACCTTGACGGTATGATTCATTATATAGAAAACGACGATATGAACGGTATGACCCTTCATGATTTTAAGTAGGTGACAGTATGAAAAACTATGTTATTTGTATCGGCAGACAGTTTTGCAGCGGCGGAAAACAGGTAGGCAAAATGCTCGCAGAAAGGCTCGGCGTGGATTTTTATGACGCCGAGGTTCTTCGCAGTAAGGCAAAGGAACTCGGAATAGAGGATGGCATCTTTGATATGTTTGACGAAAAGCCTACCCGCAGCTTTTTGTTTTCGGTGGTTATGGACCCGTACTCAATTGACAGTGCCGTAAACGAGGGCAAGGTTATTGAGGCACAGCGTAAGGTTATGTCGCAGGCTGCGGACAACGGTCCGTGCGTAATTGTAGGCAGGCGTGCCGATAAAATACTCGAGGACGATTATAATGTTGTAAGCATTTTTATCGGTGCGGATATGGAACACCGTATTGCCCGTTTTCTTGAACGTGAAAGTATGAACGATAAGTCCGCACGCCGTTTTATTGAGCGTAAAGACCGTGAACGTGCTGCGTACTACAATTATGTTGGCGACGGCAAGTGGGGCAAGGCTGATAACTATGCAATGTGCTTTAACACCTCAAAAATGGACAAAGAAAAAATCGTTGATATAATTGTTGATTATATCAACGAAATGTAAGAATTGTTTTAAGCAAAGCAAAACAGCTGCATACGTTTGTATGCAGCTGTTTTTTAGTTTTTTGTAAGCTTTCTTATATCGTTTTTGTTGCCCATAACTATAATGTGTTCGTCCTTCGAGAACACATATTCGGGGTCTTTTATTGCCTTGACGTTGCCGTTTTCGTCTTTGCTTGCTATTACGCTGAGACCGAGCAGTTTACGGACGTTAAGCTTCAGCAGACTCTTGCCGCACCACGATGACGGCACCTCAATTTCATAAATGCCTTCGTCGTCGCTGAGTTTGATAAAGTCGTATATGTTTCGGTTGGAGTATTCAACTGCAGTGGAATAAGCAGTGTCACGCTCGGGGTAAATAATTGCGTCTGCACCTGCCATATTCAAAAAACGTTCGTGTACCGATGACGACGCTTTTGCAATAACTTTCTGAGCACCGAGCCTCTTGAGGTGGTCAACGATTACAAGGCTCTCCTGAAATTTGCCTATGCATACAAAAATGTAGTCGTAGTCCTCAACGCCGAGTGCCTCAAGATTGCTGTACAGCGTGTAGTCGCCTATTTCGGCGGCAGTAACTCTGTGTGACAGCTCGTCAATAACAGTTTCGTTTCGGTCAACGAGCATAACTTCGTTGCCCATTTTACAAAGGTTGAGTGCAAGGTGCTTGCCAAATCTGCCGGCACCGATAACAAGTGTTGTATTCATATCTTTAACCTACCATAATATATCCACGTGGTTTATGCGAGTTTGTTTTTGGCTTGGTCTGAACAAACGAAAGTGCAAAAATCAAACTGGTTAGTCTGCCGACATACATCAGCAGTATAATAACTATTTTTGCCGCAACGCAAAGCGAAGTAGTTATGCCTGCGGTCATTCCTACGGTACCTATTGCAGACGTGCATTCAAAAATTACATCTATAAGGCTTGCCTCGGGCTGCACGTTAGAAACAATAACAGTTGCAATAAAAATCAAAAACAGGTTTGTTGCAATAACCGAGATTGACTTTTTTATTGTGTCGAGCGTTATTCGGCGTCCGAAAACGTTTACGTCGTCTTTGTCTCGCATATTTGATACAACGCAAAGCACAATTACCGCAACGGTTGTGGTTTTGATACCGCCTGCCGTCGAGCCTGTTGAACCGCCGATGAACATAAGGATTATCGTCAGCATTTTTGAAAGCGGCGTCATCGCACCCACGTCAACGCTGTTAAAGCCTGCAGTCCTTGGCGTAACGCTGCTGAAGAAGGCGTTAAGAAGTTTTTTGCCTATACCCATATCGCTCAGTGTGTTGCCGTTTTCAAAAAACAAAAACAGTGCGGTAGAACCCAAAAGAAGAGCCGCCGTAGTAATCAGAGTAAGTTTTGTGTGAACACTGAAGGCGGATGGGCGGAATTTGCAATACCGCATATCCTCCCAAACAATAAAACCGAGTCCGCCGAAGATAATCAGCATCGATATTGTAAGCAGTACTACCCAGTCGCCGTTGATTGTTGTGAGCGACGAGGAAGGGGAGTACTGACCCATAAGGTCAAAGCCTGCATTACAGTATGCCGATACGCTTGTAAATATAGCCATATATACTCCACGTCGCAAACCTGCAAGCGGAACAAAGCGTATTGAAAGCAGTGCTGCACCAGCCGCCTCGCATAGCAGCGTAAACACAACAACCGACTTAACAAGTTCTGTTGCGTCGCCGAGAGTAAGCGAACCGATACTTTCTTTAAGCATCATCTTTTGCTTAAGGCTCATTTTCTGACCGAGCATTCGCACAATACCCGAAAGTATTGTAACAAAACCGAGACCGCCTATCTGTATCAGAGAAATAATCACTATCTGACCGAAAACGCTCCACTGTGTGAAGGTGTCAAATGGTACCAGTCCGGTAATACAGCCTGCCGATGTAGCGGTAAACAGTGCGTCAACAAATGACGCACTGCTCGTTTTAGAACTTATGGGAAGCATCAGCAGTCCCGTACCTGCAAGTATGAGCAGGGCAAAGCTGACAGCCGTAATTTTCGGATAGGTGAGCGATTTATTAAATGATTTCATACTTAATCTGCGGGTTTGTAGTTTGGAATAAACTTCATAAGTTTTTCACGAACGTTGCTGTCGTCAATATCTGACAGTTCTCTGAGCATCTCTTCAAATTTGCCGTCGTCAATGCTCATAGGCTGCGTAACGTAAATCTTTTCGTTTGCGGTTTTCTCTCTTGTGGCGAGTTCGCTTTCCAAAGCAAGTTCCTCATAAAGCTTTTCGCCAGGACGCAAGCCTGTGATTTCTATTCCTATTTCGTCAACGGTGAAACCCGAAAGTCTGATAAGGTTTTCCGCAAGGTCCATAATCCTTACGGGTTCGCCCATATCAAGCACAAACACCTCGCCGCCCTTTGCAAGTCCGCCTGCCTGGCACACAAGCTGTGCAGCCTCGGGTATTGTCATAAAATAGCGTGTTATGTCCTTGTGAGTAACCTTTACGGGACCGCCGTTTTCTATCTGTTTTTTAAATATCGGTATAACCGAACCGTGCGAGCCGAGTACGTTGCCAAAACGGACTGCAGCGTATTCGGTGTTTTCGCTTTTTTCGTTCATATACTGCACAATAATCTCGGTGATTCGCTTTGTGCAGCCCATAACATTTGTGGGGTTAACTGCCTTGTCGGTAGACAGAATTACCATCTTAGGTACTTTAAATTCATCCGCCGCAAGTGCCACATTGTACGTACCGAAAACGTTGTTCTTAACCGCTTCGCACGGGCTCTCCTCCATAAGGGGTACGTGCTTGTGTGCGGCAGCGTGGAACACAACGTCGGGGTGGAACTCTTCAAACACCTCACGCAGCCTGTCCATATCACGAACAGAGCCGATGCGTACTTTTATATCAATCAGGTCGCCGTACTTTTCCCTCAGTTCGTTCTGAAGTTCAAAAGCACAGTTTTCGTAAATATCAAAAATAATAATTGTTTTTGGGTCGTACCTTGCAACCTGTGTGCAGAGTTCAGCACCGATTGAACCGCCGCCGCCCGTAACAAGAACGGTTTTGTCAATAAGATAGCGGCACACTTTTTTGTCGAGTTTAACCTCGGGGCGTGAAAGCAGGTCGGCAATATCAACATTCCTAACTTTCTTGTTGCCGCCCTCCTCAAGCATCTCGGTGATTGAAGGGCTGATTTTAACCTTTGCATTAGTTTTCATTGCAAGGTCAATCAATTCCTTCTGCCTTGCGGGCGACGCCGACGGAAGAGCCAGAATAATCTGGTCAATGTCGTACTTTTCAACCATTTCGGGTATAGTGTTGCAGGTGCCGACAACTCTTACGCCGTTAATTACTTTCTTGTACTTCGCAGGGTTGTCGTCAACGGCAATAACCGGCTTGCCACCCTTGTAACCGTCGTTACGCAGCGTCTCGATAACAAAGTTGCCCATAAATCCCGCACCCACAATCATAACCCGCTCGTGCAAGTTATCCCTGTCGATGTACTGAAACCTGAGTGCTCTTCGTATAATTCTGTAACCAATACGCTGTCCTACAACAAACAGAATATTAATTACAACGCCAAAGCCGTAACGCCAGAACGGAAGATGCCCTGCGTAGCCGAGAGCCTGTTCAAACAGCATTCTGTCAATGAAGAACAAAAATGCAATATCCACCATTGCCGCAGCAACGCCTCGTATGATTTCGTCAGTGCCTGCAAAACTCCACACACTTCTGTAAAGTCCGAATATGTAGTGAATTGCAAGTATGATTAACGACATCATCACAAGATGCGTGTAAGAAAACACAATGTTTGTGTAGTCGGCAGATATTACGGTTTTTGTATCCGTAAGTGCAATTGAAAGATTTGCAATAAAAAACAACGCAACGTCAAGCACCGCAATCAGCGTACGTTTAAGCCTTGAAGTCAAGTGGCTGTCTTTGTATTCTTTTATATTTTCGTCCGAAACTTCCGTCTCAACGGTTTTGGGTATTTTCTTCATTTCATCACCGCAAAATATGTAGTGTTTAAATTATAATATAATTCAGCAATAATATCAATAGTTAATCTTTAACGTGTCCGTCCTTTTTTTTGCGGATAACACGGGCTACCGCTTTTACTGCGGTAATCAGCAGTGCAATCACCGCCGTAGCACCCATAATTGCAGCAGGGTAAATAAAGTACTGTGCGTGCGATTTAAGGTTGTCGGCATTGATGCCTATGTCGGTCAGTTTCTGATTAAGCGATTTGTCATTAAGACCTCCGCTGGTCTCAACCTCAATTCTGTCGGGCGAGTGCTGAGTAACGCATGCACTTGCCTCTGTAACCGTATAGCTGCACTGTCTGTATATCTCGTCGTTTGCACATACCACAACCGTCGCAGTGCCTTCGCCCGTTGCTGTGATAACTCCGCCTTCGCCGATTTCGATTACGCCTTCCTCGTCACAGAAGTAGCCAACAACCGCTTCGGCACCCTTTGGCTTTACGGTGTACCTGAGGTCAACACTGTCGCCTACTTCAAGCGTTGTGGTCGCAGTGTGAAGTT
Organism: Oscillospiraceae bacterium; assembly: GCA_015065445.1. Lineage (GTDB taxonomy): Bacteria > Bacillota > Clostridia > Oscillospirales > Acutalibacteraceae > Eubacterium_R. The sequence goes on along the minus strand of SVQF01000071.1, from coordinate 2,422 downwards.
CCATATCCTTTGCTACAATCCGTTTTGTTGTGGCTTTGGTCGGTTTGGTAGTAGTTGTTGCAGTATTTGTTGCCTTTTTGGTCGTAGTCGCCTTTTTAGCGGTTGACTTCTTTGTTGAGGCCTTCTTTGTGGTGGATTTTTTAGTCGTTGATTTTTTGGATTTCTTTTTCTTCGTGCTTGCCTTCTTTGTGGCCGTTTCCTGCTTTTTGGTAGTGGTTGCTTTTTTCTTGGTTGTGGTTTCGCTCTTGCCGTTAGCAACGCTCGACCAGTCGGGCGAGCCGTATCCCATAATGGATGAGGTACTCTTGTATGGCTTGCTGCCCGACGGCGTATAAGTTTTAGCCTTTACTTTGCCTGAACAGTTGCCCTCTATTGTGTATACCGTGCTGCCGGAAACAGACTTTACAATTCCCACGTGCTGCGAAGAACCGTTTCCGCTCCAGTCAAAGAAAATCAAATCGCCCTTCTTAGGCGTGTATCCCGACGAACGTGTGTGGTAACGACCCTTGTTCTTGTACCAGCTAATCATTGAGTTACAGTTGCCGCCGCTCGGCACAATTTTGCCGTAAAGTTTTACGCCGAGCTTTTCGCCCGTCTGGTTAAAACACCACAGCACAAATGTTGTACACCACGGTCCCTGGTACCCGTACCAGTCGCCGTACTTTGTCTGGTTGCCGGGGCGTTCGGTGTAGCCTATTTCATTTTCGGCTACAGATATAAGCTTTGACTTCATATCGCCCACGCTCACTGCGTACGCCGTAAGCGTAACAGGCGAGAGCGTCATTATTGCCGCAAGCATTAAAGCAAGCGTGTTTTTGAATAATTTTTTCATATCATACTTCCTAAAATGTTACACATTAATTTCAAAAGTTACAATATTATTACAACTTACATTATACACTTAAATAAATAAAAATCAAGAATTATATTATTTTTTTACTAAAATAAAATACTGTAAAAAAAATATTGCTAACCGAAGTGATTTGTGATATAAAATATAAGAGGTGAAATTATGCTTAAAAACACGACTTTAAAACACGTAAAACCTGAAGAGGTTAACGTTGACAGCAGTGCTATAACTGCCTTTTTAAACGAAATTACTCGCAAAAATTTAGGTTTGCAGAGTTTTACGGTAGTGCGTCACGACAAGGTGTGTGCTCAGGGCTTTTTTGCTCCGTATGCCGCAGAGTATCCGCACGTGCTTTATTCAATGAGCAAGAGCCTTACTTCAACTGCGGTGGGATTTGCAGTTGACGAGGGACTTATAAACCTCGACGATAAGGTTGTAGATTTTTTTCCTGAGTACAAACTTATTACAAAATCGCCGCACAACAGGCAGCTTACAGTGAGAATGTTACTAACAATGCGTAGCGATAAGCTGATTACACCGTTTGAGGAGAAGGGCAAAACCGACTGGATTAAACTGTTTTTTGCCGCTCCGTTTATGCTTAAACCCGACAGTAAGTTCAATTATATTTCCGAAAACACTTTTATGCTTTCGGCAATTGTTAAAAAGGTTACGGGCAAGTCGGCACTTGATTATCTTGACGAAAAGATGTTCAAGCCGCTCGGCATAGAAAAACCGTACTGGGAGTCTGACGGCAAAGGCAACAGTGCAGGCGGCTGGGGATGCTATATGAAGAGCGAGGACTTGGCTAAGTTCTTTCTTCCGTATATTCACGGCGGCAAGTGGATTGACGGCACACAGCTCATCCCTGAGTACTGGGTGCGTGAGGCACTTAAAAAGCAGACTGACTCCGTTCACGACGGTACGCCTGACATAAGAAACGGCTACGGCTACCAGTTCTGGAAAAACCCTGTTGCAAATTCGTTCAGAGCGGACGGTCTTTTCGGACAGCGTTGCTTTATGTTCCCCGAGTACGATGCACTTGTTGTACTCAATTGCGGCGAGGCAGAGGATTACAAGGTTATGGAAGTGTTCTGGAAATACTTCCCGATGTGCTTTAAGAGCGAAGAACTTAAAAAGAACAAGGAAGCAGCAAAAGAACTTGACGACAAAATTGCATCGCTTTCTATGCCAAAGCTCGACGTTATGCCACGCAATACCGACACTGAAAAGCGTATAGAAAACCGCAAAATCACCTGTAAAACCAATGAATACACGTCTGTTGTTACAATCACAACAACGCAGATGCTCTTTAATAAACCGGGCAAAATCAATATGATGAAGTTCAATTTTAAAGAGGACTCGTTGCTATTCACCTGGAAGGAGAAGAACTATAAAAATACAATAGAGGCTGGTTTTGACGGCAAACTCAGAATGTGCGAAATTCAGCTTGCCGACCTGCATTTTCACGCATTTTCGCAAGCAGCATGGCAGTCGGACGGTTCGCTTAAACTGTGGATAAGACCTGTTGAAAGTGCTCACGAAAGACGCTTTACCTTCTACTTTGAGGGCGAG
>SVQF01000070.1 GCA_015065445.1 Oscillospiraceae bacterium | reverse complement strand
AATTGTATTTCATCGTTATTGACAAGGCGTTTTACAGCGTCGAGTCGTGAAGAGTACTTTGAATCATTTTCAAAATACTTGCTGAGCGAACGCACAAAAACAGTATTGTCGGTATATGAGGAAGAAAGCAACTCAAATGCATTATCCTTACTTTCAATACTTTCGAGTCTCAGATTGTCATCACGCTCAGAAACAGTTATATTCGGAAAAATGTTTTTAATTCCTCTTACTATTGACGATTCTCTGCCTCCGCCACCGTATCTGTAAGAAACATACAGTTCACTTTTTGGAGAAGACAGTGCCATATAGGCAAAGTAACGTTCCTGAGCAGTGAGCGTTTCGCCGTATGAATAAAGTTTAAACTTATTATTAATAAGCGTAATTCTGTCGCTTTCGCTAAGCAGACCTGCAGACGTAACTGCCTGAGGAAACTCGCCCTCATTTGCACCGAGGATGAAAACGACAGACGGATTGTCACAACGAATTCTGTCGGCGGATCCAAACTGAACATTATCAAGGCCCGAAGGTATTGAACCGAGGTCTTCGTTAGCAATCATAAGATGGAAAAGCTGATAAAACTCTTTAAGTGTAACCTGCTTTTCATTGCCTGTAACAGCAAGCTTATCAAGGATAACCATTAACAAATCCCATATGCTTGCCTGTTCACGGGCAAGTGCGGACTTGCCGTTATTATCAAGTGAAACAGCGAGATTTTTAAGCTTTTCATCGGTATTGAACGCAAGAAGGGCGTCATACACCGCCTTGCATATCTGACGGCAGTCACCCTTTACGGCACGTTTTCTGAAACGTTCAATATTGCCGACTACATACTCACGGCTCGCATTGAGTTCATCAAGGATTTTTTTATCGCTTTCGGTAAGTTCATCAACAAAACCTCTTGGGCTACTGGTGAACTCAGTTTTCCATTCTGAGCCGTTGATATTCCAAACAAAAACATAGTTTTCAAGAGAACTTATACTTTCTGCAGAAAGTCTGGTAAGCCCGGTTTTAAGAAGAGAAAATATGTCGTCACTGCGGTAAGAATATGTAACTGTGCGTATCAAAAAATTAACAAACATTATTAAGGGCTGGGAAGAAATATCCTGCCTTTCGTCGTTAAAATAAGGTATATTGAATTTGCGAAACGAAAATTGCAGTTCCTTCTGATACTTGTCGAGGTCACGGCAGATGACGGTGATGTCGGACGCACGCATACCTCCACGAAGAAGTCTTGAAATATTAAGAGCAACATTGTCACACTCGTCGTTAATATTTTTTGCAGCGTAAAGGTGAATGTTTTCGGGTTCTTCCTCAGACATTACGGGTGTATTTGAGAAAGTATACTTTTCAACAAGCGAGAGTTCAGGAGATTGGGCACGTCTGTTGGTATCAAGAATAACCGGCGGTAAAAATGTTTCGCCCGCTTTTTTTGTAACATCCTTTAAGATAGCAATATTTGAATTGACATATGAAAACAAATCAAACTTGTCCGTACTTGTAAAAGAGTCGGTGCAGAAAGTTATGTACACTTTTTTTGCCTGTTTGATTATTACCTCGAGTATCTTGTATTCCTGTGCTACAAAACCCGAAAAGCCGTCAATAAACACAGTTTTGCCCACAAAATAATCAAGCCCGAGTAATTTGCGGTAAAGCCGTGTAAGCTCGCTCTCGCTGTCGTAGTACTCGCCTGCAATCAGTGCATCGTATGCACCTATAATTGCGGCGATGTCAGATAGTTTAAGTGCGAGAGTTTCTTTATCTGTGTTCTCCGATGCTGCAAGAATGTCGTCAACAGAAACACGGCACGACTTCATCTCGTCATATATTTTAAGAAAACTGTTTATAAATGAATTTGAGGTAATATTTCTGTTAAACAGTTTAAGACCGTCCTGAACAGTTTCTACAGCACGTTTCATCATTACGGCTCTGGCACCTTTGGTAAGAACGGGCAGCTCGTCACCACCGTAAGCAGAACTGATTTCTACGGCAAGGCGTGAGAAAGAAAAGCAATCAACAAGACCGAACCTGTCGTCGCCTAAATCCTTCAGCAGTCTGCGTTCGCACACAAACGAAAACTGTTCGGGAACAAGAAGAAGCATCTTTTCGTTGTTTGTTTGTGCGAGTTCTTTAATTTTAGAAAACACATATTCAGTTTTGCCGTAACCTGCTCTGCCAAGCACAAGTTGTAACATAGTATTCTCCTGCTATTCGGGTTTGATTAAACCTTCTTTCATCATTCGCTCGTGAGCTTCGATTAGGAACTCATACATCGGACTTGCGATGTCGAATGCAAGTTTCATTTCGTCAATAAGTTTTGGTGTGTTCATCTGCTCTATATCATAGCAGTTATAAGAAAAGCTGAAATTCTTTGCGAGAAGGAAAGGCTTCAGTTCATCGGGTGCGTCGGGGTAAACTTCTTTTTTATAACTGTCCCACGCACTGTATGAAAAGCCTGCGTCTGCACACGCTTTAACAGCCTGCATAAAACGCTTGGGCTGTTCCATAATCATCTGATGAACAACCCTGAAATTTGAAGCACGCCAGTTCCACATAGCAAGTCCGTAGCCGAAAGAGTTCGGGTAAAACTCAAAATAGAAAAACGGTGCTTCGGGAAATTCTTTTTTATAGCGTCTGAAGAACACCCACATATTCTCTCTGTACTTGATTTTTGAGCGGTTGCCACGTGTGTCACGGTGAATTCTCGACACGGCACGCACGGGGTCAAGATACATTTTTTCGTCAATATCATAAAGCAGGTCCGAAAGGTCAAGCACCATCTGTCTGAGCGGTACAGTTATCCCCTGCTTGAGTTCTTCTTTATGTTCTTCGTAAAACGGCTTTGAGTCGTTAAATCTGTTAAGACAAAGCAGTTCTATCGATTCGGGTTTTATGCCCTGAAAGTTATAATCACTCATATTCCTTTTAACAGTCCTTTATCTAACATTTGCTGTGCGGCAAGAAGTGCACATATCTTTGCCGAATGGAAGTTAAGCCCGCCCTGAATCCATGCATAAAACGGTTCACGTATAGGTGCGTCTGCAGATAGTTCGATTGACGAGCCGAGCGTGAATGCACCTGCAGCCATAACAACTTTACTGTCGTACCCCGGCATATCCCAGGGCTCGGGAAGAACAAAACTGTCAACGGGGCTGCCGCTCTGTACTCCCTGACAGAAGGCAACAAGGCTTTCTTCGTTTTCAAGTCCGAGAGACTGGACAATGTCTGCACGTTTTTCGTTATACTTTGGTGTAGTGGCATAGCCAAAACTGTCAAACAAAGCAGAAATAAAAACTGCACTTTTGAGTGCCTCGCCAACTGTGTGCGGTGCATAAAACAGTCCCATAAACAGTTCCCTGTTCATAGAAAGCGTGGCACCTACCTCTTTGCCGAGTCCGGGTGTAGTAAGACGGTAGGAGCATTTTTCAACAAGGTCGTGCCTTCCTGCTATGTAACCGCCCGTTGTAGCAATTCCGCCGCCTGCGTTTTTAATCATTGAGCCTGCAATAAGGTCGGCTCCAACTTCAAGCGGCTCCCGTTTTTCTACAAATTCGCCATAGCAGTTATCCACCATAACGATTACTTTTGGGTTCTTAGACTTTGCGGTTTTAACAATCTTTTCTATCTCGTCAATCGTAAGTGACGGGCGTAGTTCGTAGCCTCTGCTACGCTGAATATAAACCATTGTGGTATCAATGTTAACTGCGTTAAAAATCGCCTCCAAATCGGGTTTTTCGTCAAGGAGAGGCACTTCTTCATACTTTACGCCGAAATCTTTGAGTGAGCCCATTCCTTCGCCCGTGATACCGATAACGCCGTGAATTGTGTCGTATGGAGTGCCTGTTACGCAAAGCATTGTGTCACCGGGTCTGAGTACGCCGAACAGTGCGGTAGAAAGCGTATGCGTACCGCAAACAAAGTTATGACGCACAAGTGCATCTTCTGCACACAGAACCTGTGCCCACACTTTATCGAGTGTTTCCCTGCCCCTGTCGCCGTATCCGTAACCTGTTGAAGATACAAAGTGCGACTCCGAAATTCCGTTATCAATAAACGCTTTCTGGACTTTGAGTTGGTTAAATTCAGTTATTCTTTCAATATCAGCAAACTGTTCTTTGCAGCGGTTAAGTGCGTTGTCCGCCGCTGTTTCTATTCTGCTGTCAATTTTAAAAAATGGTGTCATCTGTATATTCTCCATCTGCCGTTGTTTATAAATCCGAGTCTTTCGTAAAAATGCTCGTTCATACCGTCGTCACGCATAATATGTACACGGCAAGCTACGTCGTTGCAGATTGCGGCTACAAGTGTTGAGCCGTAACCCATACCCCTGAATTCATTTTGGCATCTGACTGCGGTAAGAATAGCACCGTTTTCGGTGATTGCCGAAAGAATACCCGAGGCGATTATATCGTCATCAAGGCAGAGCGTATACGCCTTGGCAGTGCCGTGGCGGACACGGTGACTTATATCGACATACCAGCTCTTAAAATCCTGTGACTGATAGTCAACAAAATTAAACAAATCCATAAGTTTTGGATATTCGTCAATTGTAACGCCGCTTAGACGGTAGTCTTTTTTGGCGTCGCAGTACATTGTAACGCCTTCGTCATACCTTGCACCGAAAGTAAAGTCATCAGAACAAGTAATTGAAGTATAGCCCGTCACACAAAAGAAGTGAATTAACTCCTCCGTGTCGGCACTGTCTGTTATGCTTAAAGTAAAATCGCCGTCAAGTTTTGAAAGGATTGCAGTGATGTTGCCGTCAACAATCTGCTTGTAATAAGTCGCAAAGCCGTATTTACAGCCGTACGACTTGAGAAGCGACATAATGCGTACCGAGAATATATCGTTATTTTTCCAGCCTTCAAATCCCGACTCGTCAGTTATTTTTTCAATCATATATCTTTGTAAGTAAAGCTTTCAGTAATTTTCGTGTTTCGTCTATATCGGACTGTTTAACAACGCTTGCGGCAGAGTGAATGTATCTGCACGGTAGCGAAATTGCCAGAACTCTGCTTCCTGCACCCGACGACTGGATTGCACCCGAATCATTGCCGCCTGCAATAGCAGTTTTAGTCTGAGCCTTAATACCCTCTTGTTTTGCGGTATCCGTTGCGAGTCTGTAAAGTTCTTTGTCGTAAATAGTTCTTCTGTCCATAAAAGAAATTACGGGTCCCATTCCGAGTACGCACACTCTGTCGGAACCGCTGACGCCGTCGAGGTCAGCAGCAGTGGTTGACTCGAGTATAACGGCAATATCACTCTGAACGGCAAACGAAGTACATTTTGAGCCACGCAGACCGACTTCTTCCTGAACGTTAAAACAAAATGTTGTGTCATACTCAAGGTCGCTTTTGATAAGTTCAATCATAAGCATACAGCCTATTCTGTCGTCAAGAGCTTTAGCCTTGATAAATCCGTTAGCAAGTTCGTAGTAGTCGCTCTCAAAGTAAACGAAGTCGCCAAGGCTGACGTATTTAAGAGCCTCATCCTTGCTCGTAGCACCGATGTCTATAAGGAGTTTATCAAATTCCGGTGCTTTTTCGCACTCTTCTTTTTCGAGAAGGTGTGCTGCCTTGTCCCCGATTACGCCGTTAACGCCGTTCTTTCCGATTTTAACAACACGGTCAAGACAAACTCTGCTGTCAATACCTCCGACTGTGGAAAAACGCAGATAACCCTCGTCGGTGACATCTGTAACAATAAAGCCCACTTCGTCCATATGGGCGTTAAAACTTACGCTTTTAGCAGGGGCTTTTCTTCCCTTCTTGAATGCGATTACAGAGCCGAGTGCGTCAACACGGTAGTCGCAGTAATCCTTAATATTATCTATAATAAACTCTCTTACAGCACCTTCGTCACCTGAAGTACCGTTTAACATACATAATTCTTTAAGCATTGATTTCACCTGCTCTCTGTCTGATGTATTCCGCCAAAAGCTCTGCCACATTTTCTACGTCTTTTGTGTCTACCACTTCTATCGGTGAGTGCATATACTTTTCGGGAATTGATACGAGTGCGGTTCTGATACCGCTTTCAGTAAGTGAAATCTCGTCGGCATTAGTGCCTGTGTGTCCGCCGCCCATAACTTCTTTCTGGTAAGGAATGTTGTTGCTCTCGGCTACGCTTACAAGTTTTTCAGACATCTCACGGTCAAGTACAGGAGAAAAACCAATCATAGGACCTTTGCCGATTTCGCCGCAGTCGCTCTTTTTACACATAGGAGTGTATGCAAACGAAACGTCAATGGCGATTGCCTCATCAACATTTTTACCGAACGGACCTACGGCAGCACCTCTGCCGCCGACTTCCTCCTGAGAAGAAAACATAGCGGTTACTTTGCACGGTGCGTCATTGAGCATATGCATTGCAAGAATAATCGCTGCAACACCGCTTCGGTCGTCAAGAACAGACGATGATATTTGCGTGCCGATAAGTTTTGTAAAGTTACGTTTAAACGTTATACGGTCGCCGGCGGCTATAACTTTTTCAGCCTCCGCTTTAGTCATACCAATATCAACGGCAACCTCTTCAAATTTAAGCGACTTTTTGTCTTTATCCTTCTGAAGATGCGGCGGAAGTGTTGAGATTACACCCTTCACCTCACGCTTGCCCCATATACTGACTTCGCTTGCAAGAAGCATTCTGTTATCAACACCGCCGCATTTGTCGATTTTAATAAAGCCGTCGTCAGTGATGTCTTTAACGATAAGACCGATTTCGTCTATATGAGCGTCGAGCATTATGTGATAGCCCTCGCCTACTGTACAGTAAACGTTGTTAATGTGGTCCGTTGTAACTGTGCCAACATCACTTAGAAGGTCGCCGATTACATCTTTTAAGTTTTCCTCCGCACCGCTTACGCCTACTGCGGAGGTTAGTCTGAACAATAATTCTTCTGTGGTCATTTGCTAATCCTCAAATTCATTTACTAATCTTTTAAATTCTCTTCCCCTGTACTCAAATGTTTTGAACTGGTCAAATGCAGGGCACGCAGGACAAAGCGAAACAATATCGCCGCTGTGTGCCTTTTCTTTGGCAATGGTAAGAGCGTTTTGCATTGTATCGGTTTTGATTATCTCGGTCTGGTTGTCAAAGTCGGGATAATTCACAATGCTGTCATATATCTTTTCTGCAGTGGCTCCGTTGAGCACAAGCAGTTTGACGTACTTCAGAATGTACGGCACCATCTCGGTCATATCGTTGCCTTTGTCAGAACCGCCCATAATGACGATTATGCGGGTGCCGAATGCCTTGAGTCCGCTTATTACACGTGAGGGCGAAGTTGCAATCGAGTCGTTGTAATATCTTACGCCCTTAAACTCACGCACAAACTCTATTCTGTGTTCAACACCACCAAACGTTTTTGCGATATTCTTAATAGTATCCGTGCATACGTATCCCCAAACAGCAGTTATGGCAGTACAGTAGTTCTCTATGTTATGGTCACCCGGAATTATTATATCTCTCTTGTTCATAACGAGTGTGGTCTTTTCACCGTCGGAGTAGAATATATTGCCGCTTTCTGCGTCCATATAAGCACCTTTTTTTACAGGGTGCTTAATAGAAAATTCGTAAAAATCGCCACGCACGTCATAACGCATATCGTGATAAACACTGCCACCGATAGAATAATCGCAGTCGGCATTAAGCACCGTACGTGCTGCTGAGTCCTGATAAATAAGAATATTACGTTTAGCATCAACATACTCGTCGAGCGAAATATGGTGGTCCTGATGCGTACACTCAATATTTGTTACAACCGCAACATCAGGCTTTTTGACAAGATTGCCCATAGTGAGCAACTGAAAAGATGAGAGTTCAACAACGGCAATATCGTCTTTGGTAATAGTTTCGAGTTCGGGCATTAATGCCTTGCCTATATTACCTCCGAGATATACTTTGTTGCCCTCTGATTCAAGCATTTTTGCAATAAGCGTGGTTGTTGTGGTCTTTCCGTTTGAGCCTGTAACTGCGAAAATCTTTGCAGGACAGTATCTGAAAAAGACTTCCATCTCGGTGGTAACGGTCTGACCTCTTTTTATGCACTCGCCAATCCAAGGATTCTGAAACGGCAGAATACCGTGCGAGCGAAAAACGATGTCCATCTGCGGCAGAATATCGAGATAGTTTTCGCCGAGCGAAAAAGAAACGCCGAGTTCTTCGAGTTTCTGACAAATCTCTGTGCCGATATACTCTTTGTCACGCTTGTCGCACGCCCAAACCTTTATACCGTGCTTTGCAAGAAATTCGGCACAGGGTGTGTTTGCAACGCCCATTCCGACAAAAGCGACTTTTTTGCCTTTTATTGAATCTAAATATTCCTCTGCTGGAGTCATAGTCTGAACCTTTCTGTAATTAATGTGAAAAGAAGTTTCCACGTGTATATTCGTTTAAGTCAAAATCCTTCATCTTTTCTTCAAGTTCGTCCTGAAATTTCAGGCGTTCGCCTTTTAGCGAGTCCGCTATCGGAACTTCCGTGCCAAGAACGTAGGACGCTGCCATCTGCTGACACTTGGTAGGGTTATTGCCGAGGAAATACGCTCTGCCGCTTTCAACTTCTGCAATAGCAAGTGCAACTCTGAGCCGTTCTTTTTTACCGAGGACGGTGATTGTTTTTGAAAGAGCGACTGCGTCTTCTTCAGCTTTGTCGCAAATAAATATCAGTAGCACGTCGCCCATTCGTCGCATCAGCCCTGCAGTGATGTCATACACAACGCTGTCGAGGTGTGCAACAACGTCGTTTTTATCAAGTACGTCAGTGGTAACAACATACACAAGTTCTTTGCGTTTTACGCCTCTAAGTGCAAAATCAAGTTCAGTGAGTTCAAGGTTTTCGCTGATAGAAAAAGCATTGTTGATAAGGTCTGTGCGAACAGATTTATAAAAGCCGTCAACAGTGTCGTCATCTTTTTTTGTAATGTAATATCCGCAGTCAGACAGCTCGTACTCAACGTTTGTGAGAAATGTATCGCTTTTTGAATATTTTGAATAGTAGTAAAGCACAAGTGCAAGCGATATAATAACGAGTGCCTCGCAGAGATAATGAAGTGCGATGCCAACTCCAGCCGCATTACCGTCTTTAAACATAGGTTCAATGCCGATTAAAATAAACAGCAGCACTGCGGTAGTGATAACAAAAGCATTCATTATTCTTTTTACAATTCTTTGTTTACGCCTGAATTCTCTCATTACTTTATCATTTCCTCAAACTCAGCTTCACCGATTACAGGTACTCCGAGTGCGTTTGCCTTATCGAGTTTGGAGCCCGACGACTCGCCCGACAAAACGTAGGTTGTCTTTTTTGATACGCTTGATGATGTTTTGCCGCCAAAGCTTTCAATAATTTTTGACGCCTCGCTTCTTTTGTAATTGGGCAGCGTACCTGTCAGAACAAACGTCATACCTTCAAAACGTGTGTCGGTAACAACGTTTTTGGATTTAGTGTTAAGCCCAAGTTCCTTAAGCTGACTGATTAATTCCTTAGTGCCGTCCTTAGAAAAGAAATTAACGACCGACTCTGCCATAATGCTTCCAAATCCCTCAATCTGAAGTATATCTTCAACAGAGGCACTTGCTACGGCATCAATATCTTTCATTTCGTCACTCAGAAGTTTTGCTGCCTTTGCACCTATATGGCGTATTCCGAGTGCAAAAAGTAGTCTGCCGAGGTCGTTTTCCTTAGACTTTTCAACCGATGAAACAATATTGTGAGCACTCGTTTCTTTAAATCCCTCAAGTTTAGCTATTGCATTTTCGTCAAGTGTGTATATATCCGTCGTTTTAGTAATCAGTCCTGCGTTTACAAAAGTTTCGATAATCGACGGACCGAGTCCCTCAATATCCATTGCGTCACGGGAGCAGAAATGAATAAGGTTACGCAAAAGCTGAGCAGGACACTCGGGGTTAATGCATCTGATGGCGGCCTCGCCTTCTTCACGAACAACCATTTCGCCGCAGGACGGACAAACCGTCGGGTAAACAAAGAATCCGTCCGACTCTTTTTTGTTAACACAAAGCACTTCGGGAATAATATCGCCTGCTTTGCGGACTGTAACGGTATCGCCAATATTTACGTTTTTTTCTTTAATAAAGTCCTGATTGTGAAGCGTTGCTCTTGAAACCGTTGTACCTGCAAGATGTACAGGTTCAAGTACTGCGGTTGGAGTAAGTACGCCCGTTCTGCCGACTGCAATATCTATGCCTACGAGTTTTGTCTGCTTTTCTTCAGGAGGATACTTAAAAGCAACCGCCCATTTAGGAAACTTGGCAGTAGAGCCAAGCTGTTCCCTGTCGGAAAAATCATCAACTTTGATT
>SVQF01000069.1 GCA_015065445.1 Oscillospiraceae bacterium | reverse complement strand
CGATTTTTGCGTGGTACTTCCACTATATGCCTGTAGGCAGCGACGCCGACACCGACCTGCTGCTCACGCCCGAACAGCGTGAACACGTTTACCGCACAATCCGTGAAAAGCGAAACGGCAAAACGGGCAAGCCGATTTTCACAGTTGACTTCCAGAACGACGGCGAATTTGTAGGCGGCTGTATAGGCGGCGGACGAAACTACTTCCACGTAAATTCCGAGGGCGACGTTGAGCCCTGCGTGTTTATACATTACAGCGACTCAAACATCAGGGAAAAGAGCGTACTTGAGTGCCTGAGGTCGCCACTCTTCAGGGAATACTACAAAGGACAGCCGTTCAACGACAATATGCTACGGCCCTGTCCGATGCTCGAAAACCCCGACGCACTTGTTAAAATGGTTAACAAAACGGGGGCAAAGTCCACAAACCTCAACTGCCCCGAAAGTGCAGAGGCACTTTGTGCAAAGTGCGAACTTTACGCACAGCACTGGGCTCCTAAAGCGAAAGAAATCTGGGAAGAAAAAGAACGCTTCCACCCATTCACCCAATACTACCGTGACACCCCCGAAGGCAAAGCCGAACTGAATAAATAATAAAAATATCAAATGCGTTGCAAAGTTGAGTTTGCAACGCATTTTAAATGTGTAAAAATAATATTAACTTATTTGTTGAATTGAGGCACGGTTATAAATGTTTTTTCGACGGTCTGAGACGTTTCGTTTTACGGAATGCCTTTTTATTGTTCTTGTTTGTTTAATATGCTTTTTGCAATCGGTTTAATTATGCTTAAAACATACTCTAAAGCCTCAATTTTGAACAGTTTTGAAAGCCCAAGATAAATAACTATTCCAAGCGACACCTGGATAAAAAGTATAACTAAATCAGGCAGGTTTAAATATCTTACCGGATATACACACGCAAACATAAATGCAGACAGCATAAGATACGGAATAATATCTTTTAGTTGTTCTAAATAGCTATAATCAAGCAACTTTTTATTTGGCCAAGCGTTAATAATTTGTGATAATATATTTACAAAAATTGCACTTATTGCCATTGCCATAACGCTTATCCTCATAGTAACAATAATTGCAATAAGCCCGACAACTTTTTTTATTATTTCCAATTTCAAAAACAGGTCTGATCTCCCCATTGCTTTAATAGCACTGAGATTTGCCGTGTGAATAGGATAGAAAACATAGGTAAAGCAAAATATTCTTAAATACGGTATGGTTGGCAACCACTTGTCAGTAAGCACTAAGGATATCAGCAGTTCAGCACAAGCCGATAGTCCAAAAAGCATTGGAGCAATAATAAACACGCTGGTCGTAATTGCTCTGCGAGTCATTGTTTTTACAGTTTCTTTGTTGTCCTGCACAGACGACATAACAGGTAAAAGTACGGTATCTATGGAAGAATTAATTACATGCATAGCAGAGCTGGAAATGTAACTTGCATTATTATAGTACGCAAGATCGCTTGTTGTGTAAATCTTACCAATTATAAGATCTCTCAATTTGCCGTAGCCTCTGTCTAATATAGCCGATATTAACAGTTTCCATCCATAGGATAATAATACTTTTAATCTCTGCAAAGAGAACTTTGATTTAGGCCGCCATTTTACTGTAAACCACAAAATAATTGTATCTATTAAATTGTTTGAAAGCGACTGCACTATAAGTGCCCATACGCCATAATTATTGTAAGCCAGATATATACCTATTACGGCGGAAAAAACCGTTCCTCCTAAGGTTGAAAAAAACATCTTTTTGAATAGAAGATGTTTTGTAAGAAAGGCAAACTGAATACTCTTTACGCCAGAAACAAGCAGAGTTATACTGATGACGCGGATGAGTAATATCAAATCGCTGTTATTATAAAACTTTGCTATGGGCGGGGCACAAAAAAACATTATAAAATACAAGGCCACGCTCATAACTAAATTAAAATAGAACACCGACGAAAAATCTGTATCGTCAGCATCCTTTTTTTGAACCAATGCAGTTCCGAGTCCGCTGTCAATAAACACCTCTAAAATGAATATAAAAACATTAATGAGGGCAACAACGCCGTACACGCTTGGTTCTAACAGTCGTGCGATAATTAATGACACAATAAACCCTACGCCCTGTGCACCGAATCTTTCAGCAAAGGTCCATATGAAGCCGTCAAACACTTTAAATTTTACATCGTTATTTTTTTTCATTTTATATATTTCTTTGTTTTAGTTAGTATTTTTGCGTTTCCAGATTTTTAAAATAATAGGAAATGTTATTGGAACCGCATATTTAAGTTTGAAAAACAGAGAAGTGTTCTTACAGTTTTGCAATATGTTCTTCAAATTAATATGATTTTTTTTAATAATCTGTTTTGCTAATTTTTCATCATTAAGGAAAACAACTAAAGCCTCATGGAAAAGGCGAATATATAGCAGATCGTGATACTTATACTCGGTAAATTCATCATACATTTTTATAGCTTTTATAACATTTAAAGCGTTATTTATTTGCTTTTCTTTACTCGAGTTCCACACGGATGACCAACTATTGTTGGAAAACATGCGATAACTCGACATGGTTTTATCTATATAATAAAATTTACCACACGTCAATGCTGACCAAATATATTGCTGATCCCCTGCCAAGTATCCACAAAGGAAACCTAACTTTTCGTCACGATAATATAACAATTCTTTTCTAAAAAAATAACTGCTGGTATGGAACGAATACCCTCCGTTATAAAGAAATGCAGCATTAAAACATTGCGTTTCGTTTAGTTTACCAGTACCAAAATCATTCTTTGCGGGTATTGTTAGATTCATTATACTGCCGTCTTCTTTGATGCAACGAGTTTTATGTGTGCAAAAGCTTAATTCAGAATCGTTTTCCATGATGTCATACTGTTGTTGAAGCTTGCTGCTGTTAGTCCAGTAATCGTCTCCCTCACATAAAGCAACATACTTTCCTCTAACAACCGGTATAATAAAATTCTTTATAATTCCTCCGGGAAGTTTCTTTGAATGCATGTTTTCTGTTTGATATATCACAACAAACAAATCCGGATACTTTTTTTCATACTCTCGGATAATATCAGCCGTCCCGTCTGTTGAGGCGTCATCATGCACAATTACTTCAAACGGAAAATCAGTTTTTTGTTTTACAAATCCGTCCAGAGTTTCCCTAATATATTTTTCATGATTGTAGGCTAAACACACTACACTAACTTTAATATCTTTCATTTTTTCTTGTTACATTAGCCTGTTCGATTTATTTTTTTTGCTCTTTTTGTCTGATTGTTTCATAAATATTTCGTGAGATAAACGATATATATAAATGAAAATATCGTTAGGTAAAATTTTGTATAATATTTTTTCAATCTTAAATAAAACAGATAGTTTCTTTTCTGCTTTTTCATAATTTTTCCACGGTGAGACTTTTAAATACTTATCAAACAAATCGTTATATGGGTGAGAATTATTCTTGTCCCAAGGGAACTCACCTAAGAATCTCAAAAAATGTGCAATACGAATATCGTTTTTATCCTTGTTTATTTTTGATTGAGGATAATAACCGTTATTTTTAAAACATTTGTAATAACTTCTGTCATTAAACAATATATGAACCGGTTGAAAGTTATATTTTGGATCTAACTGCATAATGTTATCGCAAAAAATAATGTTCAGCAGATCCTGGTCCGGTAAACTGAAATTTGGGTTATTGTTATTAATATAATTAACTATTCTGCCAGTAAAATCAATTTTCTTGCAATTAGTACAATTAAAAAGTATGACTCCTGCATTGTAATAATAACTATTATTGCTCAGACCAATAGTTTTTTTGTGATTTCTAACAATAAAATCCAAAGCCATAGCGATAGGATACTCTTGCATATCACAAGAAAATAATTCTGATAAGTCCCCTAAAACAATTGTATCGCTATCAATATATAAAAGCCTATCAACATCGTCAGGCAAAACATACGATACAAACATTTTCATATTTGTTGTATATGAACCGCGGTATTTTGGAATACCGAGTTCTTCCATTTTGGAAACAATTACTGTTGTATCAAGCAAAACGATTTTTCGATTATACTGCTTGGACAGGATATCAAACTTGTTTCTGTTAATATCTGAAATGGAATCATTAAGGATATAAACACAAATATTATCTACATCCTTATTGTTCTCAAAAAGAGAGGTTATTGATGTTCCGCAATACGGAGCATATTTATCGTTACATTGGTAAAGAATATTCATTGTTTCATATTAACCATTAGAGTTTAGTTTTCATTCACAGGCATTATTGAAAAAGGCAAGGGCGTCGTCGATGGCTTTGGTGCCTGATTTGTCGAATGGGAAGAGGACGCTGAAAACGTGCGGGAGGGGTTTGCCGTTTTCGTCGTCGCCGAAGTCGGCAATTTCACACTGCACGCCCTTTTCTTTTAGCAAGTCGTACGCTCTGTGAGTCTGTTCGTGTGCCAGGCTGTCGCCACCGCTTGTAATGAGGTATGTAGGCGGAAGTTCGGCATAGTCAACAATTTCGCTGAGGTCCATATAATCGTATGTTGCCTTGTCCTTGTAGTCGCTGCCCCAGAGGATTTTGGTGTAGACGCTGAACGCACCGCCGTCCTTCATAAAAGCAACCGGCGACGTGAGAAGAAGTGCTGACAGATTGAGGTCGCCGTTTACAACTCCGAACTTGTTGCGGAGTTCTTCGCTCTGCAGGAGTACCGCAGAGTAAGCACAAAGCTGTCCGCCTGCAGAGTCACCGGTGAGCATAATTTTTGAAGCGTCGCAGGGATAGTCCTTCATATTGCCGCTAATCCACTGAAGTGCTTTTGCTACATCCTGCAGCTGCTCGTTAACGGTAACGTCCGGAACAAGGCGATAACTGAGGTTGAACACAACGTATCCCCTGTCCGCAATACTGAGGCAGTAATACTCGTTAAGGTCCTTATCTCCGTACATCCAGCCGCCGCCGTGTATGTCAATAACAACGGGGAGTTTTGCATCGGCAGGTGTTCCCTCAGGATAATAAACGTCGAGCTGATGGTAAATATTGCCGTCATCTATATAAGGAATATCCTTGTGCTTTGTAATATTTTCGGGCGGAGTCTGGTCTGCGTGCTTTTTGGCGTCACCGTCAGAACAAAAACGCCATACCATCTGCATAATACGAATAACAGGATTGTGGCGGATACCGTCTCCGCTTTCGTCCTTGTAGTCAATGTCATCCGATATTACCATACCTCCGACAGCAAATCTATTTTCGTCTGTATCGTAAGCCGGTCTTGTGGTAACATTGATAAATATTACCGCAGCCACTGCGATAACAGCGATTACGCACAAAATAATCATAGCAATTTTTTTACCTTTGGATTTTTTCTTAGTCTTTTCTTTAACAGCTTCCATCTGTGCCGCCTCCGTTACAATTATAAAATAAGTATACTAAAATTAAATACTTATGTCAACATTGACGACGAATACCTGCTAACGCTGTAAGCGTCGCCTTTTACCGAGTAAATCACCTCGCCGTCAGCAAGGTCAGTGCTGCCTGCGGAGTCGGTCAGCACGCCGTTGTACAACACTATGTTTCCCTTTGCTCCGCTCCCCGACGAAAACGTAATGCCGTCAACCTCAAAAGCCACTGCACTTTTCGTATGAGTAATGCTGTGGCAGTTGAACTCATCGGCAAGAAGGTCTGCAAATTCACTGTCGCAGTTATAGATGCCGTCAACTCCGAGTCGGTTTGATGTGAGATAAGCCCTGACTCGTATATAGTCGTGCCTGTTGCGTACATTAAGAACTGCAACTTCTTTACTGCTTACAACCGCAGCGGCATTTTCGGTAAAATAAATGTGGCTTGCCCTGCTGTCGCTGATGTTGAAAGTCACAATTAAAACGGCGAGTACCGCAACCGCCGACAGTGCCGAACTCTTTAATCTGTTTGGGAAAAATGCAGTACATATTCCGAGGAAGATAAGCACTCCGCCGATTGCAAGTGCGGTTTCTTTTGTGAGATTAAGCGTTGCAAACGGCAGTTTTGCCGCCGATGTGATTAAGTTTAACACAATGCTGTTAATCAGTCGTACAAACAGTGCCGTCAGCACTGCAAGAATTCGGAAGGGACTGCATATTGCAAATATCATTGACGCAATAACCACAGCTGTTCCGAGGAACATAATAATGGGACTGATTAGTATTCCTACTGTGGAAAAGTAGCCGAAAAACAGGCACATAACAGGCATTGTGCAGACTGTTATTGAAACTGACAGAATAAGCAAATCTGCAACGCTGAATGCGATTTTTAACAGGTTATTTGAAAGTGTGCCGTGTCCTTTTAATCTCTGTCTGAGAAGTACTGTATCTCTGCTGTATCTCAGGCTGAACGCAGGGTAAACAACAATTATTGCAAACACGCAGAGTGCTGTAAGCAGAGCACTCAAATCGCACACTGCAAACGGATTGAGACAGATAACAAACATTGCTATGCCGAGCGAATTCAGAGAATCAGCACGTTTACCAGCCATCTCGCCCGCCAGCACTACAAACAGCATTACACCTGCACGTAGTACGGATTTTGAAAAGCCGCTGAGTAGCCCGTACAGCAGTATTATAATTATCAGAATCGGTGACGATACTTTTTTGCTGACGCCGAGCCGCCTGAATATGTACGCAAAAAATCCCGTAGCCGCTCCGAGATGCAGACCGCTGACCGCAGTGAGATGCATTGTTCCTGTCATCTTAAAAGCAGTTACAAGTTCGTCCGAAAACTGCGACCTGTCGCCAAGAAGAACACCGAGCGATAACGCACCTTCGTCACCGCCTATATAACTGCCGCACGCCTGCATAATATACTCCCGTACGCTAAGCACTCCTGTCATAACCGACGGGACAAATTCGTCAGTGCGTGTGTAACTGCCGACCTTTGCGTTAACAAAAAATCCGTTGCCCCACATTCCGTACGATGAGTATCCGCTACTGCCCGAGGAAAAGAACTTCAGTTTACCTTCAACAAGCTGATAGCAGGCAGCAGGAATCTGTTCGTTTGTGTATAGTTTTATCTTTATGTTCTGCGGTGCTGAGTCTATGTTTACGGACTGAACGCAGGCGTTATATACAAATCCCGTATTACTTTTATTTGCAAAACCCGTGATGTAAAACACTGCGTCAGCCTCCCTTCCTCCGAGGCTAAGCTGAGGCAGTGCCACGTTATAATAGCAGTAGACAAACAGCAAACACGCAAACAAAGCCGAACCGCTGCACAACGGCACAGCAGCTTTTTTACGAAAGTCGGGCAAAATGAGTCCTGCGACAAATATCGTTGCAAGGACAATGCCTGCATATTGTGTAAATCCGATGCCGAAAATGTTAAAAATAAAAAGAGAAACGGCAACCGAAAAACCTATATGTGCAAATATACGTTTCATCGCCGTTCCTCCTTTTATTATTCTATTAAACCGTTCAGTAGCCTCTGACCTGTTTCGCAGGAATCTTTGACTTCCGACAGCATACTGTTGTAAAAATCAATTGCTGAGCGACGTCTGCCTTCTGCAATTCTTCTTCCTGTTTCGGTATAAAGTTTGCTGTAAACATTTTCAAGTTTAAACTTGTACTCCTGAAAAAATGACGGCGTTGTGTCGTTAGTGCCGTCAAGCACATTTCGGTCGCTGTCGAGCGAATACAGCGGTTCGCCAAGAATTCCGTTATAAAAAAGCGTTCTCGCAATTCCAAGAGTTCCCGTTGCGTCAATTTTATCGGCATCAAACAAAATTTTTGCTTCAATACTCTGCGGAGGGTTGTTGCCCCTGAACCGATGCGAATTAATACAATCCGAAACCGATTGTGCAAACTGCGTATCAAATCCGTTTTCTGTAAGGAATATAAACGCCTTTTCTGCACCGACCTTTGCGTGACAAAGTTCAGGATTTTCAAACTGCTCTTTTCTGCCGATGTCGTGCAAAAGGCTTGCCGCAATAATTATATCGGAGTCAGCGTTACCCTCGCCATCGGCAATAGCAAGTGCCACATAAAGCACTCTGTATATATGTTCTTTATCGTGAGCACTGTCCGCCATACAGGACAGCATATAGTTTTCAATAAGACGGTAGTCCTTATCGGTCATCGGACATATCCTCCTGACTGAGTTGCTTTTTGTCCCGTTTTGCATTAATAAAGTACACAATAATATTAGCTGCTACAACAAGCAGGTTAAGAAGATAAACCGCAAGCACATAGTTAATCTGATCAGACACAATTTTTGCCGCAATTCCACACAGGTAACCCAGTGTTATCAGCAGCAAAAATTTAAAGCTTGTTGACTTTGCAGTTTTTGATTTAATGCTTTTTACAAGATTAATCGGCCACGAAAGACCGAAACAAATCAGCATCACTGTTTCAAGTAATTCCGACATATGTCCTCCGACTCAGCACTCGCCGTTCCACAAGTGCTCTTTCATATTAACTCTGCCGTCGGTGAAGGTAACGCCCTCGCCCTCAAGCAAAAGAATCTGAGTGTTTTTACCGCCAAAAGCAAACGCAGACGACGGCTCGCCAAGGCGGTTTACCACTCTGAAACAAGGTATGGAGTCAGGGTCGGGATTTACGTGAAGTGCGTAACCAACCACTCTGCTCCACCGTGGATTGCCTGCGAGTGCCGCCACCTGTCCATAGGTTGCAACCTTGCCGTAGGGTATCTTTTTTACAACGTCATAAATCTTTTCAAATGTGTTTTCAGACATTGCACCACCCCCACGTAACGTCAAAAACATTATAGCAGAAAAACCGCACAAAAACAACAACAATGTCAAAACGCACAAAAAAGCCACCGCCGTATAAAGGCGAGGTGCGATAACGAAGGTTAGTCCTAAAATCGTATCTTTTCCGTCATAACTGTATTAAAATGTCCATTAGGGCGTCAGCCCAAATGGACATTTGTGCTTTGTTCTGACAAAAAATCTACTGATTTTAGGATGCGAAGCAGTTTTGACAAAGTAGTTTTAGTCCATAAAGGAATTATAAAATTCCCTGCATACTTGCGTATTGGGGTGTATTCCGTAAGGATGGTACGCCCCAAGCGGTAGATTTGTCAGTATAGCTTATGCTATGCTGTCTTTTTTCCTTTTACTAACTCTGTAGTGAGCTGCGGCCTGTGAATTTCTCCATTTAAATACTTGTTAGCAAATTCATCAGGCGTCATCTTATCAATTATCCCGATTCCGTTATAGTAGATATCAAGGTGTTGATGTCTTTTACCGTTTATCTTTTCGGGTTTTGAAACAACGATTTTGTCAATAAATTCGTGTACCAATTCATTTGTTAATTCCGTTGGCTCACTTAATTTCTTAACCTTGTCAATAAACTGCTGAACATTTTCGGTTTTGTCTGTTTCTGCTTTGAGTTCTGCTTCCATAGCAGGTACAGATTGCTTTAATTCGCACTGTTCATTTTCAAGCGATAAGGATAAGGTTGCATACCGTTCATCTGAGAGCTTGCCTGTTGCGTTATCTTCATATAACTTTTGAATCAGCATATCAATTTCTTCAATACGGCTCTTGCGTTTTTGAAGTTCTTTTTGCTTTGAAGCTAATTCCTTTTTCTTTTGATAACGCTGTTCACTGAGAACGCCTCTGGCAAAATCCTCTTCGTAATCCGTGATATACTCGCAAACCTTTCGTATATCTTGCAGCACAGCTTGATAAATGACTTTTTCTCGAATAAAGTGCATTGAGCAATCTGTTGAGTCCTTCCTGAAGCTTGAACAGACAAAGCTCGGTGTTTCATGCTTTCTGTTGGCAACATAATACAGTTTCGCTCCGCAGTCGGCGCAATACATAAAGCCTGAAAACATACTTATCGCACCCTTGCGGTTAGGTCGTCTTTTGTTTTGCCTCAGCTTTTGCACAAGCAGGAAATCCTCTTCGCTGATAATTGCAGGGTGAGTATCTTTGAATATTACCCACTCATCCTTTGGGTTATCAATCTTTTTCTTGTTTTTAAAGGATTTCCTTTTTGAACGAAAGTTGACGGTATCACCGATATATTCCTGACGGTCTAAAATTTTACCGACACTTGTTGCGCACCAGTTACATGGCTTTGAAGGAAATTGACCTCCTATTCTGTCATGTGTAGCCCAGTACTCAACGGGTGTCATAATCTTTTCTTCTCTGAGAAGCTTAGCAATTTGTGTAGGACCGTAGCCTTCAATGCATAATTTAAAAATGCGCTTGACCACCTCTGCGGCTTCTTCATCAATTATCCACTTGTCGCCGTCCTCCGGACTTTTCATATATCCGTAGGGCGGATTGGTTGTTACGGGCTTGCCTGACATACCCTTGTTTCTG
>SVQF01000068.1 GCA_015065445.1 Oscillospiraceae bacterium | reverse complement strand
CGAGCAGATTGACGCAGCAAATATCAATATTATTGATGACTTTTCAGCCGAAACGCTCGACGGCATAACCCTTGAGGTTGACCTTCCCAAAGAAACCGACGCAGCAGACACAATTGCAGTTAACGACAATGCTGCAATGGACGACCCTGTTAAAGTTTATCTCAAAGAAATCGGAAGAATACCGCTTCTTACAGCAGAGGAGGAAATTGAACTCGCAATAAAAATTGCCGATAATGACGAATATGCCAAAAAGCGTCTTGCAGAGGCAAACCTCCGTCTTGTAGTAAGTATTGCAAAAAGATACGTGGGCAGAGGTATGCAGTTTCTTGATTTGATTCAGGAGGGTAATCTCGGTCTTATAAAGGCTGTTGACAAATTTGATTACACCAAGGGCTTTAAGTTTTCAACCTATGCTACCTGGTGGATAAGACAGGCAATAACCCGTGCGATTGCTGACCAGGCAAGGACAATCAGAATTCCGGTTCATATGGTGGAAACCATCAACAAGGTCAAGAAGGCTAAATCACAGCTTCTTCACGTTAACGGCCACGAGCCAACACCTGAGGAAATTGCAGAATACCTTGAAATGCCTGTAGATAAAGTACGTGAAATTTTGCGTGTTGCACAGGACCCGGTGTCACTCGAAACACCAATAGGCGAGGAAGAGGATTCGCATCTCGGCGACTTTATCCCTGACGATGATGCACTTGCTCCTGCTGACGCAGCCTCAATGAGCCTTCTTAAAGAACAGCTTGCTGAAGTACTCAAGACTCTCACTCCACGTGAAGAAAAGGTGCTTGCACTTCGTTTCGGTCTTGAGGACGGCAACCCTAAGACGCTCGAAGAAGTAGGCAAAGAGTTTAACGTAACACGTGAACGTATAAGACAGATTGAGGCAAAAGCACTCAGAAAACTGCGTCACCCGAGCAGAAGCAAAAAACTTAAGGACTTTTTAGACTGATGGAAAAAGCAAAGATTGACAGAATAAACGAACTTGCCCGCAAGGCAAAAACGCCCGAAGGACTTACCGATGAGGAAAAAAGCGAGCAGGCAAACTTACGTCTTGAGTATATAAACTCATACAAAGCAAGCCTTATTAGTCAGCTTGAAAACACTTATATAGTTGACGATAAAGGTAATAAAAGAAAGTTAGAGAGAAAAGATGCCAAAACTAATAATAATTGAAGGTCTTGACGGCAGCGGAAAATCAACTCAGACCGCACTGCTTGAAAAGCATCTTGAAGATTGCGGCGTAAACTATAAAAAAATCAAACTTCCTGACTATGACGCTCCCTCGAGTACGTTGGTTAAAATGTATCTTGGCGGCGAGTTCGGAACATCTGCAGACTGCGTTAACGCATACGCAGCAGGAGCTTTTTACGCAGTGGACCGTTTTGCGTCGTATCAGCTTAAATGGAAAGAAGATTACGAAAACGAAACGCTGATTCTTGCAGACCGATACGCAACATCAAATTCAATTTATCAGATGGAAAAGCTTCCGAAAAGCGAATGGGACGCCTACCTTGAATGGAGTGAGGATTTTGAGTACCGCAAAATCGGAATACCAAAGCCCGACCTTGTGATTTATCTTGATGTGCCTGTGGAAATATCACAAAAACTAATGACCCGCAGATACAGCGGCGATGAGGGAAAAAAAGACGTTCACGAAAATAATGTTAAGTTCCTTCAAAGCTGCAGAGAGTCGGCTCTCTACACTGCACAAAAACAAAACTGGAAGGTAGTTAATTGCACCAAAGACGGCAAAATTCTCCCGATAGACACAATCCACAATATGATTTGCGATTTAGTTGACAAGGAGCTTGAAAATGCTTAACTTTAAACCTGCTCAGCTGTCTGACAAAGACTGGGTAAACGAATGTCTCAGTCATGCAAACAGTATGAACTGCGAGTACACCTTCGGCAATATGTACATCTGGACAGAGGCATATAACACAATGATTGCAAAGCACGAAAACTTTTTGTTTTGCAGATGGGGCAATGGTGACGATATTACATATTCGGTTCCACTTGGTGAAGGTGATTTTACTCAGGCAGTTCAGATGATTATTGACGATGCAAAAAGCCTTGGCATAACTCCACGTATTTACGGAATCACAGAGGGGTACAGACTTATGCTGCAAGAGGCTTTTACAGGTAAATTTACATATCATTTTGACGAAGGTTTTAACGATTATATTTACCTTGTTTCCAAAATGACTTCTCTATCAGGCAAAAAATATCACGGCAAGCGAAATCATATAACAAATTTCAAAAAAAATCACCCCGACTGGACTTTTGAAAAAATCAGCGGCGACAATATCGGCGAGTGTATTGCCATGCATATGCACTGGATAGAAGAAAAGGGCGAGGCAGACGAGGATTACGTCGAGGAACTTAACGCTGTTTTAAAAGCGTTTGAAAGTTATGATGCACTTGGATGGAAAGGCGGATTAATACGTACAAACGGTGAAGTTGTTGCGTACTGTATGGGTGAAGGTCAGCAAAACGGACGTTGCTTTGTTACTCATTTTGAAAAGGCGTCGGCGGACATTCAGGGTGCTTTTCCGATTATTAATCAGGAATTCACTAAAAACTGCCTTCAGGATTATACGTACGTAAACAGGGAAGAAGACTTAGGTCTCGAAGGACTGCGAAAAGCAAAGCAGTCGTACTATCCCGAAATTTTTCTTGAAAAATCTCTGGCGGTGTATAATGATTAAGTATACCGATAACGCCGACTTTATAATTAAACTTTGGCAGCAGGCATTCGGCGATACAACTGAAGACATATTGTTTTTTATTAATAACATCAAAGACGCTGACTGTCTTATGTATTTTTGCGACGGCAAACCCGCTTCTATGATGTATCTTGTTGATTGCTGCATTGACGGTGAAAAACGCAGATACATCTACGCTGCCTGCACCGCAAAAGAATACAAGGGCAGGGGATTTATGTCACAGCTTATAGACCACTGTTTAAGCAATGGTGTTAAGGTATGCCTTATACCTGCTGATGATTCTTTGATTGATTTTTATTCAAAGCGTAAGATAAACATTAAAATCAGCATCGAAAGTATTGAGTTTGATCAGATACCTGAAATTGAAGAATATCTTTTTGAAGGCTACAGTCTGACTGAACCCTGCGTGCTGATGAGTTAGGAGATTAAAAATGGTTTATGTTTTTTTAGCAGACGGATTTGAAATAATTGAGGCACTTGCTCCTGTCGATATGCTCACAAGAGCAGGCGTTGAGGTCAAAACGGTAGGTGTTACCGGTCAGCTTGTAACCTCGTCGTGCGGTGTTCCGGTAAACGCCGACATCACTATTGACGATTTTGATTTTTACGATGTTGAGGCTGTTGTTCTTCCGGGAGGAATGCCCGGAACGCTTAACCTCGAAAACAATACCAAGGTGCAAAGCACAATTGATAATGCTGTAACCATTGACGTTCCTGTTTGTGCTATTTGTGCTGCACCTTCAATTCTCGGTCATAAAGGACTTTTAAACAAAAAAGAGGCAACCTGTTTTCCCGGATTTGAAGGAGCTCTTGAAGGAACAAGGCTTTCTGAAAACTATGTTGTTACTGACGGCAATTTCATTACTGCACGAGGTGCCGGCGTTTGCATAGAGTTCGGTCTTGAGATAGTCAAAAAGCTCAAAGGAGCAGACGTGGCTGAAACAATCAGACAGCAGATACAATGCAAATAAAAAAAGACGTCAGAAAGAATCTGCTGAAAACACGCAGCAAAGTCACAAGCAAAGACGAAAAAAGCAGAAAAATTTTTGCAAGACTAACCGAACTTCCCGAATACATAAAAGCAAGAACCGTACTTTGCTACGTATCAGTGGGCGACGAGGCAGGCACATATGATATAATCAATCATTCGCTGAGTTTGGGCAAAAAAGTTGCCGTTCCGTACTGCGTTGATAAATGCGGTAATATGGAATTTTATTTAATCAACTCTGACGATGAGCTTAAAGAAGGAATGTACGGTATTCCCGAGCCTGATATAAATTTTAACAAAAGACTTGAAGATTTTGAAAATTCTATTATAATTGTACCTGGCGTTGCTTTTAACGAAAAAGGCTATCGCCTCGGATACGGCGGAGGATATTACGACCGTTATTTGTGCAAGTTTCACGGAGTTAGTGTTGGCTTGTGCTATCAAGAAATGCTTCAGAGCAGTTTTCCTGTGGAAGAAAACGATATTCCTGTAGGAATACTGATTACAGATAAACAGACAATATATGTTAACGGAGGATGAAATGGACTTTAAACAGGACGGCAAGTCAGGAACTAAAGACATATATTTTTCAAATCAGAACGATGCAGCCGAACAAAGAGCAGAACGTACGCATGCACGTTCAAACGCTACTGCTAAAAAACGCAAAAAAAAGAAGAGTAGCGGCGTTGGTTCAACGTATCTGTTTTTCATAATAGTTATTGTTGTATCAATGGTTGTATCCATTTACGCAATTCTTTGTATGAATGATATTCTTGCAATCACCAAGACCAAATCAACTGTTACCGTATCGTTTACGCAACAGGTTGCAACAAGCGACGATGCAATTGACGCATTTGCGGATAACGGGCTTATCAAGTGCAAGAACTTCTGCAAATTTTTTATAAAAATGAGGAACAAGCTTATCAGTTCCAACAAACTCGAAGGACCGTACGATGCCGGTGTTTACTACCTTAACGGCAAAATGGGACTTGAGGGAATGCTTACAACGCTTAAAGGACAGGTAACTTCGAGCGAAACTGTAACCCTTACTTTCCCCGAGGGCTACACTGTACCGGAGATAATAAACAAATTATCTGAAAATGATGTTTGTGACAAGCAGGCACTTATTTCGGTTATTCAGACAACTGATTTTAACTACGAACTCGTTGCCGACCTTCAGGCAAGCGATACTATACCTTACAGGCTTGAGGGTTATTTGTTCCCCGATACCTATGAGTTCTTCATAGATGAGTCTGCATCTTCAACTATCAAGAAGTTTCTTGAAAACGGTAATGAAAAATATACCGAAAAGTATAAAAAGCGTGCTAAGGAACTTGGATATACGGATTATGAAATTATAACAATTGCGTCAATTATTCAGAAAGAAGCCGCAAATGACGACCAGATGAAGACTATTTCGGCAATCATCCACAACCGTCTTGACGACACTGTAAATTTCCCGACGCTTGGCTGTCAGTCAACGTCTGACTACATCACAAACAAGGTTGCACCTTCACTTACTTCTACATCGGCTCATACTTCCGAATACTATATGACTTACTACAACACCAATAACAACTCAACAGTTGTAGGTCTTCCGTCAGGTCCTATCTGTAACCCGGGTAAGAAGGCAATTCAGGCAGCACTCTATCCTTCAAAGTCAACTGCAAAGTTCTTCTTCCACGACAACAAGGGAGTTCTTTACACAGCAAAAGACTATGCAGAATTCAAATCAAAGGTAGCTAAGTACGCACCTTATCTGGAGCCGTAATATGTATAATCAGAAATTGGAGCTTTTATCCCCGGCAGGCGACATTGAACGTTTTCGGCTTGCACTTAAATTCGGTGCAGATGCTGTATACCTTGGCGGCGAAATGTTCGGTATGCGAACAAATCCGTCCAACTTTAACGCTGAACAGCTTAAAGAAGCAGTTGAGCTTGCACATTCAATGAGTAAGAAGGTATATCTTACCTGTAACACACTTCCACGCAACAACGAACTTCCTGCACTTCCCGAGTATCTTAAATATGTTGCATCTATCGGCGTAGACGCACTTATAATTGCGGATATGGGCGTTCTTGCTCTTGCCAAAAAATATGCACCTGATACGGATATTCATATGTCAACGCAGGTAGGCATTGTGAATTACGAGGCGGCAAACGCACTTTATGAAATGGGTGCAAAGCGTATTGTTACGGCACGTGAACTTTCGCTTGACGAAATCAAACAAATCCGTGACAAAACCAACCCCGAACTTGAAATCGAAGTATTTGTTCACGGTGCTATGTGTATGTCTTTTTCCGGCAGATGCATACTTTCCGATTATATGGTCGGCAGAGACGCTAACCGTGGCGACTGTGCTCAGCCATGCAGATGGAAGTATTCTCTTGTTGAAGAAACCCGCCCGGGACAGTATTTTCCTGTTAATCAGGACGAAAGCGGCACTTATATTTTCAACTCAAAGGATCTTTGTATGATTGAACATATACCCGAGCTTGACAGAGCGGGTATTGATTCTTTCAAAATAGAGGGCAGGGCGAAGAGCGAATACTACACGGCTATAGTTACATACGCTTACCGCAACGCTATTGACGAGTATCTTAACGGAGGCAGAAAAGCCGACTTCAGACCGTCTCAGTGGATTCTTGACGAGATGGAAAAAATGAGCCACCGTGAATATACTGACGGCTTTAACTTTGGACCGCTTAAAAACGGACAGGTTTTGGACTCGGGAGGATACATCAGAAACTGGGACGTGTGTGCTCTTTACGACAGATACGAAAACGGAAGACTTGTTGTTAAACAACGCAACCGTTTTTATCAGGGCGATGTTCTTGAAGTTGTTGAACCGTTTAAAAAGCCGTATTCAATTACAGTTAAAGAACTCTATAATGAAAATGACGGCGAATTTACAGACGTTGCCAATAAAGCAACCGATATTTATTCGTTCAAATGTGAAAAACAAATCTCGCCTGATGCAATTTTCAGAGTAGAAAGAAAATAATAAAAACACCCCATTGTTACAAAATAACAATGGGGTGTTTTTTATGCGAAAAAGAATTGTATCACTTTGTGTTGCCGCCTCTTTGTTTTTTGTAGGCATCGGCGGGAGAATTGGCTATATAGTTTTCAGCAGGAATTATAATGTATCAGACAGTTATAATTCGTATAAACTAACAGTTGACATAAGCGAACCTCAGTTTTATTTTAACGACGGAACCAAAATAAATAATAACGTAACCGAATACGTTGCAGTTATCAGACCCACGAACGACGATCTTAGAAATATTCAAAAGTACTATTCGTCAGATGAGTTGTCTACTATAACCAAATCGCTTAAAGAAGGCTATCCAATAGTTCGTCTGATTGATAAACCGGTTGCCGATATTAAAACATTGGAAGTAAATAAAACACACTCGACACTCACTCAGTTAATTTCATCACAGTCAAACGGACTTGCGAACTATGCTCAAATGCCGAAACGTGAACTTTCAGTCAACTTTCATATTGACGCTATGGGCAGATTTCTCGCAGGCGACAGAGGCAGGGTCAGTTCGGTTGATTACAACTCGCAGGAAGGACTTGTTCTGACGATTGACAGTAAAATACAAAACGTAGCAGTACAAGCAGCTCAATCCATCAAATCGGGCTGCGTAGTAGTAATGGACGCAAAAAACGCTAAGATTCTTGCGGTGGTCAATAAGCCCGACTCCACATACGTTAATAAGGCGTTTGAAAAGTATGCAGTAGGTTCAGTATTCAAAATTGCCGTTGCTGCCGCCGCACTTGAAAATAATATTGACTTCAGATTTACCTGTACGGGTGAAACAAGAGTGGGCGACACAACTTTCTCCTGCCAGAACAACCGTAATCACGGAGCAGAGAACCTTGAAGCGGCACTTGCTAATTCCTGCAACTGCTACTTTGTAAATCTTGCACTCGAACTCGGTAAAGACAAGATAATCACTACTGCAAAAAAACTGGGATTTGGTACTGCACTGAATTTGTATAACAACTGGAATTTGCAGACTTCGCATCTTCCGTCAGATTCAGACCTCGACTCTAAAGGCGAACTTTCACTTCTTGGCTTCGGACAGGGAAAACTGCTTGCCTCTCCGCTTCAGATTTGCAGTACTTTGTGTACTGTTGCAAATGATGGCACATATATCAGACCGTCGCTTGTTTACGCAAAACGTGAAAGAAACGGCAGCATTACCGAAATCAAAAACAACAACTCTGTTCACGCTGTTTCAAAAGATACGTCTAAAGAACTCCGTGACTATCTCCGAACTGTTGTAACTGACGGAACAGGTGCAAATGCCGAAACTCTCAGACATTTGTCATCCGGTAAAACAGCAACAGCACAAACCGGACAGTTTATTGAAAACAGGGAAATATATAACACTTGGTTTGCAGGACTGTATCCGTATAATGAGCCAAAATACGCAATCGTAGTTATGTGCGAAGACGGAACGAGCGGTGCTGCGGATTGCTGTCCTGTTTTTCGTACCATAGTTGAAAACATTGACAAATAGTGCTATAATCACCTTGAGGTGAAAATTATGGCAAGTTCAAAGACCAAAACGCTTTTAATCTATAAATATCTGTTTGAATACTCCGACGAAAATCATCCGCTTTCCACAACCGACCTTATTAATATGCTTAAAAAGGACGGTATCACCTGCGAAAGAAAGTCGATTTATGCCGATATTAAAACTTTAAATTCAGTAGGGTTTGACATCATTCCGTCGGTTTCGACCAAACGTGGCTTCTTTCTTGCAAGCAGGACATTTGAACTCGCACAGGTGCGGCTGCTTATTGATGCTGTTACATCTGCAGGGTTTATTACGCCCAATAAAACCCGTGACCTTGTAAGTAAGCTTGAAAGCCTTATTTCTAAAAACGATGCAAATCAACTTGTTTCACAGGTTTACGTTGACTCCAACACAAAGTGCGATAATGAGGAAATTTACTATATTATTGATGCACTGCACGATGCAATTATCCACCAGCATAAAGTTAAATTTCTTTATAAACGCCGCAATATTGACAAAGAAAATCGCAAGTCGTATACGGAAAAAACTTTTAGAGTTTCACCCTATGCATTAATCTGGAAGGACGACCATTATTATCTCGTTTGCAATAATGAAAAGTACGACAACCTTATGAATCTCAGACTCGACAGAATCCGCAAGATCGAGCAACTCGACTCTCCGTCACGTGATATTTCCGAAGTGAGTGAGTACGAGGATTTTATCGACGTATCCGACTATACGTCAAAAATGTTCAATATGTTCAGCGGTGAAACGGGAGAAGTTACTCTGCGTTGTCACCTCGACTTGCGTGAAGAGATTATGGACCGTTTCGGTTCAAAAATTCCGCTTGTTGCAGTAGACACCGACCATTTTGAAACAACAATTAATGCAGCAGTTTCCCACGGACTTGTTGCGTGGATAATGAACTTCGGTGACAAAATAAAGGTCGTCAAACCCGATTCACTTGCTCAGGAAGTAAAAAAGCAGGCACTCACAATTGCACAACTGTACGAATAACAAAGACTCACGGATTTCCGTGAGTCTTTGCAATTAAAGATTATTAAGGTCATACGGCGTTTTCTGGTAAACAAAATAGTTTAGCCAGTTATTAAAAAGTAGATTAGCTGTTGTACGCCAAATCATTTTCGGAACGAGGTTTTCGTCATCATTGGGAAAATAATTCTTCGGTATTTCTATCTCAGCTCCTTTTTCTTTGTCACGGTAGTATTCTTTTGCAAGAGTATCTCTGTCGTATTCGCTATGACCTGTAACAAAGAACTTTCTGCACTCCATATCTGCAACAATATGCACGCCGGCCTCTTCGCTGTACGACAGTATCTGCAGGTCTTTAACCTGTGCAATATCCTGCCTTCTTATTTCAGTATGTCTTGAGTGAGGTGCATAGTAAATATCATCAATGCCTCTCATTAACGGATGGGTGTCGTCAAGACAGAAGTGGGGGAAAACACCAAATAACTTTTTATCAAGTTTGTATTTCTTTATACCGTAATGATAATAAAGACCTGCCTGAGCCCCCCAGCAGATGTACCAAGTAGAGTATACGTTTGTTTTACTCCACTCCATAATCTTGCAAAGCTCGTCCCAGTAGTCAACCTCTTCAAATTCAAGATGCTCAATTGGAGCACCCGTTATAATCATTCCGTCATATCTGTTGTCAGCAACTTCGTCAAACGTCTGATAAAACTTGTCCATATGGTTTTTCGACACGTTCTTCGCCTTGTGAGTAGCAACCTGTAAAAATTCAACGTCTACCTGAAGGGGTGAGTTGCTCAGCAATCGAAGAAGCTGGGTCTCGGTTTCAAGCTTAGTAGGCATCAGATTAAGGATTATTATTTTTAGCGGTCTGATATCCTGCGTATCAGCACGCATATTGCTCATAACAAATATGTTTTCCATTTCAAGCCTTTGCTTTGCAGGTAATTCGTTATTTATTCTGATAGGCAAAATACCAACCCCTTTCAAATCATTTGTTGTAATTATAACAAATACCCACTTCAAATTCAAGTGTATTATATAATGTTGCAGATTCAATATTTAGTGTATCCCATAATATAATGTAATAAATATATGTAAATGAATATTTTGGTTCAATTTGGATAGATTGTATAATAATTGCATAGAATTTTTATTAACAATATGATAATTCTGTTTAATTTGCAAAAACTCGAAAAAATTGCAAATTTTTCTGAAAAAATTGTTGACAAAACGAATTCAATTTGCTATTATGTACAAGTCGCAAGTCAAAAGGCGAGGCGACAAGGACCTTGAAAATTAAACAACGACGAAAAGGAACCCGATTTAATTTTAAATTGAGTTAACTGAACTCCG
>SVQF01000067.1 GCA_015065445.1 Oscillospiraceae bacterium | reverse complement strand
CTCAGTCTTGAAAAGAACGGCGACCTCTGTCTGATGTGGAAAGAGGGCTTTGACGTCAACAACATAAAACTTGGTATGCAAAACGAGTACGAGTACAACACGGTTACTCTTGCGGGACTGAAGTACACAGCCTGCACAAAGGCGGCGTGGACAACACCGAGAGTGCTTACGGTATACGTTCGTCTGCTTGAGGGCTGCCACGTAAGGCGGCTTGTGTTTGTGTTTGACAGCGAGGGCAGAGTAATAATCAAAAACGACTCTTTCCCCGATATGCCCACCCTTGCGGTACACTATGTTGACTTTTCGGGATTTCCGCTGTCAGAACCGCTTGAAAACCTGCTCAAAAAATACATAGCCCCCGCAGTACTCCTGCTCGGCGAACCCAACTACAAAATCAAAAAACTCTTTGACGACTTGATATAACAATTCACTTCGTGTTTAAACAACAAAAAAAATCACCGCAAAGCGAAAGCCCTGCGGTGGTTTTGTGTTTTATTTAGCCGTTAATCTGCTTTGCGATTTCCTCTGCAAAGTTTTCTTCTCTCTTTTCAAGGCCGTCGCCCTTCATCATTCTGATGAAGTTGTTAACCTTGATTTCGGTGCCGAGTTCTTTAGCAACGCTGTCTACGTAGCCCTGAACGCTGCCCTGGAAGATGTCTGAACGAACGAACTCCTGCTCAAGCAGACAGATTTCCTTAATCTGCTTTGAGAGTCTGCCCTGTACAAGACCTGTGAAAATCTTGTTGT
This sequence comes from Oscillospiraceae bacterium, assembly GCA_015065445.1. GTDB lineage: Bacteria > Bacillota > Clostridia > Oscillospirales > Acutalibacteraceae > Eubacterium_R. The sequence continues at coordinate 10,116 of SVQF01000067.1, read as the reverse complement.
CAACGATGTCTGCCTTGTGTGAAACAGCGATTCCTGCGAGAGTTTCAAAAGCCTCTGTTGAGATGAAGTTCTTGAAGTTCTTTCTCTGCTTATTGTCAAGACCCTGGTAGATGTTGATGTCGTCGTCGCTCCACTTTTTGCCGTCGATAGCCTCGGTTACAAGGCTTGTAAGGATTGGCATAGGAAGTGAATCAGGCTTGTTAAGAGCACTGTCAACAGTGATTGAGTGCATCTTGTCGAGTTCTGCGTCAGAGATGTTTGCCTTGCCGAGATACTCAGGGTTCATAGCTGCAATCTGCATTGCAACGTTTTTGCCCATTGCCTCAAACTCAGCTGTGTCAGCCTTGCTTTCGTCAGCAACGTCAAAGCCAACCATAACGCCAACAGAACCGCCTGCGTGGATGTAAGTTGATACAACGCCGTCCATTCTTTCAAAGCGGCGAATCTTCATATTCTCACCGATTGCAAGAACGAGGTCATTAAGAGTTTCGGTAACAGTTCTGTCTGTGCCGTCATACTTAGCCTCTTTAAGAGCCTCTACGTCTGCAGGGTCAGTAGCAAGAACAGTCTTAGCAACGCCTTCAACAAAGTTCATAAACTTTTCGTTCTTTGCAACGAAGTCTGTTTCTGAGTTAACCTCTACAACAACGCCCTTCTTTGCAGCCTTGTCATAGTAAGGAAGTACAACACCTTCAGCAGCAATTCTTGATGCCTTCTTCTGTGCTGCAGCAAGACCTCTTTCACGAAGGAAGTCAATTGCCTTTTCCATATCACCGTCAGCCTCAACAAGTGCCTTTTTGCACTCCATCATACCAACGCCTGTTTTTTCACGAAGTTCTTTTACGTCTTTAGCCGAAATATTAGCCATTTCAAAATCCTCCTGTTATACTATTATAATCGTAGGCACGATGAAATCACCGTGCCCGTATTAATCGTTATTACTCTGCGTCCTCTGCAGGAGCCTCTTCTTTTTCTGCATCCTCAGTCGGTGCTGCTTCAAGAGCGTCTTCACCGTCTCTGCCTTCGATAACAGCGTTAGCCATTGCACCTGCAATAAGTTTTACTGCACGGATAGCGTCGTCGTTACCGGGAATAACATAGTCAATCTCGTCCGGGTCGCAGTTTGTATCAACAATAGCAACAATAGGAAGACCGAGCTTCATTGCCTCTGATACAGCAATTCTTTCTTTTCTTGGGTCAACGATGAACATAGCGTCCGGAACTCTCTTCATCTCTGTGATACCGCCGAGATACTTTTCGAGTTTTTCGATTTCGAGTTCAAGACCTGCAACTTCCTTCTTTGGAAGAAGGTCGAATGTGCCGTCCTCCTGCATCTTTTTAAGCTGAGCAAGACGTGCAACTCTGCCACGGATAGTCTTGAAGTTTGTGAGCATACCGCCGAGCCATCTTGCGTTAACAAAAGGCATACCGCAACGGAGTGCTTCTTCTTTAACTGATTCCTGAGCCTGTTTCTTTGTTCCTACAAAGATGATTGAGCCGCCTTCTGCAGCGAGGTCACGAACGAACATATAAGCCTCGTCGAGCTTCTTTACTGTTTTCTGAAGGTCGATGATGTAGATGCCGTTACGCTCTGTGAAGATGTACTCTGCCATTTTGGGGTTCCATCTTCTTGTCTGGTGTCCGAAGTGAACACCTGCTTCTAAAAGCTGTTTCATTGAAACTACGTTTGCCATAATAATTTCCTCCTTTAAGGTTAATCCTCCGCAGTCAGTCTGGCACCAGCCCTGTCTGTAACCTTTGGCTGAACTGATACTGCGTGTGTATTCGCACATTACGAATGCTGGTATATTATAACAGAACAGTTTTTAAAAATCAAGAAAAATATTACAAACTTGAAAAAAAAATATTTTGTGTTATAATATTAACAAATTTCAGAAGAAAGGCTGCGATTAAATGAAGAAGTTACCTAAGATTTTAACAACAATCGGAGCGGCTGCAGGCATTACTGCAGGCATCACGTATGTTGCGGGCGTGGCAGTTCTGACCTACAAAACCTTTGTATCGCCCCCGCCGCCGAAACACGATAATCCACACGCAGGCAGATTTTATGACGAAGACGTTGTTGACGCCACCAACGAAACGAAAGAAGCTATTGAGCATCTTGAGGCTAACTACAATCCCGAAGAGGTTTATATTTACACCGACGACGGACTCACCCTCCCCGGTTTCTTCTATATAAATGAAAACGGCAGTGAAAACACAATTCTCTGCGTACACGGTTACAACACAAACAGCGAATACGCTTTTGCCACGATGGTTGAGCCAATCCTCAATGCAGGTTACAACTGTTTTCTTGTAAATCACCGTCACTTCGGCGGTAACGAGGGCAAGTTCACGGGATTTGGTATTCTTGAAAAGAACGAGCTTATAAAGTGGATTGAGTGCGTAAACAACTACTTCCCGAACGGTAAGATTATACTTTACGGAACTTCTATGGGTGCTGCGACCATTATGCAGGCAAGCGACCAGGATTTGACGGATAACGTTGTAGGCTTTATAGAGGACTGCGGTTTCACGACCTGCTACGACGAGTTCAGTTACCTTACAAAGTCGGTGCTTCACCTTCCGTCAAAGCCGATTATCGACGGCGTTAACGTACTGACAAAGGCGTTTCTTGACCTCGATATCAAGACTTCGGACTCACGTGAGGCACTTAAAAACACAAAGCTCCCTGCCCTGTTCATTCACGGCGGACGTGACAACTTTGTACCGACCTATATGGTTGAAGAGTGCTACGAGGCTTGCGGCAGCGAGGATAAAAAGCTGATTATCTATGACACAGCCCGCCACGTTCACTCGCACTTCAAGTACAAGGAACAGTACGAAAAAGACATCTTTGAATTCACAAAACGAATATTCGGAGAATAGAAAAAAGAGCCCGACGGGCTCTTTTTTAGTTAGACTCAAGACTCAAGGGCTCACTGCGTGAGCAGTTTTGAGTCTTATTACATATCAACTGCGAGAATAAAGCAACCTTCTGTTGTTATAAGCATACCGATTTCAATTTCGCCATACTCTCCGTAAGTTATAACAGACTGAACGTAATTAAGTATTTCTGTGCTTTCATTGTGTTTTGAATAAACTTCATTAGCATAGTCATTTAATGCTTCAAGTTCATCCTCAATCTCTCCTGGATAAAGATTAAGACTATAATCGTCATTAATATCGTATGTTCCATATAAATCATATCTGAAATAATGGTCAAAGGTAATACTGTTTTTGTCCGAATCCGAAATCATTTCATCAAAACTTGAAATCATTTCCGAAACATCGTCTGATGAATAATCAAGAGTAGGGTCAACCACTTTAAAATCTGTATCGGATTCACTCTTGCTATACAATAATTCGTTAATCTCCGAGGCGTATTTGAACATAAGCCTGTCCACCGCAGCAGAATCACCGTTTAAAAGTGCTGTTTCAAAAGCTTTTTCAACATCGTCAGGTGTGGTATATGAGGTGACGGCAGCTGATGAATCGTTATCTCCGCTGCCTGAAGCGGTTGTGTTTTCTCCTGCATCCTGCGAAGCAGAAACAGACTCTTTCTTATTGTCTTTGTCGCCGTCGTTCTGCTTGTCGTTACGCATTACAAGAAACACTACAACACCTGCGATAATTGCCACTATAAGTACTGCTGCAATTGCAATTATTAAAACATTGTTTTTCTTTGGTGCAGGCTGCTGAGGAGGTTGCGGTGACTGAGGGTAATACTGCTGCTGTTCCTGAACGTACTGCGGTTGCGGTGGTTGAGGCGGATAATATTGTTGTCCGCCCTCGTAACCTGTTCCTCCATTTTGCTGAGGATAATTATTCTGATTCTCCATAAACATTCTCCTTAAATTTATACATATATATTATCATATATATATTCAAATTACAACAAATTTTTCAGACAACAGAGCATCACCGAAAAATCTAATTATTGTGTTATTCTCAGCAACAATAATTAATCTTCCGCTGCTTCAACAGCCTCTTTAATCCACTCTTCGTCCTCGGGACTTGACTCGCCGTGCTTAACCTGCGTGATAACTGCAAGTCCGATTGCAAAGAAGATTGCACAGAACAGGAACATAAAGTTGTAATCCTCGTTAAACAGACCGATAAGCCAGCCGCAAAGGATGGGACCTGTAATCGCAGCCGAGAACGTTGCAGTATAGTAGTAACCTGTGAAGGTACCTACATACTCACGTCCGCCGATTGCAAGCACAAGCGGAAGCGTGTTGATGTTGATACAACCTACAGCCGCACCGCCTACAACAAGTGCAATCCACAGCATAATCCATACAAACATTCTGTTTGCAGAATAGACTTGCGACACGGTTATGTACGCAACAAACATCGCCACAATGCAGGCAAGCCCTATGATGATTGTTTTTTTACGTCCGAGCTTTCTTCCCATAACGCCTGCAGGAATACCGAAAACTGCCAGTGAAACTGCAAACACCGCCATCATTAGCGTTGAGTATATTGGCTTAACGCCGAGTGTGTCAAGTGCGAAGTTTGTAAAGTTCGGCACAATCGCCTCGGTTGCGTTATTGATGAGGAACAGTGCTGCTAGCATTACAAGAAGACTTTTTCGTTCCTCTTTTGTAATGGGCAGTTCCTTGATTTTAATTTTTTTGCCGTTGGTACCCTCTTTTTCAATCTTAACGTCTTTTGAAAGGTCATTGTGCTTGTTCTTCTTATAAAACATCATAAGAATTACAAGGCATAGGATTGCTATTACAGCCGCAACAACAAACACAGGCGTGTAGTTAACATACGTAGGTTCGCCGTTTGCGTTAAGTTTAACCACCTTTTCGGCAACCTTCTGTCCGTCAACGTAAAGAGTATCTCTGCCCGACTTGATGAAGTTGTCTACAGCCTCTTTGTGAGCAGATGCATCGTAGTTACCAAAGTATTTTACAACGGGGTTGTTCTGTGCGTCCACCTCAAGAATCTGACCGAGCGAGTTCGCCTTAGCTTTAAGTGCATCGTGTAGAGCCGTAAAGCCAAGGAGTCCCACGAGTCCCGTTGCGATGGTGCCGATTACAAATCCGACCATCTGACCGATACCGCCCATAATATTGATTACAGCGTTTGCGTCGCTCTGTAGTGCCGACGGCGTGAAGTCGGGCATAAGTGAAACGACGGGCGAACGCCACACCGACATAGTGAAGTTGAAAAATATAATAACTGTCATCATCAGCACAACGCTGAGTGCAGTTGCCTTGACCGTTGCTGCAACGGGAATAAGACTGAAGAATAACGCACATATAGGAAGGCAGATAATTATGTAAGGCATTCTCTTGCCCCATTTTGTGTTTGTTCTGTCGCTTTTCTTGCCAAAATACGGCTGAAAGATTACGCCGAAAATGTTATCAATCGTCATAATAGCGTTAACAAGAAGTGCTACCGATAAAAACGCAGGCAGCTTGCTTCCGCCGTCTGTGAGTTCTGTAAGCTTCGCCCTGAAAATAACAGGTACATAGGAGTTGTACACCGACCACATTAGCATACAAGCCATAAATCCAAAGCCGATAAGGAACGTCTGCTTGTAATTAAGCCCGTTCCCCTTTTTAGTTTTTTTGCCCATAAATACTCTCCGTTTCATTAGTACTGAAACAAGTATATCATATGTGCCGATTTATTTCAACAAAGCAAATTAAGATTAATAAATCATTTAGATTTCCCGACATTTTCAAAAAAGTAAAGAATTATCTTGACAAATCAAATTTTATAGTATAAAATAGCAAAGCGTTAAAACTAAACAGCACTTCGAGGTGTAACTCAGTTTGGCTAGAGTGCCTGCTTTGGGAGCAGGATGCCGCAGGTTCAAGTCCTGTCACCTCGACCAACGGGACGGGTTTTTCAACCCGTCCTTAACTTATGCCAAAATCCCCCAAAACCGCTTAAACAGTGGTTTTGGGGGATTTCCTGATTTTAATTGAGAACACTTGAGATTACCTCAGATTCGCCCCATTGCAACATAGTTGCAAATGTGTATTTCGTTCAATCTCAGAAGATTATGCTATGTATTCTTATGATGAAAACACGGATTCTTTATTTCACCTTTTTTAAAAGCACCATAAGTTTTATTGTACACGATTGTGCCATCATCAAATTTAATAGTAATATTATTAGCTCCATAATAATTAATTATTTCCATTGTTTGACCATTAATTGCTTTATTCTTTTCCCCAACTCGTTTTTTAGCTTTATATGGCAAACTGTAATTTGGATTCTTTATTTGACCTTTTTTAAAACTACTAAACGATTTGTTCTTTACAACCGTTCCATCTTCAAATTGGGTATCAATATCATTGACGCCCCTATATTGTATAAGAGTCATTTTTTGACCATTGTTCGCAATTCTTTTCTCTCCTACTCTATCGTTTTTTAGCAAATTTGGATTGTATACGCTACCATTTTTAAAATCACTATATCTAATATTTTCAACAATTGTTCCATCGTCAAAACAAATATCTATTTCTCTTGTGCTCTTATAACGAATAATCTCCATTATTTGCCCGTTATTAGCGGTATTTGTCTCACCGATGTGTTTATTTATATCAAGATAATTTTTTTCTAAATAAAGGCTATAAATATCTTGATAGTCTCTTTCAATATTGACATCTAATTCTATGGTTAAATCTGCGATTTCGTTAATAATATTTATAACACATTTTAATATTCCTGTTAATTCTTCATCATCAAGATTATCCTTTCTAAAAATCTCATTTTCATTATCGTTATTTAATTTTGGTAACCCTTTTTCCCTAATTCGTATAAGTTTGATACCACTTTCTTTACATAGTTTATTCTTTTCTAAATCCCAATCAATATGATTAATATGATAAAAATAACCGTCATACTCAATCCCAATCATCAGTTTAGGATTAAAAATGTCAATTTCTTTTCTTCCAAAGGATTTATTATACTTTTTGAAATAACCTTGTTGATATTTATCAAACCCAATCTTTCTTAAATAAAACAAAAGAAAACACTCTGGATATGAACAAGCAGCATAATGCTTGGAAATACCACCGCTTAAAAAATTTTTATAAGATTTATGTTTTACAACGCTTCCATCTTCAAATCTTACATCAATATCTCGAGCATTTCTATAATCGATAATGGTCATTTTTTGACCGTTTTTCGCTGTTGTTTCTTGCCCAATTCTCACTACCTTGTAATAATCTGGATAACCTATTTTACCATTGCAAAAATCCCTGTATTGTTTATGTTCTACAATAGCTCCATCTTCAAATTTAACGCATATATCATTAGATGAATGATAATCTATTATAGTCATCATAAGTCCTTGATTGTTTGTTATTGATTCACCAATCTTTGTTCTTTTATTGTTTTCAATTACTGTATGAAAATTTGGATTTTTTACTTTGTGTGATTTAAATTTATTGTAATATATATGCTGAACTATTGTGTTGTCACTGAACTGAACATCAATATCTTTTGCATTACGGTAAGCGATAAGTGTTACAGTTTGTCCGTATTCATTTATATATGATTCTCCAACTCTTTTTTCATTTGGGTACTGGATACTTCCGTTCTTAAAATTTGCGTATCCTCTATGCTTTACTATTGTTCCGTCTTCAAATTGAACATCAACATCGTGAGCATTACGATATTCTATAATTGTTATTTTCTGACCGTTTTTTGCAACGACAGTTTCTCCGATTCTATCCCTATAATAATTTGGATTTTTAATCTCTCCTTTTTGGAAAGAAAAATAGTCCTTGTGTTGTACAATTGTTCCGTCTTCAAACTCCACATCAATGTCTTCTGAATTGTTATAGTTTACAATTGTCATTTTTTGACCATTATTAGCATCTTTTGTTTCACCCAATCTAATGTTTTTATGATGGTTAGGGTTTTTAAAACTTCCGTTTTTAAAATGGTCGTATTTCTTATTGTAGAGTATTGTACCATCTTCAAACTGAATATCAATATCACGGTTGCTTCCATACCTAATGATTGTAGCTTTTTCCCCCTGATTATTAATAATCTTTTCACCAGTTCTATCTATTCTTTTCATAAATATTTCCCTTGTGTTTTTTAATATGACACCATAAATGTGTAAGTCGTTCAATCAAAATATCTTTTGCTGCACCATTTGAGGAAGGTGCTTTTCAGCACGATAATTGTAAACAGCTATATTAATCAGAAGTTGTCTGTCAGTGCAATATAGTACGGACAGTTATTTTCATAGTGCCCGTCCTTCATTCTGAACCCTTTTGGAATAACGCCGAGCTGCGTAAACCCGATACGCTCATAAAGGTGCCTTGCGTGGATATTATTTTCAACAACAGCGTTGAATTGCAGAATCTTAAAACCGGTTTGCTTTGCTTTTTCAATACAGTCAAGCACTAACTTTTCGCCGATATGCTTTCCTCTGCAAGAGGAACTGACAGCATAACTTGCGTTACAGATATGACCGCATCTGCCCACGTTATTTGGGTGAAGGATATACAGTCCCACCACTTTGCAGTTATCGTCCGCTACACCGCAGTAACTCTGTGAAGCAAAAAATTCTGCACCCGTTTTGCTGTCAAGCAATTCTTCCTGCGGGAAAGCAACACCGTCCTCAACGACCTCGTTCCATATGGTAATCATTGCAGTTAAATCTTTTTCATTATATTTTCTTACAGTCAAAAAAACTCAACTCCTTAATGTTAAAATCCGGGTTCATTATAGCATATAGTAATATAAAAGTACAGCCGATTGTTGCGTTGCAGTCCGAAATCGGTTTTAACCGTAACGTTTCCGTCCTCGTCGGGTTCAATTGCTCTGTCGCAGTATTTGAGCACAGGACGGCGGTGTTGATTCAAAAGGCTTTACAATTACGGTTAGCTGTGATAAGATTGCAGGGTGAGGAGATGATATTCGGTGGCGGAATTAATTCGCAAAGACGATAAAGCTCCGCAGCCGAAAAAGAGCGGAGCAGTAAAGGCAGGGCTTATGTTTCTGTTGCTTGCGGCGGTATTTGGATTGATTGCTGCAATTACGGATATCTTTGTTTTTATTGGCGGTTCGGTTGCGTCGGTTGTGATTTCGGTGCTGATATTCTGCGTTCACCTTTCGGACGGTCTGAACGGCAAAGCCGCAAAGCGTTACGGAATTATCGGAGAACGGCAGGCAGGCGTCATACTTCAAAAGTATCTTCCCGAAGAGTATACAGTTATTCAGAACGCAGTTATCACCTACGGCGGCAGGACAAGCGAAATAGACAATATTGTTGTGGGCAGAACAGGTGTTTTTGTTATTGAGGTCAAGTACGTAAAAGGCAGCATCACGGGTAATTACGAATGGAAAAACTGGCGTCAGCACAAAGTTGACCAATATGGCATAGCCCACAGCAAAGAGTTTTACAGCCCCGTAAAGCAGGTTGGCACTCACGTTTTTCGTCTTGCGAATTATCTGAGGGATAACAAAGTATTCACCCACGTAAGCGGCGTTGTGTACTTTGCGAACAGCGAAACACACGTTACGCTGGGCGGAAGCGGAAATATTCCCGTTTACTCGTTCAGTACAACGCAGGATATGCTGAATTACATAAAGGACGGCACTGCTGACCTGTCAGCTAAAACAGTTAACAAAACCATAAAACTTATATGTAACAACTGACGGGCAGTACGTCGGTTGTTTTATTATTACAAAAAACTTGACAAACGGCACATCGGGGGTATATAATATCTGCAACAAAAGCAATGACGAAGAAAAGTAATGCGAAAATGTGCTTACAGAGAGTGTATTACGGTGGAATTTACACAGTGGCAGTCGCACGAAGAACACTTCTGAGCTGCAAGCTGAACGACTTATGTTTAGTAGGTGCGCCGCAGGCTGAGCGTTAAAACGGCAGGCTTTTTACGAAGCTATGAGAAGCAATATAGGTGGCACCACGGGTAAGCCTACTCGTCCTATGATTAAGGGCGGTATGGCTTTATTTTTATTTTATTTTGAGGTGATATTATGAAACACACAGACATCAAAGAGATTATTACATCCGACGGATTTGTGGGAAAAGAAGTTACTGTATGCGGCTGGGTAAGAACTGCACGTGACAGCAAAAACGTTGCTTTTCTGGAACTCAACGAC
>SVQF01000066.1 GCA_015065445.1 Oscillospiraceae bacterium | reverse complement strand
GGCGACCCGGAACGGGCTCGAACCGTCGACCTCCAGCGTGACAGGCTGGCGTTCTAACCAACTGAACTACCGGGCCATTTGAACCATTTATTATGTATCCAAAGCAGACAAATGTCTGCTTTGGACTTTGGTGGGAACAACAGGGCTTTAAAGAAACTAACCTGCTACAAAACAGTCCACCGGACTGTTTTTTCCAAATCAAAGATTTGGAGCAGCTTGTCACAGTTTCGAGCAATTACACTCTGACTAATAACAAGTTATATTAAAGCACTACTGAACCTTGGTGGGAACAACAGGGCTCGAACCTGTGACCCTCTGCTTGTAAGGCAGATGCTCTCCCAGCTGAGCTATGCTCCCGAATATCGCTTGTTGCGACGGGTTATATAATACAATAATATAATTAAAAAGTCAACACTTTTTTAAAATATTTTTAATTATTTTGTTGCTGATTTTATTAGCGATTTAATATCCTCAGGTGTAAAAACATACTTTTTGTTACAAAAATGACACTCAACCTCAGTATCTTCATCACTTGCTGCCATATCGTTGAGATTGTCAATACCTGTGCTGAGTAATGCATTTTCAACTCTTTGTTTTGAACAGTTGCATTTGTATGATGTTACGCATTCGTCAAGCTTTTCAATTTCGATACCTTGCATAGCTTTTTTTGCGATTTCATCTGCAGACATTCCCTGCTCCAGCATCTCTGTTACAGACGGTATCTCGGCAATATTTCTTTCAATAATATCTATAACGCTTTCGTCACATCCGGGCAAAAGTTGAATGATGTATCCGCCTGCGTGCTTAACTGAAAGGTCAGGGTTAACCAGCACACCGAGTGCACACACAGACGGCGTCTGCTCGCTTGTAGCAAAATAGTTAGTAATGTCCTCGGCAATTTCACCGCTGATAATCGGTGTCTGCCCAATATAAGGCTCACGCATACCCATATCTTTAATTACATAAAGTTGACCGTCTGTGCCTACTGCAGCACGAACATCAAGTTTGCCTTTTGCGTTAAGAGGTATCTCAACTACAGGATTCTGCACATATGCTCGTGGATTACCGTCTGAATCGGACACGGCTATCAAGTCACCAGCCGGACCTCCGCCGTTAATCCTGACAGTAACGCTGTCGTCATCACCCTTTAGCATATCACCCATCATTGACGCAGCAGTTGTAAGTCTGCCAAGTGCAGCAGTTACAGTTGCAGACGTTTTGTGTATCTGCTCCATTTCAGAAACAACGTCGGTACTGTCGGTTGCTATTATAAACGCACTGCCGTCAGTCATAATATATCTAACTATTTTTCCCATAATTACACCTTTCTGCAAACAAAATAAACACGCTCGCTGTTATCCTTCGGCTCAATTTCAGTAAGCTCATCATAAATTCCGACTATTTCAAATCCATACATTTTAAGCCCTTTTCTCAATGAGTCAATACTGTACGCCTTTTCTTTGATATGTTCTGAGAATCTGTCGTAATTTGAACCGTTATAAACAAAAAAATCAAGGTAAATATCTACGGTATCAGGTTCAGTAAAATAGTTTTCCCAAGCAAGAAAATAGTTTTCTTCATCAAAAACAAAACTGTTATTACCAAGAATGTTTTTATGTTTGTGAATCGTGTTTACATCAAACACAAATACACCGCCAACGTTCAATGAATCATAAACACATTTAAAGCATTTGATCACATCACTGTAATCAGTAATATGATTGATTGCGTCAAGAGAGCATACGCAGTAATCCACCTTGTAGGGTAGCGAAAATTCAGTCATATCACCTTTAACAAGCGTAAGACCTTCAATCAGCTTTGAGGCAGCAACAGTGAGCATTTCATCGGATAAATCCATACCGATGACACTGTAACCTTTCATACACAGATACTTACTTATACTGCCTGTGCCGCACGCCAAATCAAGTACTGACCCTTTACCTTTACCTTTACCGCTTGTTGAAAAAAAGTTAGAAATGTAATCACTTCTAACTTTATAATCAACGTTTTCAGTTAAAGAATCATAGAATTCGGCAAATAAATTATAATTATTCATCCTGTTCTTTTTCAATTCTTTCAAAAATTTTGTCGTATCCGTCGCAACCGTATTGCAAAGAGCGGTTAACACGGCTGATTGTGGCAGTAGATGCACCCGTTTCGTTTACAATATCGGTATAAACCCTCTTTTCAGACAGCATCTTTGCAACTGCTATTCGCTGCGAGAGCGTCTGAAGTTCCTGCACCGTGCATAAATCTTCAAAAAAGTCATAACACTCTTCTTTACTTTGTAAAGAAAGAATTGCGTCAAATAAAAAATCAACGTTTTTCTTGTTAATAAATTTATCTTTCATTGTTTGTCTACCTGTTATCTTTGCTACGATTAAAAATATAACTATCCTTGATTGATGTCATTTGATTGGTCCGGGTTGTCGGGATTATCCGGATTGTCAGGGTTTTCGGGTTCTTCCGGCTCATCACCGGGTTCAACTACCTCGGGTGCACCGTAAACTGTGAGCGGATAATAAATCATCTTGCCGGATGCCCAGTATGGATTTTCTGTATACTGTGCGTCGCCTGTGACAACGGTGTCATATTTGTACTGATTGGTAATAAGCATATCTATCTGAGCATCAGTAAGGCTCAATGCCTGCGGATCGGTGTAACCCGAACTTACAAATCCTCTACGGAAAATAATAGTGTTTGCAAAGTTTTCGATATTGTTGTTCTTAACGTTTGCAGAAACAACGCTGAGTGCGGCAATTGCAAATGTTTTATCTTCAATACCCAAGCCTTTAAAAGTGTTGCCGGAAATAGTGACATTTTTCCAGTTGTAAGTCATTATGGCACCTTCAAAGCCACGCATCTTATTAAAGACGTTGTTGGAAATTGTAATGTTCTGATGCATTACGTTCTTTCCGTTTACCTGACTGTACTTATGCGTTCCGATTGCCCTGTTCATATTGGTAAAAGTGCAGTTTTTAATTGTTACGCCAACGTTTGGCTTTTTATCCTTTTTGCTCCAACGGAAGCTGAATCCGCCCGTTTTTGAGTCGGGAGTATCAAGATTGATTGCTTCACAGGTTTTATCGGTATTTGTAATGTTTGAGAACTTACACGCATCAATTGTCACTTTCTTGCTGGCGTCAAGCTCAAAGAAATGTCCGCCGCAGTTAAGAAAAGAAATGTTTTTAAATGTAACGTTCTGATTCTGAGCCATAATTATACAGCAATCGCCCTTGACCTTGTTCATCTGGAATTTAACGGTTCCCGAGCCGATAAACGAAACGTTTTTAGTACCGTTATAATTACTTACAGCGTTTGTTTTGTTGTATTTTGACGGAGCGATAAGCTGGAACATAGGTCCGTTTTTATGAAGTTTACTGGTTCCCGTTTTGGAAATCTTTTTGACAACAACGCCGTTCTGGAACTTAATAGTAACGTTTGACGGCACCTGTACGCTGATAGGCAAATAGTATGTACCTTTTTTTACAATAAGGGTACCACCGCCTGTTTTTTCAAATCTTTCCATATAAGACCTGAACAGGTACCAGTGCTTTGAATACTTGTTGTATGTCTTGTATTTAGCCCAATTTTTAAAGTACGGCTTCGAACTTGCATTGATTGTATACGTTGGCTTTTTAGTTGCAGCGTATACATATGTCTCTGCAAAACCTGTGTTGTCAGAAAAAACAGGCATTGGAGTTATCACAGAAAAAGCAAGAATTAACGAAAGAATAGCCGAGCCAAGTCTTAAAGTAAGTTTATTATTTTTAACTTTCATTGCTACCACCCTTAATATTTTTAATATATTTTAACACATTAAAGCGTGCCTGTAAAGTAAAAATCTCCGACAATCTCGGAGATTTTTATAAATTATGATTATTATTCTTCTATTAAATCACTGTAAAAGTCAAAACAATCGAAAGTAGCAAAGTAATCCTTAGGTGTTTCTGCCCGCCTGATTAACTGTACACTACCGTCTTCTTTGAGCAGAAGTTCTGCACTTTTAAGTTTGCCGTTATAATTATATCCCATCGAAAAGCCGTGAGCACCCGTGTCGTGAATAAACAGAATGTCTCCAATACTAATTTTCGGAAGTTTTCTGTCAACGGCAAATTTATCGTTGTTTTCACAAAGAGAACCGGTAATATCGTAAACTTCAGTACACTCGTCTTTTTCCTTGCCAAGAACGGAAATATGGTGATATGCACCGTACATAGCAGGACGCATTAGGTTTACGGCACAGGCGTCAACACCAATATATTCTTTGTAAATATGCTTTTCGTTAATCGCAGTAGTAACAACAGCACCGTACGGACCCATCATATATCTGCCGAGTTCGGTAAATATACTTACTCCGTCAATTCCGTTTTTAACAAGAACTTCATCATAAACCTTGCGAACTCCTTCGCCGATTGCCTTAATGTCGTTTGGAGTTTCGTCGGGCTTATAAGGTATGCCTATGCCGCCTGAAAGGTTAATGAAACTGACTATAATTCCGAGCTTTTCTTTAACCTCAACTGCGAGGTTAAAAAGAACTTTTGCAAGTTCGGGATAATACTCGTTAGTAACGGTGTTGCTTGCAAGGAATGAATGAATACCGAATTCTTTTACACCTTTATCACGCATGACCGAAAACGCCTCGAAAAGTTGTTCTTTAGTCATACCGTACTTAGCGTCGCCGGGATTATCCATAATTCCGTTGGTGAGTACGAATACTCCGCCGGGATTGTAGCGACAACTCATTTTCTCAGGTAACTTGCCGCAAGCCTTTTCAACAAGCTCAATATGAGTAATGTCATCAAGGTTAATGATGCCGCCTAATTCATTGCACATCGCAAACTCTTCAACAGGTGTGTCGTTTGACGAAAACATAATATCGTCACCCATTGCACCTATTGACTTTGCAAGCATCAGTTCCGTTTTTGATGAACAGTCACATCCGCAACCGTATTCCTGCAGTATTTTCATCAAGAACGGATTTGGAGTAGCCTTAACTGCAAAGTACTCCTTGTACCCTTTGTTCCAGGAAAAAGCGTCAACAAGAGCCTTTACATTGTCACGTATCCCCTTCTCGTCATAAATATGAAACGGAGTTGGATACTCAGCAATAATCTCTTTTGCTTTTTCAAGGCTTAAAAAAGGTGTTTTTGCCATTTGTTTGTCCTCCTGTTTTATTTATAGAGCCTGTTCGATATATCGCTTTACTTCGTCAACTCCTTCACCGGTTTGTGAGGAAAACGGAATAATCGGTACATCGCCCGCAATTTCAAGCTCTTTTTTACTTTCTTCAAGTCTGCGTTTGTACTCTTTAACTTTGAGTTTATCAGACTTAGTCATAACAATTATAAACGGAATGTCGGCTTGCTTCATAAACTCAATCATACCAAAGTCGTCAGCAGACGGCTTATGCCGCATATCTACAAGCTGTACAACAAGTTTAAGATTACGTTTACTCTTAAAATAACCTTCCATAAGTTCAGCAAAACGTTCTTTTTCCTGTTTACTGATTTTAGCATATCCGTAGCCCGGCAAGTCAACAAATCTGACAGAATCAACGTCATAAAAATTGATTGTGATTGTTTTGCCGGGAACAGAGCTGACTCTTGCAAGTTGCTTACGGTTAAACAATTTGTTCAGAAGTGAACTTTTGCCGACGTTGGAACGTCCTGCAAAAGCAATTTCTGCTAAGTCAGACGGAGGCAACTGAGAAGATATACCGAATGACTGATTGAATTTTGCGTTTTGATAATTCATTTTATTCTCCGCTATACTCGTTTTTAAACAACTATGCTGTGTGCAGAAGTAGTTGAAGCTGCGTCAGTGTTATATGTAACTTTCGAGTCGTGATGCGGCTCAGGCACATTTTCAAGTGCATATTGCACAAGTTCCTCAAACTTACTGACAGTTACAAAATTAACAGCAGACTTAACCTCATCGCTTATCTCTGCAAGGTCTTTTGCATTTTCTTCGGGAATAATAACAGTGTCACAGCCCGCTTTATAGGCAGCCATGGACTTTTCTTTAAGACCGCCAATCGGCAGTGCTTTACCTTTAAGAGATATTTCGCCGGTCATAGCAACGTTAGACTTGATAGCAACGCCCGTAAGTTCGCTGAGAAGGGCTGTTGTTATAGCAAGCCCCGCTGACGGGCCGTCTTTAGGAATTGCAGCCTCAGGTGCATGAATATGAATATCCTTAACCTTATAAAAGTCGCTGGCGACACCGTAAACATCAGCTTTTGAGCGAATAAAGGATACTGCAGTTTTTGCACTTTCCTTCATAACGTCGCCGAGATTACCTGTGAGTTCTATTTTACCCGTACCGTCAAGAGCGGATATTTCAATCGGTAGCATTGTTCCGCCCACCTGCGTCCACGCAAGTCCGTTTACAACGCCAATTTGATTAGATTTGCTGACTACATCTTTAGTATACTTCTCAGGTCCGAGGAATTCTGCAAGATTCCTTTCCGTAACTTTTACGGATTTTGCACCGTTTTCAAGTTTAACAGTTGCCTTTCTGCAAAGAGTTGCAAGCTGCTTTTCAAGGAGTCTTACACCGGCTTCACGGGTATAATTTTCAATAATCTTATTAATTGCCTCATCTGTAACTTTAAATTCTCTGCCGCTGAGCGTATGCTTTTCCATTTCTTTTTTTACAAGATGCTTTTTGGCAATATTGAACTTTTCTTCAACAGTGTAAGAATTAAGTTCAATAACTTCCATTCTGTCATACAGCGGTGCTGAAATGGTTGAGGTATCGTTTGCAGTAGTAATAAACAGTACACGGCTGAGGTCAACAGGAAACTCGATATAATGGTCTGTGAAACTGTTATTCTGCTCAGGGTCGAGTGCCTCAAGCAAAGCAGACGACGGGTCGCCCTTATAGTCAGCACCGACCTTGTCAATTTCGTCAAGCAGAATAATCGGATTCATTGTGCCGCTTTTTATTACAGCGTCAATAATTCTGCCGTTCATAGCACCAATGTATGTTTTACGGTGACCTCTTATCTCCGCCTCGTCGTGTATGCCGCCAAGTGCAATACGTACGTATTTTCTGTTCATTGACTTTGCAAGCGACTTTACAATACTTGTTTTGCCTACCCCGGGAGGACCGTAAAGGCAAATAATCTGACCGTTAAAAGAGGGATTACGTTTAAGAACAGCCAGAGATTCAACAATTCTGTCTTTGACCTTGTCAAGTCCGTAATGGTCTTTGTCAAGAACGCTGCGAGCCTTGATGAGATTAATGCTGTCTTTTGAATACTTACCAAAAGGTATTTCAAGGCATTTGTCAAGATAGTTGCGAACAACAGTGCCTTCGTGAGAGCCGCTCGGCATCTTCATAAGCTTATCGCACTCTTTAAATAATTTGTCTTTAATCTCCTGTTCGCAGTCGAGTTTTGCAATTTTTTCTCTGTACTCGTCGGATTCTTCAACAGGGTTATCGCCCTCACCAAGTTCATCGGATATGACTCTCATCTCTTCACGCAAATAGTATTCACGCTGATTTTTGTCAATTTCCTTCTGAACTTTAGACTGGATTTCAGCTTCAAGTGCAAGAGTTTTGTTCTCTTTTTTCAGCAGTGCGAGAACAAGAGCAATTCTTTTTCCTGCAGTAAACTCCTCAAGAATTCGCTGCTTGTCGGTATAATCAAAAAATGAGTTTGCACAAATAAAGTCCGAGAGTTCGCTTATATCTGTAAGTGAAATGATTTTAGAAATTACTTCATTAGAAATCTTACTGAAGTGTGCGGCATACTTTTCAAACTCGTTTTTAACCGCCCTTGCGTATGCAACCTCTTTTTCTGTGGGTTCAACTTTGAATTCGTTGTGGACGTCAGCAACTCCGACCAAAAACGGCTTGTCCTGAATTATTGTTACAAGATTTGCTCTGCTAACGCCCTCAACAACAACACGAAGATTTGACGAATTAGGAAGACGAACAAGTTGCTTTATGTCACATATAACTCCGATTTCGTAAATATCCTCGAGTTTGGGATTGTCAACTGCGGCGTCACGCTGAGTTACAAGCATTATTTTTTGATTTTTATTCATAGCATATTTGAGTGCGGATATGCTCTTTTTTCGACCCACATCAAAGTGTAGCGTCATCTTAGGAAAAATGACAAGTCCTCTGAGCGGTATTACAGGAATTTCAAGAAATTCCGATGTATTTATTAATCTGTCCATATTTACCTCTTAAAAATAATATTCGTTATTATATAATAAAATTTAAAAATATGCAAGTATTAGCAAAATATACATCAAATGTATAAAAAAACCGCCGCATAAAGCGGCGGTAGTAATCAAATTACATCTCTTCGCAATAATCAAAGATGTCAACAGGTAGGTCTTCCTTGTCACAGCTGATTGTGAAATAGAAGTTGACATCCGATGATTCGCTGAGATTTGAAAGCATCTCGAAGAACTGCGGAAGTTCATTATAATCTCTTCCGACAATCTTGAATGTAGCATCAATGAGAATGTCTGTAACATCATAATTGCCTGCACAGATACCTGCAAGGAAGCCGTAAAATGCTTTGTGACCTCTGATTGCATATGTATCGGTTTCAAGAAGGCGAGCCTTTGAAGATACATCATAAGTGAGCTTTGGTTCGTTTTCGATGCAAACTACATTGCCGTCAGAATTTTCTACACAACTGTTAACAAGCTCAATTAATCTTTTGGTCTTTCCGGCACCTTTATTACCGATAATAAGTTTTATCATTATTAATTCCTCCTAAATGGACTTTACTATTACATCTATATACTATCATAAACCGAGTCTGTTTTCAAGAGTTTTCTTTTCACTTTCGTAACCGGGCTTGCCGAGAAGTGCAAACATATTCTTTTTATAACTCTCTACTCCCGGCTGATTAAAGGGATTAACACCGAGAATATAACCCGAAACAGCACAGGCTTTTTCAAAGAAGTAGATAAGATATCCGATGTTTTCTTCGTCAATTTTGTCAGCATCAATAATGAGATTACCTACGCCACCGTCTGTATGAGCAAGAAGCGTACCAAGTCTTGCTCTGTCATTTACAAAGCTGAGTTTTTCACCTGCAAGGAAGTTGAGACCGTCAATATTGCCCTCCTGCTCGCCGATAATGTACTCGCTCTGCGGATTTTTAAAGTTTATTACAGTTTCAAACATAAGGCTTGAGCCGGACTCCTGAATATACTGACCGAGTGAGTGAAGGTCAGTTGAAAATACGCAGGAAGTCGGGAAAAGGCCTTTACCGTCCTTGCCTTCGCTCTCACCGAAAAGCTGCTTGAGCCACTCGTTAAACATTGTCATACAAGGCTCATATGATACAAAGCACTCAAGCCGCTTGCCTTTGTTATAAAAACAGTTTCTGACTGCAGCATATTTAAGGCAGTCATTTTCTTCAATGTTTTCGCTAACAAGTTCGTTCTGTGCCTTTCTTGCACCAAGCATCAGTGCGTCTATATCAATACCTGCTACAGCAATAGGAAGAAGTCCAACTGCTGTGAGTACGGAAAATCTGCCGCCAACATCGTCGGGAACAACAAAAGACTCATAGCCCTCAGCGTCTGCAAGACCTTTAAGAGTTCCTTTAGCCTTGTCGGTAGTACAGAAGATGCGTTTTGCAGCCTCTTCCTTTGAGTACTTACTGTTAACAAGTTCTCTGAAAACTCTGAATGCGATTGCAGGCTCTGTTGTTGTGCCGCTCTTAGAAATAACATTTACGCAAATATCTTTGCCCTCGCAAAGTGAAACAATCTCGTTAAGCGACTGTGGGCTGATGGAGTTACCTATAAAGTAAATCTGAGGAGTATCCTTTTTAAGCAGATTATAGTTTGAAGACTTTAAAGCTTCAATAGCAGCTCTGGCACCAAGATATGAGCCTCCGATACCGATAACAATCAGTACATCTGCGTTATCTTTAATATATGCAGCAGCCTTTTTTATTCTGCCAAATTCTTCTTTATCATAATCAGTCGGGAGGGTAACCCAGCCCAGATAGTCGTTGCCTGCACCGTCTTTGTTATTAAGAGTGTGAAGAGCCTCTACAGCCTTAGGAGCCATTGCCGCAAGTTCCTGTTCGCTGACAATATTTTGAGAATACTTAGTATTAAGCTTAATCATATTTAAACCTCTCATTTGAGCAAAGCTCATAAATATTTTATAGTATAATACAACACATCGACAAAAAAATCAATATTTATTCAAATTTTTATCAATATGTCCCTAAATATTGATTTAAGCTGTATTCTTGAAATATCATTGGGTGAAACGAGTTTAATCTCGCCGATTTTCTTTTTATCGCTCATAACAGTAATTACGCCAAGCGTGTCGTTTTTTACTAATGGAGCTTTTACGCTTTTTTTAACAGAATATTTGTAAGTAATGTCTTCACTGCCCTTTTTCACAAGAAATTTATTCTTATTCTCAATTTTTGGCATTACCTCTTTAAAAACACCGCCTTGAACCTTAACAGGTGTAATCTTTTCGGCGTCAAGTTTTGGGTTTATAACTTCATATTCCGAAAAGCCTTTGTCAAGCAAAAGTGCAGCCGCCTCAAAACGCTCTTCGCTCGTATCACTTCCGAGCACAACAGCAACAAGATTTAGCCCGTCACGTCTTGCAGTTGCACTTACGCAGAACCCTGCATTAGATGTTGTTCCCGTTTTAAGTCCTGTTATTCCGTCATAGGTGTTGATTAGTTTATTTGTGTTGTTAAGTTCTGTATCCCCGTTTCTCAGTGAGTCCAGCCAAACGGTAGTGTAACTTTCAATAATGCTGTGTTTCATTACTTCTGAGGAAATAAGTGCAAGGTCATAAGCACAGGAATAGTGATTTTTAGCAGTGTCATCAAGTCCGTTACTGTTTTCAAAATTTGTGTCAAAACAGCCGAGTTCTTCAGCTCTTTCATTCATCATTTTCACAAATCCTGAGTCAGAACCGCCAACATACTCGGCAAGTGCTGTGCAGGCATCGTTTGCACTCGCTATAACAACAGCACGCAAAAGTTCGTCAACAGTCATTGTTTCGCCCTGTTCAAGCCAGATCTGAGAGCCACCCATAGATACGGCATTTGCAGAAGCACTGACTTTGTCCTCAAGTGTAATCTGATGACT
>SVQF01000065.1 GCA_015065445.1 Oscillospiraceae bacterium | reverse complement strand
GCTCGTTTGCGATGTTGTGTAGCAGCTCTTTATTACGCATTATAGCCGCTGCAGTGTTTTCTTCAATATCAAAACCGAGCACGGATGAAAACCTGAGTGCACGCATAATACGCAGTGCGTCCTCGTTAAACCTTTTGTCAGCGTCGCCAACGGTTCTGATAAGATTTGAGTCAATGTCATTTATCCCGCCAAAAATGTCTATAATCCCGTCGTTGCTGTTATAGGCGATTGCATTAACTGTAAAGTCACGCCGTGCAAGGTCAGATTCAAGGTCTGTAACATATTTCACGCTGTCAGGATGGCGGTTGTCATTATACTCGCCGTCTGTTCTGAAAGTTGTAATTTCAAACGGTTCGTGCTCAATTACCGCAGTAACCGTGCCGTGTTTGATTCCCGTTTCAATATATCTGATTCCGTTATCACAAAGCACCTTTTCAACCTCTTTGGGCGTTGCAGAAGTTGTAATATCCACATCGCCCGCAGGTCGAGCCATAATACTGTCACGCACAAAGCCGCCGACGGCATACGCTTTGTAACCTGCGGCGGTAATTATGTCTATTAACTTTTGGGCGTTAACAGGTAATTCCATAAATCTACATCCGTTATTTTGTAAAAAGCATCAAATACTACTAAAGGTGATTTGATGAATTCATATGCAACGTATACCCTTTTGTTCTTACTCGGCGGCAATTTATACTGCATAACAGAAATTCTTTACAGAGCAAGAACGCATTACAGTATGTTTTTTTGTGCAGGATTATCCGTAATAGTGCTTTACTATATTTATACGCAAAACAGCGGTATCAGACCGCTGCAATTTGCACTTATCGCCACAGCCGTAATAACTGCGTTTGAATTTATATTCGGCATTATTTTTAATATTATGCTGAAAATGAACGTTTGGGATTACTCAGGTTTACCGCTGAACGTTCTCGGTCAGATATGCCTGCCGTTTTCGGCAATATGGTTTGTATTTGGACTTGCAATATACGCCGTGTTTAAACATATCAGTCCTGCAGGAATAATTTGACAATGCTTTTGTCATTAAATTTTTCGAGTTCTTCAACAGCCTGTTTTATTTCGTCGTCTGTCATTTGGGGGTGTTCTTCGGGGTAATCCCAGTTGGTGAACGGATTTTTCTTTGTGCAGAGCATTTTGCCGTCCTCAAGTATCCACGGGTAAGTGAGGATTTTACGCTTGTTTTTTACATAAATCAGCGTACCAGTTCTGCCGTTTGATATATTTTTAAAAAATATCAGACCTTTTGCCTGTTTCATCAGAATTCTTATTTGCTGGTCAAACGGCATACGGTTAAACTGCCACTTGTTTACAAACGGAAAAATTACCGTGCCAAGCAGAATTATCACTACAACGATTATTACAATTAACGTAGGTGACATCAGATATCCACTCCAAGCGTGATGATTTCAAACGGGCTGTACTCAATAATATCCGTTTCGCCTATAACTTCTTCAAGCATATTAAGAACTTTAACGGGTTTTGGAAGATTAATAATTCCCCTTTCGCCATTCTGTTCAGAAAGACGGATAACGTTCATGTTGCCGTTTTCACTGCGTTTTGCAGCCTGAAGGTAAAGAGGCTCGAAAGTAGGATAATTCCACTCGCAGTCGCCCTTTACAAGCGGACAGTTGTACTGCAGGGCAATATTGTTAATGCCGGCGTTTACGGCATCGCCACTGTGCGGCATAATCATATAACAGAAGTTATGATGTCCGAGGTCTGACGTAACGTCGGGACGTTCTGTTGCACGCAGAAGAGAAAGACTTATTGTGCTGTTTTCAAATCCCACGCCGTACTTACCGTCATTAATAAGAGCAACGCCGCCGAATGCCTCGGCAACAGAACACCACTTGTGATGGCACGTTTCAAAACGAGCCTGCTGCCAGGAGGTGTTGCGGTGAGTTTCACGTTCTATATAACCTGCCGAGGTGTCGCAAAGTGCCTTACGGGTCAGGATATTACAGTCGAACACAGCCTTGGCGAGCTTGTGACTTTCGTTCCAGTCAACAATATTTTCAACCTCAATTCCCCTGCTCTGACGGAACAGGCGGATAAGCATTGTCCACTGCGATTTTTCTGTTGCAAGAACCGTTTTGAAGGTAGCACACTCGCCATCGAGCGAATCGAGTTCAAGCGGCTTTAAAACATTAATTTCAAGTTCCTTATCTTTGTAATTCGGCAGAATATCCCAGGCGTCATAGTTACCCGGGCGGTCATCGTATATGTGCAACTTATTGAAGTCGCCCTTTGTCCACTCTCTGCCGAGTTCTTTGTCGTAAAGTGAGGCAAACGAGCCGTCGCAATTAAACGACACGGAGTAATACGGAGTAACTGCGTCCTGCTTATTTACTGCAATCCACGAGGTATCGCCCTTTGACGAACGCAGAGCCTTCGACTGCATTGGCATAATATTCGGGATGAGCCAGTTGCCCTTTTTTCCAAGGCGGGTTGATGTGCCTTTTTTGTTTGGTATAAATGTTAAAGCGTCACGTTTAATGTTAAGGGTATTAATATACTTGCTGCCTGTCTTGATAATATCGTCAAGAGCCTTTTCAATAAACTCATAATCCGCCATTGCGTCCTCGTAAACCGGGTGAATATGAGAGCCCGGCAGAATGTCGTGGAACTGGTTAACAAGGAACTTTTTATACAGTTGTGTAAGCCATTCTCTGTTATCCTCGCCACGCATTACGGACACAATCTCGGCGTTGCGGAACTTGAACTCAAGTCGGCGGTTTGCACGTTTCATATCCGATTTTGTTGTGAATGTTCCCCTGTGCATTTCGAGATAGAGTTCGCCGTCCCACACCTCGAGGTTCTTGTTATCTCTGAGGTTGCGTTCAAGGAATTCAGCACCGCCCATATGCTCGCACTCAGGCATTACTGCTACTTTTTCAAAGCGGTGCATAAGTTCTATCATTTCTTCCGTACAGCCCGAGCCGCCGTCGCCGTACCCAAACATATTCATAGTCTGACCGCCGCTGTCTTTGTCAATATAAGCGTCCCAGTTGTCCTGAATCTGCGAAGGCGAATTCCACGTGATAAAATGAGTGGGCGGAACACACGCATAAATGTCAGTGCCGTCGATACCTCGCCATATAAAGTTGTTGTGCGGAAAACGGTTTGTGTCGTTCCACGTGGACATTTTGTTTGAGACAAAGAAGTCTACGCCGCACTTTTTGAGAATTTGCGGCATAATCCAGCTGTTGCCGAAAACGTCGGGAAGCCATGCGTTGTTGACGGTTTTGCCAAACATACGCTTGTAGGTAAGCTGACCGTAAAGGCACTGCCTTACAAGTGATTCGGCAGACGGGATATTACAGTCAGGCTCAACATACATAGCACCTACAGGTTCAAACTGTCCACGGGCAACTTTTTCTTTAAGTTCTTCAAAGACTTCGGGATAGTACTTTTCAAGCGTTTCGTACACATACGGCTGAGTATGAGTGAACTTGAAGTCGGGGTACTTGTCCATAAGTCTGAGCTGAATAAGAATTGTACGCAAGTTCTTCTGAACTGCGTGAATTCTACGCCAGTAGTATGCGATATCAAGATGTGAGTGTGCAATAAGTGCAACGTCGCCGCTGCCCTTATAAGTTTTGTTAGCGTAGATAACGCTTTCCATATATTCTTTTGCTGCGTCAACGCCCGCAAGTTCATCGCCGTCAAAATCAATAAGATTCATACAGTTGTTGAGTTCACGGTTTAAGAATGCACGGTAATCCTCGTTAAAGCCGTCAGACGAAGCAATATCAAGGAAGAGTTCAAAATCCCACACTAAATCCTGAACGGCGTGATTAACCGTGCAGATATATGCTCCCTCAAAAATCTGTCGGCAGCCACGTACTGACAGCGACTCGGGGTTACGCTCGTCGTCGGGCTTTGAACGGTTGTAACCCATCATATCAAAATGAAGGGTCTTGCCATCGTCAATATACGGAGTAATAAGCATTCTTTCACGGTTGGGGTCAACGCCGCCAATATATTTGCCGTTGATTTTAACACAAATCTCCGCTGCGGTTTTGAGTGAAAACCACAGTTCTTTGCCTCTGAGATGTTCGGGGATATTAACATCCGCCTTAATAAATGCGGTGCCGTCGGGAGTAAAGTACATATCGCCCCTGTTAAGCGGGCGGTAGTCGTCTGAATAGTATTCAAACTCCATCTCGCTGACCTGACGGGCGTCACGAATCATAAGATTATTAATCTCCCACTTTTCGCTGTAAATGTATCTTTTAAGCCAGCCAAAACGAAGGCGGGTCCATTCCTCAGGACGCATCGAGCGTCTTTCTACTTTAATATGTGCCACGTTTAAGCCTCCTTAAACATCCTGAAAATACGGTCTTTTGCGTACGGCAACAACCTCAACAGTTTTGTTGAGGTCGCTTTTAATCTGCTGTTCAATCCAGTCGCAGCAGCGGTTAAGTATTAGGCATTTTGAACATTCGCCCCTGAATACAAGAGTTAATTTGCCGTCATCAAGGCTTTTGAATTCTGCCCAGCCGCCGTCACCCTGAAGCTTTGGCTGAAGGACTGTTTCAACATATTTCTGAACTGTCATAATGTTTTCCTTATGCGTTAATAATTGTGTTGATTATACTTCTGATGTTTTCGAGTTTTGCCTTAGCGTTATCCCTGCTTGAATCAACAATTGAGTAATAAACCTTGATTTTAGGCTCTGTACCGCTCGGGCGGACAGCCATCCACGAGCCGTCGGTGAAGATGTACTTAAGAACATTTTCTTTTGGTAAATCACGGATGCCCGTGCTGAAATCTATAATCTCACTGACGCCGTCGATTAGTGACGCTCCCCTGCTTCTGAAGTCAACCATAAGACTTTGAATCTTTTCGGCACCGTCCTTGCCCTTTAGTACAAATGAATCGAGGTAGTCAAGGTAGTAGCCGTACTCGGCATAGATTTCATTAAGACCGTCAACAAGCGTTTTGCCGTGATTTTTGTACCACGCAGCCATCTGGCAGATAAGCATTGACGAAACAACAGCATCCTTATCACGTGCGTGAGTGCCTACAAGGTAGCCGTAGCTTTCTTCGTAACCGATAACGAACTCCTGCTCGCCCGTAAGTTCATACTTATTAATCTTGTCGCCGATATACTTGAATCCCGTGAGGGTTTCTTCTACCTGCACGCCGTAACTTCTGCCGATATTGGCACCGAGTTCGGAAGTTACAATAGTCTTTACAAGCGTTGATTTGGGGTTGAGTTGCGACTTATGCATTTCGCAAATAAACTTAACGAGAAGTGCTCCTGTCTGATTACCCGTAAACAGCACAAAGTCGTCGCCGTCACGAACCGCAATACCAACACGGTCGCAGTCGGGGTCAGTGCCGAGTACCAAATCTGCACCGATTTCTTTAGCCTTCTCAATTGCAAGAGTGAGTGCCGCTCTGTCCTCGGGATTAGGCGATTTAACCGTTGGAAAATTTCCGTCGGGCTGACGCTGGGAGTCAAGCACTGTTACGTCGAGGTTTTCGAGCACCTTTGTAACAGGTACAAGTCCCGTGCCGTGAAGAGGTGTATATACGATTTTAAGGTCGCTTTTATCTTCGTAAACAGACTGTTCCTTAACAGCTTTTATAAATGCAGCGAGCTCGTTTTCATAAATCGGAACGATGCTGCCGTCGGCAATATATTCGTCCTTGCTCTTGCAAGGAGTATAGATGGACTGATAATCCTCAATTCTGTTTATGAACTCAATCGCATTTTTAGCGTCCTCTGTGCAGAACTGACAGCCCTTTTCATCGTACACTTTGTAGCCGTTGTACTCTTTTGGGTTATGCGAGGCGGTAATCATTACGCCTGCATCACAACCGAGGTAACGAGTGGTGAACGAAAGAACGGGTACGGGAACTATTGTGTGATAAGCATAAACCTTAATGCCCTGTGATGCAAAAACTCTTGCTGCGTTCCAAAGAAAATCGGTTGAATTTAGTCTGCTGTCGCAAGCAATCGCAACAGAGAGTTCCCCGCTCTTTTTTGATTTGATGTAATTTGCAAGTCCGAGAGTCGCTTTACCTACGGTGTAGCGATTCATTCTGTTTGAACCTGCACCCATTATTCCACGCAGACCGCCTGTGCCAAAAGCAAGGTCCTTATAAAATCTGTCTTCAATCTCTTTTTCGTCAGTGATTGCCTTCAGTTCGTTTTTTGTGTCCTCATCAAACGTGAGCCAAAGGTTATATTTATCTTTGTAGTCCATTTTGCACTCCTTAACATAATTTTTTATATTATAACATTATATGTTTTTCAATTCAATAGTGAATAAAAAAATAGCACCGCTTTGATAACGAGTACCAAAACGACGCTAATAGTTGTGCTTATTATAATTATTTCTGTACATATGCCTTGTCCCCACTGGCAAGGATTTCAGCACACTTCATAAGCAATTTGAGCATATAAATCCGCCTCCTTTTTATTAAAATCAGGAAGTTTATTTCCTGTTTCACCCACATTATATTCATACGGTTTTCAAAGTCAACGGATTATACTATTTGTTTATAATTTGTTTACATTTATTTTTTGTGCATATTAAACAATTATTGAATATGCACAAATTGAATATTTACGCATTTATAGTGCAATTTCAACAATTTCACCGTCATATCGGGTTATAAGCAGACTTGCATTATCTTCGCCGAATTCCCAACTTCTGCACGAACGGCAAGCGTCGAAAAAAGGATTGTCGCACACTGCCGCTTTCTGTCTGTTTGTATACACAAATTCTACAAGACCTTCAGCAGCTGCGTCTTCGGTTGTCATACCGAAATAGCAGAGTTGTTTTCCACCGTTTGCGTGTATCTCTGTCATAGGGTCAAACAGATAACCTTCGCCGTCAAATTCGGCAAGGGTAATGCCCCACCCTGCTTTCGAAACGTCGCTTGCGATAATATGTGCACTCTTTATTCCGCCCTGCCTGAAAAGGTATTCAAGCATATTGGAACAGGTGTAGGAGTCGCCTTCACCCGTCATAATCGTATCGTATACGGTAAGACCGTCTTTACTGCTGTTTTTAACACTATTTGTTACGTAAGAATAAATTTTTACGGCAAGTGCTTTTTCGTTGACTTTACCGTAACCGCAATCGGATAGAATACTGTTTACTCTGTTTGAAAATGCTTTTGACTTTGCTATTACGTCATCGGCATCGGTTTTATAAGTGACGGTCACGCCCGAACCGTCGCTTTTCTTTTCGATATTTTTAACAAGAACGCTGAGCGGGTACGACGTATAAAACAACTGGATTACGCCGTCGAACATACCTAAATTGAATCTGACTTCGCTTTCGCCGTTATAAACTGCTTTACAAAGGTTACCGAAGGCAGAAACCGTGCCTGAATCATATGATGAATAGGTGAGGTCAAAAGCGTCAAAAACAAGCGGCTCTTTGTCCGCTTTTGCTGTTTCTGCACCTTTTGAACACGAAATCAGCACCGCCGTCATTGCAAAGCAAAGCACAAGTGCCGTAATCTTTTTAATCATTATTTTTTACCTCTATGGTTGATAATACTTCGCCGACCTTACCGTGAATAACAAGGTCTGCCATACTGTCGGCAGGCGTTGGGTCACGGTTTATCAGCACAAAATATTTACCCGCAAAATACCTAATGAATCCGGCAGCAGGGTAAACATTGAGCGATGTGCCTGCAACAATCAGGCAGTCGGCACTTGCTATTGCCTGCACTGCACCGTCTATAGTTCTGCCGTCGAGTCCCTCCTCATACAGTACAACGTCGGGCTTTACCGTGCCGCCGCAGACTTCACACTCGGGAACGGGCGTGTTGTTTACAACATAATCGACGCCGTAGAATGTGCGGCATTTTTCACAGTAATTACGGTGAACGCTACCGTGAAGTTCAAACACATTTTTACTTCCTGCAGCCTGATGGAGCCCGTCGATATTCTGCGTTACAACTGCGGTAAGTTTGCCCGCCTTTTCAAGTTCGGCAAGTTTGAGATGGGCAGCGTTTGGCTTTGCATCAAGGAAGAGCATTTTATCACGGTAGAAATCATAGAATTCTTTTGTGTGCTGCTTATAGAAAGTGTGGCTCAGTATCTGTTCGGGCGGATAATTGTACTTCTGATTATACAGCCCGTCTGCAGAACGGAAATCGGGTATACCGCTTTCTGTCGAAACACCTGCTCCGCCGAAAAATACAATTCTTGAGGACTTGTCAATTATTTCCTGAAGGGTCATACTAAAAATTCATATTGTTCCAGCCCCAGTGAGTGTACTCGCTGTACTTAACGTAAGTGCGTGATGCGGGAACAGAAAGCCTTTCTTCTGAAATTTTGCATATGCGTGATGTTAAATCATCGTAGGCACTGTCGCTTGCTGAACCGAAGATTGAAACGTCGAACATAGCACAAGGTGAGCCGTCTCCTTTGAAAAACATATTGCATCCGCCTTCAACACGTACCATAAGCCACGCCTCGCTTTTGCCGGGAATTGCACTGATAGCATCTCCAAGGTCCGTTTTGATTTGTTCTATAAGTTCATCCGCAACATCAATATTTGTTTTTAAATCAATATATGGCATATTGTAACCCCCATGATAAGATGTTATAATTATTATAATATTATACTTTTTAAAAATCAACAAAAACTGTTGACTTTTAAATAATTAAGGAATATAATTATTAGCGAACAAAATTACAGTTTGTATTTTTAGTTATTACTATTTGTATAGGTGATTATATGAGTAAGAAAATGAAAAAGCTCAAAGCAGAGACCAAGGCTCATGCTTTCATAAAGAAATACTTTATGATTATTGTGGTATTTGCGATTATGCTTATACCTTCAATTTACACCGTACTGTTCCTCGGTTCGATGTGGGACCCGTACGGTAACACTGGCAATCTCCCCGTTGCAATTGTAAACGAGGATAAACCAATCGTTTACGACGGACGTGTTGTTAATATCGGCGAGCAGTTGTGTGATAAACTCAAGGACAACAAGTCGCTCAAGTTTAACTTTGTTAACGAACAGACCGCACTCGACGGACTCGAAAACGCCACGTACTATATGGTTATGGTTATACCGTCGGACTTCTCTGCTAACTCTGTTACGCTGACGTCAGACAATCCGCAGAAGATGCAGCTCGAATACTACGTTAACCCAGGTACCAACTACATAGCAAGTAAGTTTGGCGAATCTGCAGTAAAGACTATTAAAGAACAGATAAACAAAACTGTTATAAATACTTACGCAACAACGGTTTACGGAAAACTCGGAACTATTCACGACGGATTTCTTGCAGCTGCTGACGGCAGCGGACAAATCGGTGACGGCGTTAGTAAACTCAAAGGGGGTAACCTGCAGATTACCAACGGACTCGATACATTATCTAACGGCTGCCTCGTTCTTAAAGAAGGCACCGGAACACTGCAAGACGGATTAAAACAGTACACCGACGGCGTTAATCAGGTTGACGCAGGTGTTTCGCAGATACAGGGCGGCACTAAACAGCTTGTAGCAAATAACCAAAAGCTGAACGACGGTGCTGAGCAACTTCTTGGCGGTCTTAATCTTATGAGCGACCAGATTGGAGAATCGCTCACTGAAGAAAACCTGAAGGATTTGCAGACTCTTGAGGACGGGCTGCTTGAACTGAACGATGGTATTCAGACCTTACAAAAGGCTATAAACGAAGATTATAGAATCAGCGACGACACAATTAAGAAAGCACAGGACACACTCAAAACTGCTGACGAATTTGTAAAATCCGACACATTCAAAAATATCAGCCAGATTATCTCTCATTCGGATATTGATTATGACAGCCTGATTCAGCGAATCGATTTACTCGAAATGCTGCTCCCAAATGAAAAAGAAAATCTTGAAAGCCTTAAAAAGACTTTAATAACACTTCAGGAAATTCAGAAGTTTGGTGAAAAAGTCACACCCGAAAACGCACAAAAGCTTATCACAACCGCAAACGGTGTTGTGAATGCTTACGGTACGCTCACAGACGGCGTTCAGCGTTTGTCCGACGGCGGCAATCTTGCACTTCCTGCTGCATCAGATACCCTAAAAAAGATGACCGGCGGTCTTCAGAGCGTTAAGAACGGACTTGACAGAACGGTTGAAAAAGACGGCGAAACAGGTCTTATAGAAGGTATGACAACACTTAAAGAAGGCATAAGCACTTACACGGGCGGCGTGAGTCAGGTTGACGACGGTGTTGGTCAGGTTGCTGACGGTCTTGACAAACTCACAGCTAACAACGGCAAGCTAAACAGCGGTGCTTCAAAGCTCAACGGCGGAGCAGGACAGCTTTACGACGGCTCTGTTAAGTTGCTTGACGGCTCTGAACAAATCGGAGACGGATGTAACAAACTGCTTGCGGGTGCAAACACGCTTGAAACTTCGCTGTTGGACGGTGCAAAACAGATTGAAGACACCAACACGGGCGAAGATTCTGCAGATATGTTCTCGCAGCCTGTTGACGCAAAAGAAACCTTCCAGCGTAACATCAACAGCAACGGCGAGGCTATGAGTGCGTATATGATGTGTGCGGGGCTCTGGGTTGCCTGCCTTGCATTCTGCCTTATGTTCTCACCGTTTAATACATCTCTTAAAAGCAGAAAAACATTCTTCCGTCACGCAGCAATCGCAGGTTTTGTTGCTGTACTTGCTCCGATAATAATGGTGACGCTACTTTCGGCAATCAACGGACTGCGACCCGCTCACCCGATAGAAACTTATATGATGGCGATACTCACCTCTATGGCATTTATGACCGTTGTCTATATGCTGAATACGATGTTTGACTCAATAGGCTCGTTTGCACTGCTGGTACTGCTTTGTCTGCAACTTTCGGGTGCGGCAGGAACGTATCCGATAGAGCTTTCGCCTAAGTTCTATCAGATTATACACCCGTTTATGCCATTCACATACGGTGTTGACGCATTCCGAAGTACGCTGTCCACCGGCAATTCGTTAGTAACTGATGTTATGGTATTTGCCGGAATTATAGTTGTATGCGGCGTTCTGACGCTCTTGACGTACGACCTGAGACAAATCAAGCTGAGGCGAAAAGCACGACTCGAACAGCAAGCAGACCTTGCCGAAGCTGAAGAATAATAAAAATAAACTCGGAAAGAATTAGGCGAGGTGCGGTAACGAAGGATAGGTTTTGACTTTGTCCTTTTGTCCCTAAAAGCATTAAAAATTCCCTGCAT
>SVQF01000064.1 GCA_015065445.1 Oscillospiraceae bacterium | reverse complement strand
CAGATAGGACGGCAACGTCTATTGGGCTTAAATACTTTAAAGACAACGGATTATATGCTCTTGCCGTAGACTGTCGCAGCGGAAGGGGACTGAACAAGTTTGACTTAACGGTTAAAACTGCACTTTCGGACGTAATTGAGCGTAATAAGAGCAAGGGTATGGAAAATAAGCCTTTACGTCTTATGGTTGTCGGAATTCCCAACACGGGAAAGTCTTCGTTCATTAACCGTATGGGCAAAAATGCAAAAGCCAAGGTTGCTGACAAAGCGGGCGTTACACGACAGAATCAATGGTTTGTTGTTGGTAACGGCATAGAACTTCTTGATACGCCCGGCGTTCTGTGGCCTAAATTTGACGACGCTGAAGTGGGTGATAAACTTGCTTTTATCGGCTCAGTAAAGGACGAGGTTACAGACAAAGAAACTCTCGCCTGCAGACTTCTCGAAACGCTTGCAAAAACACATCCCGAACTTGTTGAAGAACGATATAAACTTGATTCTGTTGCGGACCTTCAGGGTTGGGAAATCCTCGAGATGATTGGAAAAAAAAGGGGCTTTTTAATTAAAGGCGGCGAAATTGATTATGACCGTGCCGCTTCAATAGTTGCCGATGAATTCAGAGGCGGTAAACTTGGCAGAATAACTTTGGAGTTACCAAATGATTAATGAAAACATAAATTGGTTGCAATATGAGAATAACGCTAAACTAATGGGGTTCACAGCCGTTTGCGGAGTTGACGAGGCTGGCAGAGGTCCGCTTGCAGGCCCTGTTTACGCCGCCGCAGTTATTCTTCCGGACGGATTGATAATTCCCGGCGTCAACGACTCAAAAAAACTTACGGAAAAGAAACGTGAGGCACTGTTTGACGTTATTAAATCGTATGCTGTTTCTTTCTCTGTCGCAACTGCAAACGAAAAAGAAATTGACGAACTCAACATTTTGCAGGCAACCTATCTTGCAATGAGAAGGGCGGTTGAAGGTCTTTCTGTACCCGCTGATTATGCTATGATTGACGGCAACAGAATTCCGCCGCTTTCTATACCTGCCGAGTGCATAGTAAAGGGTGACGGAAAGTCAATGTCAATTGCTGCTGCCTCTATACTCGCAAAAGTATCACGAGACAGATATATGCTTAAAATAGCGGAGAAATATCCCCAATATCAATTTGAAAAACATAAGGGATACGGAACAAAACTTCACTACGAAATGCTTGACAAATACGGTCCCTGCGAAATTCACAGACAGTCTTTTTTAAAAACGTGGTATGATAAGAAATGAATAATCTCGGAAGGCTCGCAGAACTTAAAGCTTCAAATTATTTAGCCAAAAAGCGATACACTATTGTTGACTACAACTATACATCACGGTTTGGAGAAATTGACATCATAGCTAAAAACAAGAAATATCTTGCTTTTGTTGAGGTTAAAATGCGAAATGAAAACTCTATTGCCTCTCCAAAAGAATTTGTTGATTACAGCAAGCAGCAAAAACTTATAGCAACTGCAAAACTGTTTCTTGCAAGTCATCCTACCGACCTTCAACCGAGATTTGACGTTATTGAAGTGTTTTGCAAAAACGGCAAAATAAAATCTATCAAACATCTTGAAAATGCTTTTGAATTAGTATAGAATATACAAAGCAAAACTATAGGAGATTAAACTATGCTTTACACATCTACAAGAAATAATAGTATACGTGTTTCTGCTGCACAGGCTATTGCACAGGGTATCAGTGAAGAAGGCGGACTTTTTGTACCTTGTGAACTGCCTGAGTTCAGTATGGACAAAATCGGCTCAATGGTTAATATGACTTATATTGAAAGAGCCAAGACAGTTCTCAGAGAATTTTTAACTGACTTTACTGATGATGAACTTGATTACTGTGTAAACGGTGCTTATGCCGCAAACAAGTTTTCAAGTAGCAAAATTGCACCTGTTGTTAACGTAAACGGTAACGAGAATATTCTTGAACTCTGGCACGGACCTACCTGTGCATTTAAAGATATGGCTCTTCAGCTGCTTCCTTACCTTATGACTGTTTCGGCTAAGAAAACTGCAGACGGAAAGACCATAGTTATTCTTGTTGCAACTTCGGGCGACACAGGCAAAGCGGCACTTGAAGGATTTAAAAATGTTGAAAACACAAAAATTCTTGTATTCTATCCCGCATTCGGCGTTTCGCCAATGCAAAAGCTACAGATGACTACGCAAGAGGGTGAAAACGTTGCTGTTTGTGCAATTAACGGCAATTTTGACGACGCTCAGAGTTCGGTTAAATCAATTTTTACAAATGACGAAATAAAGTCACAACTTGCAACTAAGAATATGATGTTCTCATCAGCTAACTCTATTAACTGGGGACGTCTTGTACCGCAGATTGTTTACTATTTTTCCGCTTATGCAGACCTTATTGAGCAGGGAAGAATCAAACTTGGCGACGAAATTAACGTAGTTGTACCAACGGGTAACTTCGGTAACATCCTTGCGGGATACTATGCAAAGAAAATGGGGCTCCCGATTAAAAAACTCGTTTGTGCGTCTAACACAAATAACATTCTTACAGACTTCCTCAATACAGGTGAATACGATAAAAACAGAGAGTTTTATACTACAACTTCACCTTCTATGGACATTCTTATATCTTCAAACCTTGAGCGGCTTTTGTATCATATGAGCGGCGAAGACGATAAACTCATAACCAAGCTTATGTCAAGTCTTAACAGCGACGGAAGATACACTGTAAGTAAAGAACTTATTTCTAATATACAGACTGTATTTGACGCAGGTTTCTGCGACGAGAAGTCTGTTGCAGATACAATTCATAAGTATGAAAAAGATTTTGATTACCTTTGCGACACACACACTGCCGTTGCCGTAAAAGTTTACGAAAACTACGTTGAGCGTACAGGCGATGACATCGCAACTGTAATCGATTCCACCGCTTCGCCATATAAATTCTCAAAGAGCGTTTTATCGGCTGTCAACGGTTCGTTAAACGCCGATTTGGATGAATTTGACGCTGTTAGTGAACTTAACAGGGTAAGCGGTGTAAACGTACCGGAACCGCTCAAAGAACTTAAAGATAAAGAGATTAGATTTACCGACGTCTGCAATAAAGAAAATATGAGCGAAATGGTATTCAAGCTTCTCGAATTATAAAAACAGGGAGGGCTAAACCCTCCCTTTATTTATTCGCAGTCGCATGGCTCGTCGCAGCATTCAAATGTTTCGCACTTTGTTTCACTTTCGTGAAGAGCACGAGGATTTCCAACCTTGATATGACCTGCGGTGCAGTTATCTGCTTTGCTGTGATAAACACAGTTTTGTACTTCACAGGAAATACCTTTGATTTCTTTGTCCTTATTCACTTTAATCACTCCCTTCAGTACTATTGTTTGATTAATCAATTAAAATTATGCGGTGAAATTATGTCTTTATACGCAATTGCAGATACACATCTTTCTTTCGGCACGGACAAACCGATGGATTCTTTTCCGGGATGGAAGGATTATGTTGAACGTATCGAAAAAAACTGGAACAAGTTAATAACTGACAGCGACACCGTCGTAATTGCGGGTGATATAAGCTGGGCTATGAATTTTGAAGAACTCTATGCAGATTTTGACTTTATAAACCGTCTTAAAGGCAGCAAAATCATAATCAAAGGCAATCATGATTACTGGTGGAATACGCTTACTAAAATGAATAAGTTTATTTCAGATTACGAATTTGACACAATTCAAATTCTGCAAAACAATTCGTTTGTGGTTGATGGCGTTTCGGTATGCGGTAGCCGTGGATGGATGTTTGAAAGCACCGAAGAACACGATGAAAAGGTTCTTAACAGGGAAGTGGGCAGAATAAAAATGTCGCTTGACAGTGCAGTTTGTGAAGAAAAAATTCTTTTTTTACACTATCCGCCCGTTACTACCGACCAGAGCTGCGAAGCAATTATGTCGCTTATTAATGAGTATAATATTAAAAACTGTTACTACGGACATCTTCACGGTGCTGCTGCAAGGTTTGCAATTGACGACACAATTAATAATTGCCGATTTGAATTAATCTCGTGCGACAGACTCGGATTTATTCCAAAATTAATCAAAAGGTAAAAAATGTAAAAATGATATTGTATTTTTATATTTCTTATGTTATAATGTTTGCCCGTATATAAATTATATTAATATATTATTAAGGAGGGTCATACCAATGGCACTTAAATCATCTAATAAAGTTGAAACAAATGTTTACGAAATTGAAGTTACAGTAGATTCGCAGACATTTACCGACGCTTGCAAATCTGCTTATATGCGTCAGAGAAAATCAATTCAGATTCCCGGCTTCCGTAAGGGCAAGGCTCCAATGGGTATGATTGAAAAAGCTTACGGCGAAGGAGTTTTCTTTGAGGATGCACTCGAGATAGTTTATCCCGACGCTGTTCAGGCTGCTATTGACGAGGCAGGTCTCAGAGTTGTTGACCAGCCGTTTGACCTTGACGTGCCTGTTATGAGCAAGTCAGAGGGCGTTGAGATGAAAATGAAAGTCACCGTATATCCTGAGGTGAAGCTCGGCGAATACAAGGGCCTTACAGCAGAATACGGCGAGACAGAGGCTACTGATGACGACGTTGCAGAAGAACTCAAGAATATGCAGGAGAGAAACAGCAGACTTGTTTCGGTTGAGGACAGAGCTGCAGAGATGGGCGACACTGCTGAAATTGACTTTGAAGGTTTTGTTGACGGTGAAGCTTTTGACGGTGGCAAGGGAGAGAATTATCCTCTTGAACTCGGTTCAGGTTCATTCATTCCCGGCTTTGAAGAGCAGATTGTCGGCCACAACGTTGACGACGAGTTTGACGTAAACGTTACATTTCCTGAGGAATATCAGGCTGACCTTGCAGGCAAGGAAGCTGTTTTCAAGTGCAAACTTCACGAAATCAAGAAAAAGGAACTTCCGGAACTTGACGATGAATTTGCAAAGGATGTTGACGAAGAAGTAGAAACTCTTGACGAGCTTAAAGAAAAGCTTAAGAATCAGATTTCCGAAAGAAAGGCAGAAACTGCTAAGCGTGATTTTGAAAACGCTCTTATTGAGCAGGTAATCGACAATATGGAAGTTGAGGTTCCTGAGTGTATGAATACTCAGAAAACTGACGAACTCCTTCAGGATTATGCTTACAGACTTCAGATGCAGGGAATTGACCTTAACACATATCTTCAGTATCTCGGTCAGACTGTTGACGAGTTTAAGGCTCAGTTTGCAGACGGTGCTAAGCAGCAGGTAAAAGTTTCTATCGCTCTTGAAGAAATTGTTAAGGCTGAGAACATTGAGGCTACTGAAGATGAGGTTAACGCAGAAGTTGACAAACTTGCTGAGCAGTACGGTATGGATGCAGAGCAAATCAGAAAAGCAGTTCCTGTTGAACAGCTTGAAAGTGACATCAAGACAAGAAAAGCTGTTGACCTTGTTGTTGACAGTGCAAAAAAAGCATAAATCAGTTTAAATACCAAATAATATTTTAAAGGATAGTGATAATATGGCATCATTAGTACCATATGTAATTGAACAGTCAAGTGCCGGCGAAAGAAGCGTAGACATTTTTTCAAGACTTCTTTCAGACAGAATTATTGTACTTTCGGATCAGGTTGACGACAACACAGCGTCTTTAGTTGTTGCACAGCTTCTGTTTCTTGAAAGTCAGGACAGTGATAAGGACATTTCACTCTATATTAACTCTCCGGGCGGCTCTGTTACAGCAGGTCTTGCAATCTACGACACTATGAATTACATCAAATGTGATGTTTCTACAATATGTGTAGGAATGGCTGCAAGTATGGGTGCTTTCCTTCTTTCAAGCGGAGCTAAGGGCAAAAGAATTGCTCTTCCAAACAGTGAGATTCTTATTCACCAGCCGCTTGTTGGCGGCAGCGGAATTACAGGTCAGGCAACAGATGTTGAAATCGCTGCCAAAAACCTTGTAAAGACAAAAGAAAAGCTCAATAGAATTCTTGCTGCCAACACAGGTAAAGACTACGAGACGCTCGTAAAAGATACAGACAGAGATAACTGGATGTCTGCCGAAGAGGCTATGGCTTACGGCCTTGTAGATAAAGTAATTGACAAGAGATAAGGTGCTTTAATGGACAGAAACGATCCAAATACTTCAGCAAGATGTTCTTTCTGCGGTAAAAGTGAATCAATGGTATACCGTCTTATAGAGGGACCGGGCGATGTCTATATCTGTGATGAATGTGTTTCTCTTTGCAACGATTTGATTGCAACGCAGGAAAGAACGCATACCGACTACGGTGACATCACACTTCTTAAACCGATGGAAATCAAAGAGAAACTTGATGAATATGTAATCGGTCAGGATGATGCAAAAAAGGTTCTTTCAGTTGCTGTATACAATCATTATAAGCGTATTTTCTATGAAAATGACGGTGAAGATGTAGAACTTCAGAAAAGTAATATACTGTTGCTCGGCCCTACGGGTGTAGGCAAGACTATGCTTGCACAGACACTTGCCAAAATCTTAAACGTTCCGTTTGCAATCGCAGATGCAACTACTCTTACAGAGGCTGGGTATGTTGGTGAAGACGTAGAAAACATACTTCTCAGATTAATTCAGGCTGCTGATTTTGATATAGAAAAAGCTGAGAAGGGCATAATATACGTTGACGAGATTGACAAGATTTCACGTAAAAGTGAAAACCGCTCAATAACCCGTGACGTAAGCGGTGAAGGTGTTCAGCAGGCACTTCTTAAAATTCTCGAAGGAACTCAGGCGAACGTTCCACCCGGAGGCGGCAGAAAACATCCGCAGCAGGAATATATTCAGATTGACACAACTAACATTCTGTTTATTTGTGGCGGTGCATTCGACGGTATCGAAAGAATTATTGAAAACCGTCTTGGCAGAGGTTCCCTCGGTTTTGGCTCCAATATGGAAGTCAACAAACTTGAACAGCACGAAATTCTTAAGAACGTAACTCAACACGACCTTGTAAAATACGGTCTTATTCCGGAGCTTATCGGCAGAATTCCTGTTGTTTCAGTACTTCAGGATTTGGACAAAGACGCACTTGTACGCATTATGACAGAGCCTAAAAACTCAATTGTAAAGCAGTACACAAAGCTATTTGAAATGGATAATGTTACACTTGAATTTCAGCCTGAGGCTCTTACTGCCATGGCTGAGATTACACTCGACAGAAAAACGGGTGCAAGGGGACTTCGTTCAGTTTTTGAAAGCGTACTTGGTGATTTGATGTACAGAGTGCCTTCCGACTATACAATTGAGAAAATTGTAGTAACAGAAGACTCGGTACGAAACAGCACGCAACCGCTTATAAGAACAAACAAAAAGCGGGAACCCGTTACGCTGACTAACGAAAATCTTAAAAATGCATAAGTGGAGGGAGAGATTATTCTCTCCCATTGCTTTTTTTGTTCATTTTTAAATTTTTCTATTGACAAAAACCTTTAATATATATATAATACTTAAAGTGCAAAGTGCACAATTGGGGTGATTATATGCAGCTCGATTTTACAAATCTTTTTAATTTTGACAACGAAGTCATCAATATTGACTGTACGTTGCCGCTTAAAGACTTTGAATACAGTACCTACAAACCACTCAAAAACGGTGCTGTGGTAAAAGGAAAAGCTTTTTGTAAGGCTGACATAGTTTATCTTGAACTCAATGTGTGCTTCGATTTTTTCGGCATTTGTGACAGATGTGCTGAAGAATTCAAAAGAGAATATTCAATTGATATAAACAAAATCGTTGTTGAAAAGCTTGAAAACGAAGACGATGACTTTGACGATTTCGTTGTTGTTGATAACTGCAAGCTCGATTTGGAAGATTTTGTTTATCAGGAAATTCAGCTTTTCTTGCCAAGCAAAATGCTTTGCAAAAACGATTGCAAGGGCATTTGTCAGAAATGCGGCAAAAATCTGAATGACGGTCCCTGTGATTGCAAAAAAGATGTCGACCCACGTATGG
Organism: Oscillospiraceae bacterium; assembly: GCA_015065445.1. Taxonomy (GTDB): domain Bacteria; phylum Bacillota; class Clostridia; order Oscillospirales; family Acutalibacteraceae; genus Eubacterium_R. The sequence continues at coordinate 3,297 of SVQF01000064.1, read as the reverse complement.
CAGCACTTTTGCAGTTGCTTGACGAACAGTAAATTAACTATTATAGTTTTTGATAATTAAGGAGGAATAAAAATGGCTGTACCTGCTAGAAGAACTTCAAAGACAAGAAAAAATAAGAGAAGATCAAGCGTTTGGAAACTTGACGCACCTACACTTGTAAAGTGTCCTAATTGTTCTGAGTACACAGTTCCGCATAAAGTTTGTCCAAGCTGCGGTTACTACAACGGAAAAGAAGTAATTAATGTAGACTAATAACAAGTATATGGCGGCTGATTGAGCCGCCTTTCTTGTTATATGCCAATTTGAAAGGATGTGATGATATGTCAAAACCTGTTGTTGCTATTGTTGGCAGACCTAACGTTGGCAAATCAACCCTTTTTAATAAATTAATCGGTGCAAGAATGTCGATTGTTGACGACACTCCTGGAGTAACACGTGACAGAATATACGGTGACTGCGAATGGCTTAATCGTCATTTCTTACTTGTAGACACAGGCGGAATTGAGCCGCACACTAACGACGAAATTCTTCGCCAGATGCGTTCACAGGCTGAAATTGCAATTGAAACCGCAGACGTAATAATTCTTGTTTGTGACATCAGATGCGGTGTTGTTGCAAGCGACCAGGACGTTGCATCCATGCTTATACGCAGCAATAAGCCCGTTGTTCTGTGTATCAATAAATGCGATAAGATTGGCGAACCTGACCCGGAATTCTATGAATTCTATAATCTCGGACTGGGCGACCCGATTGCAGTGTCATCTGTACACGGTCACGGAACCGGCGACTTGCTTGACGAGGTTATTAAATATTTTCCTGATGATTCTGACAGCGGTAATGAAGAAGACGAAGAAATTATCAACGTTGCTGTAATCGGCAAACCAAATGCAGGCAAATCATCGCTTGTAAATAAAATCAGCGGCACAGAACGAGCAATAGTATCTGATATTGCCGGCACTACCCGTGATGCGACTGACACGTTCGTTGAAAATGAATTTGGAAAATTTAACTTTATTGATACAGCGGGTCTAAGAAGAAAAAGCCGTGTAAATGATGACATTGAAAAGTATTCTATTATTAGAGCGAGGATGTCTGTTGAAAGGGCTAATGTATGCGTAATTATGATTGACGCAACAGAAGGCTTTACAGAGCAGGACAGTAAAGTGGCAGGAATTGCACTTGAGCAGGGTAAAGCCTGTATTATCGCCGTTAACAAGTGGGACGCTGTTGAAAAAGACGGCAATACGATGAAGGAATTTCGTGACAAGCTCGCAGTTGATTTTTCGTTTATGCCGTATGCACCTGTTATTTTTATTTCCGCAAAGACAGGCCAGCGTATAGATAAGTTGTTTGAAACAATTGTTTTTGTTCATCAGCAAAACTCTATGCGTATTTCTACCGGCAGACTCAACGAAGTACTTGCTGCTGCCACTGCAAGAGTTCAGCCTCCTACAGACAAAGGCAGAAGACTCAAGATATACTATATGACACAGGCATCTACAAGACCGCCAACGTTTGTGTTCTTTGTAAACCGTGCGGATTTGTTCCACTTTTCCTACCAAAGATATCTCGAAAACCAAATCAGAGACATTTTCGGTCTGGAAGGAACGCCTGTCAGATTTATAGTCAGAGAGAGGGGAGAGGGCGGCAAATGATTACTTTTAAACTGATTATTATCGCTGTTATTTCTTATTTACTCGGAAGCCTTAACTTCGGAGTAATTCTCTCAAAAAAACTTGAGCACGACGATGTGCGAAAACACGGCAGCGGTAACGCAGGAACTACCAATATGCTCAGAAACTACGGCAAACTTCCTGCAATTCTTACAATATTAGGTGATATGGCAAAGGTTGCACTTGCAATATATATTGCATTTCTGATTGTTAAGGTTGAGGACCTTTCTGCTCTGCGTCTTTTTGCAAACAACACTGCAATTATGTTAAAATCATTTGCAGGTCTGTTTTGTGTTCTTGGACATATTTATCCCTGCTTTTTTGGATTTAAAGGCGGTAAAGGCGTTGCAACAAGCGGCGGTATGGTCTTTATGATAGACTGGCGAATTGCGTTGATTCTGCTTGCATTGTTTATAATTACTGTTGCAGTTACACGCTACGTAAGTCTTGGCTCAATACTAATGGCTGTTTTCTATCCGATGTATACCTTCGCATTTTATCTCAGTTTTCCGCTTCTCGTTATGTCGCTTATATTTTCAGTCATAGTCGTAGTTAAGCACAGAGAAAACATTGTAAAACTTATTGAGCATAGGGAAAGCAAGATTACGTTTTCGAAAAAAGAAAAGAAGGAATAAAAGAAGGAATAAAAAAGAACTCGCTGATGCGAGTTCTTTGATTTTGTGTAATAATTACGCTCTTTCAACCTTACCTGAGCGAAGGCATCTTGTGCAAACATAAATTCTCTTTGGTGAGCCGTTTACGATAGCCTTAACTTTTTTGATGTTCGGTTTCCAGGTTCTGTTAGATCTTCTGTGAGAGTGTGATACCTTAATACCGAAGGACATTTCTTTTCCGCAGCATTCACATTTAGCCATTTGCGTACACCTCCTTATAATTTAAGAACGCATATATATTAACAGAAAGTACGGCAAAATGCAAGTATTTTTTTAATTTATTTTAATAAAGTGAAAATAATTGTACAATTTGGTATTATTTCTTGATTTTATCCACTATATTTTGTATAATAAGAAAGTAAATTATAATTATTAAAATAATGGAGGACAAAACTATGGCTGCAGATAAAAGCAAGGCAAACGATAAAAAAACTGCACTTGAATCCGCACTCAAGCAGATTGAAAAGCAGTACGGTCAAGGTGCAATTATGCGTCTTGGTGCTAACAGCAGACTTAAGGTTGATGCTATTTCAACAGGTTCACTTACACTCGATATTGCAACAGGTATCGGCGGACTTCCTAAGGGAAGAATTATTGAAATTTACGGTCCTGAATCTTCAGGTAAAACAACACTTGCACTTCACTGTGTTGCAGAGGCACAGAAACTCGGCGGTGAGGCTGCTTTTATTGACGCTGAGCATGCTCTTGACCCTGCTTATGCTGCAAACCTCGGCGTAAACGTTGATGAACTTCTTGTTGCTCAGCCTGACAACGGTGAGCAGGCACTCGAAATTACAGAGCAGCTTGTTCGCAGCGGTGCCGTTGATATTATTGTTGTTGACTCTGTTGCTGCACTTGTTCCTCGTTCGGAAATTGAAGGTGATATGGGCGATTCACACGTTGGTCTTCACGCAAGACTTATGTCACAGGCACTCAGAAAACTTGCAGGT
>SVQF01000063.1 GCA_015065445.1 Oscillospiraceae bacterium | reverse complement strand
GCGCTGTTAGCTCAGTTGGATAGAGCAACTGCCTTCTAAGCAGTAGGCCGGAGGTTCGAGTCCCCCACAGCGCGCCAGTACATATGGTGGGATTGGCCTAGTTGGTTAGGGCGCCAGTTTGTGGCACTGGAGGTCATCAGTTCGACTCTGATATCCCACCCCATTTTTTAAAATTTCAAACTGGGAACGGTGGGGATTAGCCAAGCGGTAAGGCAACGGACTTTGACTCCGTCACGCGTGGGTTCGAATCCCGCATCCCCAGCCAATATGATCCACTAGCTCAGGCGGCAGAGCACTTGACTTTTAATCAAGGTGTCCCGGGTTCGATTCCCGGGTGGATCACCAAAGAAAAGGACTCTATGAGTCCTTTTTTCTTTTCCATTATTTGTGTGTTGAATTTACACAAAGCATTGCATATAATTAAATCACCAAAGCAAAAAGGAGTGATTTGATGAAGAAAACTTTATCATTGGTTTTGGTATTAATTATATCCGTCAGTGCTATGTTCGGTGCAAGCGTCAGTGCCTATGCAGCACAGTACAAAGAGGTAAAAGGAAAATACAACTATTCCTATGCGTCACAAGTGCTTGAACTTGTTAACAAAGAACGCAAAAACTACGGACTCAGCGAACTTACTTTGACTCAGTCGCTTACCGACAGTGCAATGCTCAGAGCCGTAGAAACCACTGTCAGCTTTTCACACACAAGACCTAACGGCGAAAAATGTTTTACTGCATTTGAGTGGAGCAGGGCAGCAGGCGAAAATATTGCCTACGGTCAGCGTTCACCCGAACAGGTTGTAAATGCGTGGATGAACTCAAGCGGTCACAGGGCAAATATTCTGAGCACTAACTTTACCACAATCGGAATAGGTTGTTTTGAGTACGGCGGAATTTATTACTGGTCACAGGCGTTCAGCGGCGGTACGGGTAAAGCTTATACTGCGAGCGGAACAAAATCCGTTACAGTTAATGTAAGCCTTACTGCAGGTGCTCAGTCATATATTGCAGGCAGCGAAACTGCAACACAGTCGGAAACAACAACCCGTACCCGGTCCACAACCGAGCAGACAACACGGCAGGCAGTTACAAAACCGTCTGTAACCGCACCGCAAACAACAAAGCCGCAAACTACCAACCGACCTTCTCAGTCAAACAGACAGAGCCTTTACGAAATAATCAGGTCGTTTTTTGCACGCTACAAAATCTACATTTAACAAAAAACGCCCCTTGGGAGAACCTTCTTTACGAAGACCCCCAAACGGGCGTTTTTTGTTATGCTGCAAGGTCATACCATTCTGTCTGTACTCTTGCGATTTTTTCACGTCTTGCTGTGTGACGCTGCTCAGATTTTATCAGTCTTTCCTTTTTCTTTTGCTGAAACACTAAAAACAGCATTGCTATTACAAAGTATATTACAAGCTCTCCTAAAAAAACTCTCTGTATCATAACGCTGCTCAGTGTACTGAAAAGATTGAACGGAAGCGAGATTGCCAAAAATCCGATAATAAGTGAAAGTGCCGACATCAGTGTTGCTTTAACAAACTTTTTCATAAATAATCCTCCTCGAAAATTTGTTTGTTTATTTCTTACAGCTTAATATTACAACACTGATTTTGCTATTTCAATATGCCAGAGCACTATAGTCCTTAAAATGGTACTGTAAATTTATCCTGCACCAAGAGTAGCCTTAATAACAGCTACAGCTTTTTCAATATCCGCACTCTCAACAGCCGAGGGTATAAGTGCCATTTCAACCACACCTTTATCTATGTTGTATATGTAAACCGAAACACCGTTTTTTTCAAATTCACTTCCGTCGCCCGAATACTCTGCCTCAAGTTTTATGGCAAGTCCGTTTTCAGATAACCGTACTTTTGCAGACGGTATCTGACTCTTTATTTCTCCAAACATCTGCTTTGCCTTGGCAGTGTAGTGCCGGCGTATTTTTCTTGTCTGCGACGCAATATGACCGTCACGGATGTAACCGCACAGTGCTATCTGTTCAGTTTTGCTTGCTGTCTGAGCAAAACAGTCTTTCATTTTGTCAAACTTAATTGCAAGCTCTTGTGTCAGTACCATATAACTGATGCGGATTCCGGGTATAAGTACGTTTGAAAACGAACCCATATAAATTACGTTTTCGCCGCCCGCAAGTGCGTAAAGCGAAGGCGTAGGCTTTGACTGATACAAAAAGTCACTGTCAAAGTCGTCCTCAATAATCAGACTGCCTATTTCCTTGCTGTGCTTTACAAGTTCAAGCCGCCGTTTAATCGGCATAACGTCGCCGTAAGACGTCATATGCGAAGGCGATACGTAAATAATGTCGGCGTCCTTGTATCTTGTACGTACCTTGTACCCGCTGCTTTCAAACAGCGAAATGCCCTGCACAAAGCTTTCAGTAGGGAACGACACGGTTTTTCTGTCTTTTGTAAGTACGCAAAGAATTGACAGCAGTGCCTGTACGCCTGCACCGACAATAATCCTGTCGGGCGAGGTTTCTACGTTTCTTTTGTCTCTTATGTAATGTGACAAAACCTGCCGCAAGTCCTCTTCTCCCTCGGCACAACCGTACGACAGCATTCGTTCTTTTTGCCGCAATGCACTTTTGATGTATCGCTGCCAGAGTTTCAAGTCAAAACTTTCACTGTCTGCGTCGCCGCTCTTCAGGTCGTATTTTATTTTGTCTTCAACTTTTTCAGGTTCGGCACTTTGCGTTTTGCGTGGTGCGGAATACGTAACATAGTACCCGCTTTGCGGCTGCGAAATAATATATCCGTCCGCCTGCAGTTCAAAATATGCGTTCTGAACAGTGGTCTTGCTTACCGACAGAACTTCACACGCTTTGCGTATTGAAGGCATCTTGTCTCCGCTTTGATACTGCCCCTTGATTATCAGACTTTTGTAATACTCATAAACCTCAATATACTTTTTCAAACTGTACCTCAAAAACTTTTTAAAATTGTGTATTTTAATATTGTCAGTTTCATTATATACTGATTACAACATAATTGCAATTATATAATTGAGAAAAGGAGGAATAATTATGACCAACAAAACACGTTCGGTTGTAATGACGGCAGTTTTTACCGCCATAATATTTGTGCTAACAGCGATTCTTCATATCCCTGCACCAAGCGGTTACGTTCACCTCGGCGACGCTATTCTCTACATAAGTGCAATTATTCTCGATATGCCCTGGGCAATTATTGCGGGAGCACTTGGCGAAGGACTTGCAGACGTTGCCGGCGGATTTGCTATGTACCTTCCTGCAACGATTATTATCAAAGCTGTTGCGGCACTTCTGTTTGTTTCTGTCAGAAACAGAGAAAACCGTCTGCTCACAAAGTATACGGTGTTTATGACCTTGCCTGCAGCAATTGTTACTGTGGGCGGATATTTTGCAGCCGACTTGCTTATCAGCCGAGAATTTGCTGTTGCAGACATTTTAGGCAATACGGTTCAGGCACTTTCCAGTGCCGTAATATTCATATTTTTAGCAGCAGCACTTGACAAGATAAATATAAAGGATAAAATATAATCATTAAAATTTTTTCTGAGGTTAACTATGGCAGACATAATATATACTCTCGACGGCGGAACATATTTTAATATCACAAACCGATGCCCGTGTTCGTGCGAATTCTGTATTCGCAAAAAAGGTGACGCAGTCGGCACAGCCAAAAGGCTGTGGTTTGACAAAGAGCCGACTTTTGACGAAATAAAGGCGGCAATTGATTCGTACGACTTTTCTGATGTTAAAGAGGCTGTGTTCTGCGGCTACGGCGAACCGACAAATGCATTTGACAATCTTATTAAAACGGCAAAATATATCAAAAGCATTTATCCGGATATAAAACTCAGGCTTAATACCAACGGACTGTCGGACCTTATTAACGGCAGACCTACCGCCAAAGAAATCTGCGGGTGCATAGACATAATTTCTGTTTCACTAAACGACCCCGACAGTGAACAGTACGACAAAATCACAAAAAATATCTATCCCGGCAGAGCATTTGACGCAATGCTGAAGTTCACACGTGAATGCGTAGAGCAGGGCAACGAAGTGCATATGACAGTGGTTGACGTTATCAGCCCCGAAAACATAGAAAAGTCCCGAAAAATCTGCGAGTCCCTCGGAGCAACATTCATCGTCCGTTCCTTCGCCCGTGGCAGATAATCATATTATTAATTTAAAGTCTCAAATACTGAGACTTTTTTGATTTTCCTATTGACAAAGTAGGAAATAAGCGTTATATTATAGGACGAAAAACCTATAATAATTGTAGGAATAAAGAAATCGGGTGAAAAAATGAAAACAGTTTATGTTGATAATGCGGCAACAACTCAGGTGAGTGAAACCGCACTGAATGCAATGCTTCCGCTTCTTAAAGAGACATACGGCAATCCTTCGTCGCTTCACCACGTAGGACAAGTTGCAAAGGAAGTTCTTGAGGACGCAAGAGAACGTGTTGCAAAGTGCATTAACGCAGCACCAAATGAGATATATTTTACTTCCTGCGGTACGGAGGCTGACAATCAGGCAATCCTGTCAGCTGCGTACAATGGCGAAAAGAAGGGCAAAAAGCACATAATATCTTCTAAATTTGAGCATCACGCAGTTTTGCATACTCTTGAAAAGCTTAAGAAGGAAGGCTTTGAAATCACGCTTCTTGACGTTTACAAAGAAGGTATTGTAAGAGTTGAGGACTTAAAAGAGGCTCTTCGTGACGACACGGCACTTGTCACCATTATGATGGCAAACAACGAAGTCGGAACGATTCAGCCAATTAAAGAACTTGCAGCGGTTTGTAAAGAGAAGGGCGTTACATTCCATACGGACGCAGTTCAGGCGGCAGGTCACATCAAAGTCGACGTTAAAGAACTCGGTGTGGATATGCTTTCTGTTTCCGCTCACAAATTCCACGGACCAAAGGGCGTTGGCTTCCTCTATTGCAGAAAAGGACTTCCGCTTCAGGTGTTTATGAACGGCGGTGCTCAGGAACGCAACAGGCGTGCAGGCACAGAAAATATGGCAGGCATCTGCGGACTTACAGCAGCACTTGAAGAAGCTTGTGCAAATCTTGATAAAAATGCTGCGTATGTAACAGCACTCAGAGATAAACTCATTAACGGCGTTAAGGATATTGAACTTTCAACAATTAACGGTGACCTCACACATCACCTTCCCGGTACGGTGAATATGTGTTTTGAAGGCATAGAAGGCGAGGGACTTATACTCCTTCTTGACCAGAACGGTATATGTGCGTCGTCCGGTTCAGCCTGCACGAGCGGCTCACTCGATCCGTCGCACGTGCTTCTTGCGATGGGCGTACCTGTTGAGAGTGCTCACGGCTCGCTGCGTATCTCTCTCAGTGAGTACAATACTGAAGAAGAAGTTGACCTTATAATCAAATCTATCCACGAGGTCGTAGTTTATCTGCGTTCCATTTCTCCGGTATGGGAAAAAATATTGAAAGGCGAGGTAGTTGAATAATGGCTTTATATTCAGAAAAAGTAATGGACCATTTTACAAATCCAAGAAATGTAGGCAAAATTGACGATGCTGACGGCGTTGGCGAGGTAGGTAACGCAAAGTGCGGCGACATTATGAAAATATATCTTAAAGTGGACGATAACCAGATTATCACCGACGTTAAGTTCAACACGTTCGGCTGTGCGTCCGCTATTGCGTCAAGCTCTATGGCTACTTGTCTTATCAAAGGCAAGCCAATCAGTGAGGCTATTGAGCTGTCAAACAAAGCCGTAGTTGAGGCACTCGACGGACTTCCGCCGGTTAAAATTCACTGCTCTGTACTTGCAGAGGAGGCAATCAAGGCTGCCGTAAAAGACTACTACGACAGACACGGTATCGACTACGACCCCGAGATGTTTAAAGAAAAGGATATTGACTAATTGTTAAAATTACTATATTATTAGTGGGAGGGTAATCCTCCCACTAACATTTTACAGGGGACAAATTATGGCTATAAAGGACATTCAGCAAGAGATATTACGACTCAAAAAAGAAAACGACATCTGCATTCTCGCACACTGTTATCAGGAACCTGAGATTCTTGAAATTGCCGATTTCACAGGCGACAGTTTTGCTCTGTCGGTGTCAGCGTCAAAAGTACAGAATAAAACCGTAATAATGTGCGGAGTGCGTTTTATGGCTGAAACAGTAAAAATCCTTTCTCCCGACAAAAAGGTTATTCTCTCAAATGCAGATGCAGGCTGTCCAATGGCTGAGTTTATGGATAAAGATCTCATTTCACAGGTTAAGGAGCAGTTCCCCGATTACACAGTCGTTGCGTACATAAACACCACAAGCGAACTAAAAACGGTTTGTGACATTTGCGTAACATCTTCGTCGGCACTCAAAATCTGCTCTCAACTTAAAACTGACAAAATCCTTTTTATTCCCGATAAAAATCTCGGCTCCTGGATTGCAAAACAAATGCCCGAAAAAGAGTTCAAACTCCTTCACGGCTGCTGCCCGACTCACGCAAAAATGACAGCTGAAGACGTCAAAAATGCCAAAGCCGCACATCCGAACGCACTTCTTTTGGTACACCCCGAGTGTAACCCCGAAGTTGTTGAACTTGCCGATTACGTAGGCTCAACAACGGGCATTATGGATTATGCCGAAAAGAGCGACGCATCTGAATTTATAATTGGTACGGAAAACAGCATTGTCACACATCTTCAGCTAAAATGCACAGACAAAATGTTCTATCCGCTTTCAAAGGATTGCATCTGCCACAATATGAAGGCAACAACTCTTGTTGATGTTCTCAACTGCTGCAAGGGTATCGGCGGCGAAGAAATCTCTCTTGACGAGGAAACCCGCCTCGGTGCCAAGCGTTGTATAGACAAAATGATTGAACTGGGATAAATATGAAAAAAGCAATTATTGCAATGAGCGGCGGTGTTGATTCAAGCGTTGCCGCTTATTTTATGAAACAAAAAGGTTTTGAGTGCATCGGTGCCACGATGAAACTCTACGACAACGAGGATATTGGTATCAGCAGGGAAAAGACCTGCTGCTCGCTTGACGATATTGATGACGCACGTGCGGTGGCACGCAAACTCGAAATGCCGTATTATGTGTTCAATTTTAAGGACGAATTTGAGAAAAAGGTTATCGACAATTTTGTCAGCACTTACGAAAAAGGCGGAACTCCCAATCCCTGTATTGACTGTAACAGATATCTTAAGTTTGAAAAACTTATGCAGCGTATGAAGGAACTTCATTACGACTATGTGGTTACGGGTCACTACGCCGATATTGAAGAAAAAGACGGAAGGTACTTGCTGAAAAAAGGTGCTGACAAATCCAAGGACCAGAGTTATGTGCTTTATTCTCTGACGCAGGAGCAGCTTGCACACACGCTGTTCCCGCTCGGCAGAATGTCAAAAACCGAAATACGTGAGATTGCCGAGCGTGAGGGATTTGTGAATGCAAAAAAGCGTGATTCACAGGATATCTGTTTTGTGCCGGACGGCGATTATGCGGGATTTATCAGAACGTACACAGGCAAAACGTATCCGCATGGCGATTTTGTTAACAAGAGCGGCGAAGTGCTTGGCACTCACAGCGGTATTATTAAATATACAATCGGACAGCGTAAAGGGCTCGGTATCGCACTCGGTCATCCTGTTTACGTGTGCGGTAAAAATATTGCCGATAATACCGTTACTCTCGGCACAAACGACGACCTGAACTGCAGCCGCCTTGAAGCGTGCGATTTTAACTGGATTGCACCTGAACCCGACGCACCGATTACCTGCAAGGCTAAAACACGCTACAATATGCGTGAGGTTGACTGCATTGCTTATTGTGAGGGTGACAGGGTAGTAGTAGAATTCAAAGTTCCTGTCAGAGCTGTCACATCCGGGCAGGCAGTTGTACTTTATGACGGCGACTATGTTCTCGGCGGCGGAACTATTATCTGACCTCGGTTCCCGTATTTGCCCATTATGGAAGTAAAATCCACTGCAATTGGTACTATTTGTTACAATTGTAAATAACTTATTAACAAATGAGATTTTTTGTTGATTTTGTACAAGTCATTTGATATATTAATTTAAAAGGAGGGGAAGATATGCTAAAAATGTATACAGAGCCGGAACTTGAAGTGCGTAAGTACAGCGTTACAGAAAGTGTTTTTACCGATTCGGACCCCTCAGGTAATAACGATAACGACCTTAATAACGATGACGAATACGATTACTTCGGTAACAATTAATGTTAACCCGTCTTTAGACGGGTTATTTTTTGTCATTTTTCTCGTCTGAGTAAAACAATTTGTAACAAAATGTAATTTTTTTATAATTTACTATTTATTTTAAATATGAATTATGTTACAATCATAATATCTGTGAACTTGTATCGGGGGGTGATTTTATGAAACGTGCGGCAGTAATACCGTTAATGCTTGTTATAGCAATGGTGTTCAGTTCCTGCAGTTTTAAAATATCATCTTCGGTTGACGACTTGATTTCGCCCGTGTCCCCGTTTGGAGATAATGCGGACATAAAAGAAGCTATGGACGACTTTTTGCCAAAAGGTTATTCACTCAAGACCCCCAATCAGGGCGAATTCATAACGGCATATAATTTCCTTGATATTGACAGCGACGGCAAAGATGAGGCGATTGCTTTTTACGAGCCGTCAGATAATCTCGGCACGCTGTATATGGCTGTAATAAAAAACAGCGGTGATAACTGGAACGTTGTTGAAAACATAGAGGGCTTCGGTGCGGACGTCAGTTCGCTCGGCTTTGAGGATGTTACAGGTAACGGCAAAAACGATTTGATTGTCTGCTGGGACGCAATCAGCAAATCAGTTAACCACGAACTTGCCCTTTACGAATACGGCAGCAATAAGCAAAACAGTAAACTCAATTGTTTTTATCACGGCATAACTGTCAATAATTATATTGCGGTTGATATGACCGGTGATAAAACAAAGGAACTTTTACTTTTCGAAATCAGTTCGGGCAATTACAGCAGAGCAAAAGCCGAACTTTACTCGTTTAAAAACGGCAGCGAAGAGCTTCTTGGCGAAACAAAGCTTGACGCTCACATTTCGTCATATATTAATCTAACCGTCGAAAACTACGACGGTGAAAACAGAGTTTATGCAGACGCACTCGGCACGGACGGTTCGTCGCTTCTGACCGAAATGATTTACTGGTCCGACGGTTATGATTCAATAATTTCGCCATTCTATCAGTACTCAAGCGGACTTACAAGCGGCACAACACGCAGCGTGATTATTCCGTCAATGGATGTTAACGGCGACGGCAGAATAGAAATTCCGTGCGATATGGGGCTTAAAAAACTCCCAAAAAGTGTGGCGTGCTGCGACTGGCGTGTGCATAAAAACGACTACCTTGCCCACACGGACTATTCGATTTCACCGAAAAAAGAAAAGTATCTTGTAATTATCCCCGATAAGTACATAGAAAGAATTCGTGTTAAGTACGACGTCGACAACCGTCTTATGACGGTTTTCAGTACAGAGGGCGGCGGGGAAGTTTTTTCGGTTAAATCGGTTCTCAAAGCCAGATACAAGAAAAAGGATTACAAAGATTATACCAGAATACTTGAAGATAAAGGATATTATTACCTTGCAAAAGCAAGCAATAACAAAAACATAAATATCACAGTTGAGGATTTAAAATCCCTCATCAAGAACATAAATCAGGAGGAAAACTAATGAAAAAGGTACTCGTTGCTGAAGATGAAGAGTCAATCCGTGAATTTATTGTAATCAATCTCACACGCAGCGGATATACTGTTGAGCAGGCACAAAACGGTGCCGTAGCACTTCAGAAATTCCACGAGGATGAGGCTGGATTTGACGTTGCAATTCTTGATATTATGATGCCCGAAGTTGACGGACTCGCTGTTTGTAAGGAACTTCGCAAATGCTCGTCGGACCTCGGTATCATTATGCTTAGTGCAAAAACTCAGGAGATGGACAAGGTAACAGGTCTGCTGTTCGGTGCGGACGACTATGTAACAAAACCGTTTTCTCCGTCAGAACTTATGGCACGTGTTGACGCAGTTTATCGCCGTGTAGAAATGACACGTGGTTTCAGAAAGAACGACACAACCGGCGACAGCATTATCCTTGACGAGTTTGAACTCAACCTCCGCAACAGAACTCTCACCAAAAACGGTCAGATAATAGAACTTACGCAGGTCGAATTTCAGATTATCGAATACTTTTTCAAAAACCCCAACGCCGCTCTTTCCCGTACGGATATTCTCAAACAGGTGTGGGGCGACAACTATTTCGGCGACGAAAAGATTGTTGACGTCAACATCCGCCGTCTTCGTATGAAGATTGAGGACAATGCGTCAAGTCCGAACCGCCTTGTTACAATCTGGGGTCTCGGATACAAGTGGATTACCGACACAAAATAAATTAAGCAGAGAAGTTAAATGGACAAAGTAACACTTGCAAAATTACCAGAAAAACTGAAAATCCGCAAAGTTGAGGGCATCACACGCCGATGGTTATTCAGTATCCTCGGCGTTATTGCAGTGCTGTTCATTGTGACTTTTGTTGTTGCCTCTGCGGGAATAAAAGACTATTATTACAATAGCGTAGAGGATATTGTAAAATCTGGTGCCTCTGACAATGCGGTAAGTTATTTTACAAACAACATCGCAAACGGCAGTTCTGTTGAATCCTCCGCTGCCGAGTTTGTAAACTCATACGCCTATAAAAACCGCACCACCATATGGATTATTGACGACAGGGGGAACGTTGTCCTCTCGTCAAGCGGCTTTCATATTGATAAGCAGGATATGCCCGATTATAACGAAGCTTTTTCAAACCCGGGTTCAACAGCAAAGTATGTTGGCAAAATAGACAACGGCGAAAAGATAATGGCTGTGTCACGTGCCATTGTGGACAGCGACGGGCTCGAAATCGGTGCAATCAGGGTTATGACAAATATCGACGAGGTCGATACTCAGATAAGAACGCTGAGGTTTATACTGTTTTTGATTCTGCTTTTTGTAATGGGAATAATCGTATTTTCAAATCAGTTCTTTATCCGTTCAATCATCATTCCCGTGCAGGAGGTCAAAAATGCTACAAAGCTTATAGCCGACGGCAACCTTGACGTGCGAATTGAAAAGAAATACGATGACGAAATCGGCGACCTTGCCGACAGCATAAATACAATGGCTACGGAAATATCTGCCGCCGACAAGATGAAAAACGACTTTATTTCAACTATTTCACACGAACTCAGAACTCCGCTCACATCAATTAAAGGCTGGGGCGAACCCTGACTCTCGGCAACAGGGATAATGTTGACGAACTTACGCAAAAGGGCTTGCAG
>SVQF01000062.1 GCA_015065445.1 Oscillospiraceae bacterium | reverse complement strand
TCAGGATGTTATTTGCTTTGCGGGCGGATGTTATCCGCCCCTACAGGCTAATATTGTAATTTCAGGCGTGGTTCTGCTCTTTGTCGACAGTCTGAGAGAGGGGCTCGCCCCTCTCTTTTTATATAAAGTTCATTGTTACAAGCTGCTCTGCCTGACGCTGTGCACGGTGCAGGTTCTTGGTCGAAATATTCATAAACTTTGTTATGTCGTCAAGACTGTAGCCGTTGTCGAGCAGCTCAGCACGGCACAGGAAAAACAGCGGAACATTGCTCGAAATCCGTGAAAGTTCGTTTGACTCAAAAGTGCGTTTTGCAAGTTTGAGTGCTTTTTCCTTATTTTCAAGCAACATAATTTCAATATCGCCGATTGTCTTTTTGCCAAGGAAGTTAAGCTGCTCTATGTAACTTTCGGGGCTGATTTTTTTAGGCTTGGCACCGCTGATATGCACAAGCTCCGCAGTAAAGTCCTTCATCTGTCGGTCTGTATCAAGGTACTGCGTAAGCGTTACAAGGTCTATAAGAACGCTGCCGAGTTCGCCCTGCTCAAGCATAAGTTTAACTTCTTCAGAATATTTTGTCAGGTCGTCACGTATGTTTATGAACTGGTCGTCCGCAATCTCAAGCAGACCTGCCACTCTTGACATTTCACGGGTGATTCTTTTAGGCACGCCGTATTCGCTCTTGTAACCGAGGTCGTGGCTGATTGCCGCCCAGGTGTGCTGAAGCGTTGAACGAATCTGTATTTCAAACTTCTTTGAGGTGAGTTCTTCACCGTATCCCGACTCGTTCGGCAGCGAGCATATGTAGTGCAGCGAAAGATAACCGAACGCATCGGGCGTGAGCTGACTGCGTTTGTCAACCGAGTTCTCCCAGTCAATGTCAAAAAGCTGCTCAATCAGTGACGCAGTCTTGTCAACGTCGTCCGAGAAAAAGCAAATAATCCTTGCACCGAGTATGTCGGTAATATCGGCAAGAGTTTTGTACTTTTCGCCTTTGAGCTCAAGTTTGCCTTCAAGGCTCTGCTCCTCTTTAACTCTGTGTTCAACCGCAAAAATATCAATGTCGGCATTTTTGAGTTCTTTTTTTAGCGTACTGCTTACGATGTCGCCCAGCTTTGCAAAAGTATCACGCTGTTCAAGATATTCACTTATAATAGCTTTATTTTTCAGACTCATTTCATCACATCCGATTTGGTGTATTTGTGGATATTTATACATTATAGCATTAATTTAACAAAAATGATATAGATTTTGCAAAATTATTTTTCTTTACTTTAATATATATTACTGTTATAATGAATTTAACAGATAAATTTGTGGAGGTGAAAGAATGAATAAGTACGTATGTAATATCTGCGGATATGAGTATGACCCTGAGCAGGGTTGCCCCGAACGCGGTATCGCACCCGGAACTCCTTTTGAGGACCTTCCCGACGATTTTGAATGCCCGCTTTGCGGCGTTGGCAAAGAAAACTTCTCGCCGACATTATGATACTATGCCCCTGCCTTGTGCGGGGGCGTTTTTTGGAGTGATAGTGTGAAAAAACTATCCACTGATTATATTGCCCGCTCAGTTTGTCGCAAATTGTGGGCAGAAAGGCTATGGGAAATAGTGTGAAAATTCACACTATTCTCTGATTATATTGCCCGCTCAGTTTGTCGCAAAGCGACAACGAGCGATGGCTAAATTCCCATTATACGCCTTGTCTGCCCAACAAGGAAAACGTAATGTGTGAATTATAATAATCTGTTTGTGGGCAGAAAGGCTATGGGAAATAGTGTGAAAATTCACACTATTCTCTGATTATATTGCCCGCTCAGTTTGTCGCAAAGCGACAACGAGCGATGGCTGAAATTCCCATTATACGCCTTGTCTGCCCAACAAGGGAAAACGTAATGTGTGAATTTTAATAATCTGTTTGTGGGCAGAAAGGCTATGGGAATTAATATGTATACCGCAAATGAAAAAAGATACGAAAACACGTCGTTTAACTATCTGCCAAACGGTTTGGCACTGCCTAAAATCTCTGTAGGACTGTGGCAGAACTTCGGTTGCGACGCAGATTATGATGAGATAAAAGACATTATTCTCACCGCATTTGATATGGGCGTAACCCACTTTGATTTGGCGAACAACTACGGGCCGAAACCGGGTGACGCAGAACGCAATTTCGGCAAAATTTTTGCCGAAAATCTTAAGCCGTACCGTGACGAACTTATTATTTCCACAAAAGCGGGGTACGAGATGTGGAGCGGACCGTACGGTGGCAGAGGCGGCACAAGAAAGTATCTTATCGCTTCTCTCAATCAATCGCTTTGCAGAATGGGACTTGATTACGTAGACATTTTCTACCACCACTGTATGACACCCGAAACGCCTCTTGACGAAACTGCTCTCGCTCTTTCGGATATTGTTCGTCAGGGCAAGTCGCTGTATGCGGGTATAAGCAATTACGACGGCAAGACTATGCACCGTATGCACCACAGATGCGAAGATTATAACGTTCCGTTCATTATCAATCAAAACAGATATTCAATTATTGACAGAACTATTGAAAAGAACGGACTCAAGTCGCAAAGTGCAAAAAAAGAGAAGGGGATTATCGCCTTTTCTCCGCTTGCACAGGGCAGATTATCCGACAAGTTCAAAGACGGAATTCCTAAGAATTCACGTCTTTACGGCAGGGAGGACTACTGTAAAAATCTCGGACTTGACGACAGGCAGATTGCACAGATAAAACAGCTTTATGAGTTTGCACACGAACGGGGCGAGACCACCTCGCAACTTGCAATTCAGTGGCTGCTCGCAAAGGGAGTTACCTCGGTGCTGATTGGCGTGCGTACAAAGGCACAGCTGCTCGAAAATCTTGCCGCACTCGACAAACCGCCGCTTACCGAAACGGAGTTAAAACATATCGACTTGATTTTTAAATAATTTTGTGTATTATCACAATTGACAAATTGCGTCAACGAAGTCATAATAATAGTGTAATTCGTTTGGGTTCTGTTTTCATTGGCGGAGGTTTACTGTGAGCGATAACGAAAGATACGCAAAAGCACTGGCATATGCAACTCTTATGCATGAGGGGCAGTACCGTATCGGCGGCGACAAGTATATTACGCATCCCGTTGCCGTTGCGGAAATTGTTAAAAAGCAGGGTTACGGCATCGACTATCAGATTGCAGCACTGTTTCACGATTTGCTTGAGGATACAAAAGCCACCGTGCCGGATATGCTGGATAACGGTGCAAACGCCGAAATTATTGAGGCGGTACGTGTTCTCACAAAGCATAAAGGATACGTTATGCACGAGTACGTTAACGGCATAAAGCGTAACGAAATGGCTTTTGTAATCAAAAACGCAGACCGAATTCACAATCTCAGTACTGCAGGATGCACAAGCGACGAATTCAAGCGGCACTATATCAAAGAAACAAAGCAGTGGTACATTGACTTTTCGGACGAACTCAAAGAGGCACTGCACCGTCTTTCACAAAAAGTAAACGGCTGAGTCCATACAGTTTGGACTTAGCCGTTTTGTTTTATTTATTAAATCTGTATCCACGTCCCCACACGGTGTTGATGTACTCAAAATTTTTGTCCGCTGCAAAAATCTTGTCGCGTATGCGGTTGACGTGTACCGTAACAGTCGAAGTTTCGCCCATCGAGTCGTATTTCCAAATCTTTTCAAACAGTTCGTCTTTGCTGAAAATTCTGTCAGGCTCCCGTGCAAGACAGGCAATCAGGTCAAACTCCTTGTTTGTAAACACAATTTCTTCGGAGTTTACGTAAATACGCCTTGCTGTTGTGTCGATTGTAAGCGAGCCCGCCTCAATAATTTCGCTTTTGCTCTCTTTGCTTGAGGTCAGGCGTTCATAGCGGTTAAGGTGTGCAATAACTCTTGCAGTGAGTTCCGACGGACTGAAAGGTTTTACAATGTAGTCGTCCGCACCGAGACCGAGTCCTTTTATTTTGTCTAAATCATCTTTTTTTGCACTTACAAGAAGTATGGGTATATCACTGATTTTACGTACTTTTTTGCAGATTTCAAGCCCGCTTATTCCCGGCAGCATAATATCGAGCAGGATTAAATCAAAAGCTCCGCTGCCGGCAAGTTCAAGTCCGTCGGTGCCGTTGTCGGCAGAAGTTACTTTAAATCCGTTCGCCTCAAGATAATCCGTTTCAAGTCTGAGAATGCTCTCGTCGTCTTCAACGATGAGTATTTTTTTATTGTTCATTTGTATCCTCCGTTCTTGGCAGGGAAATAAGAATTGTCAGTCCCTGATTCTCTTTGCCCGTAGCCCAGATTTTTCCGCCGTGCAGTTCTACAATCTGCCGTGCAACCGAAAGTCCTATGCCCGAACCTTCACTCGTCTTTGTGCGGGCTGGGTCGGCACGGTAAAAACTCTCAAATATTTTTGTCAGGTTCTTGCCTTCAAGTCCTATTCCGTTATCAGACAGCGTTATTATAACCGATTTCTGATAGGTCTGTGCCGAAAGCTCTATTCTGCCCCGTTCGTTTTTCTTTGCATATTTTATTGAGTTTGAAACGATGTTGCGAATAACACGCTGAAATCTGTCGGTGTCAAGCATTGCGACAAAGTCACTGTCGCAGTTGTTGTTATATTCAAAATCAAAGTCAAGCTGACTCAGTTGAACAAGCAGTTCATCGGCACAGTCGTCAAGAAAACTGTTAATGTTAATCGGCTTAAAGTCAAGTTCGATATTGCCCAGTTCAAGTCTCGACACTGTAAGCAAATCGTCGAGCAACCGCTCCATTGTCAGCGTCGAGGTGTAAATCGTCTTTAAATAAAGCTGCTGTTTTGCAGGGGTGTTTGCAATTCCGTCAAGCAGTCCTTCAACATATCCTTTTGCTGAGGTCAGCGGCGTGCGTAAATCGTGTGCAACGCCTGCAATCATTTCTTTTCTTGACTCCTCAATGCTGTGCTGCTGCTGGATGGATTTTTTCAGCATATCGGTCATATGGTTAAACGACTTTACCGTAACGCCTATTTCGTTTGTTGAGTCGTAGTCAATCTCGTAGTCAAGGTTGCCGTTTGCAATCTCTTCGGCACCGTGCGAAAGTTCTTTGAGCGGTTTGCTGATTGTTTTTGATGTGATAAACGAGATAACAATAATTGCTATTATAAAAACGCCTGCAATTATAAGAAAAATAAGTCCCGTTTTGGAAAACAGCAACTGCGTTACGGTTTGTGCCTCAAATCTTGACGAAACGTCGTTAACAGTATACTCCTTGTTTGCAATTATTACAACATAGTTATCTTTGCCGCCGCTTGCGTGATTGACTATCACCATTCCGTTTTCGCCAAAGTAGTTTGTGTTTTGCTGAGTGTTAAGGTTTACAATTTGTTCCGCCTGAGAAATTACGGCATCTCTGTCAGAGGTCGCATAAAACGATTTGCCGTTTTTTTCAATATATATCACGCTGCCGAGTTTTTCAAGCGGCGTAACAAATTCGTTAATCTTTTGTGCTTTGTCGTTTTCGCTGTCGTCCGACACAAGCTCGTTTGAAATCGAAAGAATTGTCTGGCTCCACTGAATCTGGTTTAGCGTAGAGTAAGAATTGGTTGTAACAGTCGCATAACCGAAGTATGACGCCATAACGTTCTGGAACACAGACGAAAAAGCAATCAGTATTATCACGGGAACAACAATACCCACAACTGCAGCAATTGTAATTCTTGTTCCTATTTTTAAGTTTTTAGAACTTCTTTTTTTAGTTTTCATAATTTTACCTCACAGATATATTATATATTTTTATCCTTTAGTTGTAAATAGATATAACTGGACAAAAATATTTATATCTGTTATAATGAAAATGAGTTAATTTGCGAGGAGGCGAGGCTATGAAAATTAAAAAGATTATGGCGACAGTTCTGGCTTGTGCTGTAATTATAAGCAGCCTTGCTTTCGGCTTACTCAGTGCTTATGCTGAAACTGTAACTATTACTGATGCGATGATTGGCATTGATATAGTCAAGTCCACCGTCGGTTACGACGACAACGTGTGGTATGTTTACACACCGAGCAAAACGGGCATATACACTCTATACGGACTCAGCGACAACCTTTTTGCGACCGAGGCATATCTTTTTGAAAAAACAGAGGATGCCGACGGCAAAAAGATGTACACTCAGCTCGCATATTCAAACAGCAACCCTAATTACGCAAATTACGAAGGTGCTGCAAAGCGGCAGTTCTGCCTGCAGTACCGTCTGATTGAAGGCGTTACTTATTATTACGCAGCCGGTTGGAACAGCACTTCAAGAAGCGGCTCTATTGCAGTCAGGTTTATTAACGAGTCTTATGACGACACGGAGATTGTAAGAGTTACTCCGTCCTGCTCTGCCGAACTCACGTGGTACACAGACGGAAGCTGGGAAACTGACGACAGCGGCAACGCATATTATCTGTATAACCCGTCAAAAATTATTCAGAATATGACTGTAACCGTTGAGTTTGCAGACGGAACGGTGCTCACGTCGGGAGTCGGCGACAGTACGGTCGGCGGTTATCCGATAACTTATACTCACAGACAGAGCGAAGTTCACTGGTACAACAAAGAAAACGAAAACTATACAGCAAATACCCTCACGGTTTCTGTACTCAGCAAGAGTGCTGACTATGAGGTAAATATCAATCAGAGTGCTCTTCTTAACGTTACGGGCAGAGTTACGGATATTCTTGACGGAGCATCGGTAGAAAACGCACGCATTGTTATCGGCAGCAACACAGTTGCAACCACAAAGAGCGACGGCACTTTTACTTTTGCCTATTCGCCCGGCACTTATGAAGTGACTGTTGAGGGCGACAGCGTTCTTGCCCGTACTTTTACGCTTAAGGTCGATGCGGTAAACGTTTCAAACAACAACCATACCGAGCAGCCAATCGGCGTTGTTACAGTGAATTATGTTAATGACGGAATTATCAACGGCAGGGACTATGCGTATATAACAGGTACGCTCAGCGGCAGCAGTCAAAAAGCCGCAAAGTCGGAGTTTGCGTCATATACGGGATTTGAAAAAACCGATTACGACGCACTTGTGCTGTAATCACAGAAAGGTACAAATATGAAAATTAAAAGCGGATTTGCAAAGCGTGAAATAGCAGGCTCAAATATTGTAGTACCCGTAGGTAAAAATGCGGTTTCGTTTAATGCAATGATTACTCTTAACGAAACGGGTTCGTTTTTGTGGGATGCTTTTCAGCACGATATAACTGTGGACGACGCAGTGCGGCTCATTACTGCGGAGTACGACGTTTCACCCGAAAGAGCCAAGGCGGATATAGAAAAATTTGTCAGCTTGTTAAAAGATAACAGTATTATGGAATAACAAAATGCAGCGGTTTTGAGCCGCTGTATTTTTATTTGCAAAATCCGACATTTTTTTCATATTCCTTTATTTGCATATTGACAATTGCAATTTTATTGTGTACAATTCAATTGCACAGAAAAACGGAGGGCATATTATGTCGGATAAATATAATGCATTAAAACTCGAAAATCAGCTTTGTTTTCCTCTTTACGCTTGCTCAAAAGAGGTTGTAAAAAGGTACAAACCGTTTCTTGATAAACTTGATTTAACTTACACGCAGTACATCACAATGATGGTAATGTGGGAGAAAAAGCAGATTAACGTCAAGGATTTGGGCGACTGCCTATTCCTTGATTCCGGAACCCTTACGCCGCTGCTCAAAAAGTTAGAGGCAAAGGGCTATATCTCACGCAATCGCTCAAAAGAGGATGAGCGTAACCTGATTGTTTCAATAACCCCAAAGGGTGAAGCACTGCGTGATGACGCCGTTGAAGTTCCGGTTCAGATGAGTCAGTGTGTAAATCTTTCTGCAGACGAGGCGAAGGAACTCTACCGCCTGCTTTACAAACTTCTCGGCGAGTTATAACGTTTAAAAGAACATCCGCTATGTGCGGATGTTTTATTATGTTGAAAAGCTTAACCAAAGCGTTATTTTTGACATTACAAATATTCATTATTGTGTTATAATGAATTCAAACAAGTAATACGGGAAGTGAGAATAATGATTAGAAAAGCTGAAATCAGAGATATTGAAGCGATTATGAAGCTGCTCGTTCAGGTTGATATGGTTCACCACAGCGGCAGACCGGATTTGTTCAAAGGACCTGCAACAAAATATACACAAGACGAGCTGAGAAGCATTCTCAAAGATGACCAAAATCCGATTTTTGTTTTTGTTTCTGATGACGGTCTTGTAAAAGGTCACGCCTTCTGTAATATTATCAATCAACCTGCAAACCATGTGCTTACACAAATCAAAACGCTCTATATTGACGACATCTGCGTAGACGAAAACGCAAGAGGTCAGCATATTGGCAAAGCACTTTATGACTTCGTTGTTTCGTATGCTAAAGAAAAAGGCTGTTACAATGTAACGCTTAATGTATGGGAGTGCAACAAGGGTGCCAAAAAATTCTATGAAGCAATGGGTATGCACGTTCAGAAAACGGGAATGGAAATTATATTATAACTCAAACACTCACACTTGTCGAAACTGCTTGCCGTTTTTGGAGTGTGTTATCGGGGGTTCGAGTCCAAAATAAGAATAACCGAGCAAACACAAAAGTGTTCACTCGGTTATTGGTACGCCGGAAGGGACTCATAAAATTACAGCAACACACTACGAAACAGTCCACTGGACTGTTTCTCCCAAAAACGCCAAGCGTCTAAAGTATCTTTTTACGGTTGCTTGCCGTTTTTGGAGTGTGTTATCGGGTGTTCGAGTCTAAAAATAAGAATAACCGAGCAAACACAAAAGTGTTCACTCGGTTATTGGTACGCCGGAAGGGACGGCATATTGCTTTGCAATCTGCATGGCTTGGCGACCCAAGGCTACGCCTTCGGTACCCGCCTGCACCGCTCTTCGCTAAAAACAGTACACTGTACTGTTTTCTTAACGCTCAGACCCTCTCAGGGTTCGAGTCCCTTCTCAATATAAGAATAACCGAGCAAACACAAAAGTGTTCACTCGGTTATTGGTACGCCGGAAGGGACGGCATATTGCTTTGCAATCTGCATGGCTTGGCGACCCAAGGCTACGCCTTCGGTACCCGCCTGCACCGCTCTTCGCTAAAAACAGTACACTGTACTGTTTTCTTAACGCTCAGACCCTCTCAGGGTTCGAGTCCCTTCTCAATATAAGAATAACCGAGCAAACACAAAAGTGTTCACTCGGTTATTGGTACGCCGGAAGGGACTCGAACCCCCGACCTTCTGGTTCGTAGCCAGACACTCTATCCAGCTGAGCTACCGGCGCATACAGATGAGCATATCTCATTTGCTCAAATACTATAACACATATAAAACAAAAATGCAAGGAATTTTTTTAATTCCCTGCATTTTATTTGTTTAGCCGTCGTCTTCGCCGCTTATGGTGTCTGCACCTTCAGTGGTGGATTCGCTTATTACAAAGTTTGCGGTAAGATACCTGTCCTTAGTGATTGTAAAATCGTATCTTGTATCGCTCGAAATCTTTTTGCTGCCTTCGTACCAGCCTTCAAACTCGTATCCGTCGTCGGCATTTGCTATAAGCGTAACTTTATCGCCGTCAGAGTATTCGTTTTCGCCGTCAACTTCGCCGTTGCCGATTACGTTAACAGAAACGTTGTATGTTGCAAGCGTAGTAACTTCGCTTGTAGATACCTCGCTTGTCTGCTTTTCGGTTGTGGTTACGGTTGTTTTTTCTTCGGTGGTGGTTTCGGTGGTCTGCGATACCTTTACTGTAGAAAGCGTTGTTTCTTCTTTAGCGTTTTTAGCGTGTACCACTGCAAAAACAATTCCTGCAATAACTGCAAGCAGAACCACAACAAGCACAATAATGATTGCAGTCGTTTGCTTTTTCTTATCCTCAGCCTGTTTTTCTTTCATTCTGCGAAGTTCTTCTTCGGCACTCATCTGAGTACCGTCTGCTGTGCCGTCAGCCATATCACTTTCAACCGCACCGAACACCTGAGTGCCGGCATTGTCGCTATCGACAATCGGTTCACCGTCGTCATAAAGAGGGGAGCCGCAGTTCTGACAGATATATAAGTTATCATCGTTTTCGCAACCGCAGTTTTTACATCTCATATCATTATACCTCCATTGCTTTTTCACAATTATAACACAATATGTTCAGTCAAACAATAATAAAATGTATTAAATTTATATTAATTTTGAACATAATTGTAATATTTTTTTGATTTTCTATTGACTTTTTTGATAATTTATAATAAATTTAATATGTAATGTTTTCTGTTGGTACAAATTTGGAGAACATATTTATGCGAAAGGGGAACCCCAAATGAAGAGAACAGTTAAATCTATTATTTGTATTGTACTTGCCGCAGCACTTGTTGCAGCTTTTGCAGGCTGTGCAAAAATGAATTATGTTATGAACGGTGCTATTGAAGCTATTCATGAAGTTAAGTCGGGCGAGTGGAATAAGCCGTCAGAGGATGAGGCTGCCGAACTTGAGAAAGACAATATTGTAATTGACGAGCTTAAGCCAGGTACATACGGCGGCGTTGAGTTTAACGACCTTAACGACGTTGCTGCCTACTACAAAGAGGCTTATGATTACACCAAGTCGCTTACAGCTCAGTATGATGAAAACGGCAATACAGTTACATATTACAAACTGCTCGGCGACGAGAAAATGAAAATAGGCGATGTTATCATTGACGGTTCAAAGAACGCAATTGTAAACAACCTTGTTCCCGGTATCGTTGACGGTATGTTCAAGCCAAACACATACGGTCTTGTACCTTGCTACAACAGAAATCCCGACCTCGACAACAACAGCGAGGACGAACACAAGAAAGAAGACCACGACTTCAGAACTTCTGCAGTTACAGGCGACGACATTCTTGCAGCAAACGTAACAGATAACGGCGACGGCACAATCACTCTTGAAATTCAGCCTAAGATGGCTCAGATGAGTATGCGTGGTGACGACTCACAGGGTAGATTCTTCGAGGTTCTCGGCGACATCAGCGGCGTTGTAGGCGACATCAGTGCAGTTTCATTCACAGAGGGTACTGCAGAAGATAACGTTAAGGTTTACTATAAGGGCGGTACAGTAAAAGTTAAGATTAACACTAAGACAAAAGAAATCACTGAAGCGGATTATGTAATGGAGACAACTGTTCAGGTAACTCACGCATCAATCGCAGTTATCAGAGATAAGAGTGCTAACCTTACAATCACTTACACAAACCACTATCCTGCAGATGATAAATACCTTAAAGACAGCAAGGGTATCACCAGAAAGTAATAAACTATTCTTTAAAGCGGACTCCTCGGAGTCCGCTCTTGTTTTTCAAAATATATATTGATAAAAATAATATAATATAGTATAATTATAATACTAATTTCAGATTATAATATTAATATCAGAAACGGAGAAATATTA
>SVQF01000061.1:3199-11700 GCA_015065445.1 Oscillospiraceae bacterium | reverse complement strand
TGCGTCAATCTGCTCGTTAAGTTTTTCAAGTTCGTCAACATCAAGATCAAGTTCAACTATAAGATTATCAATCTCCTGTGCCGTAAGATGACCTGACGCCTTACCTTTTTCAACAAGTTTTTTAAACGCTGTGTTTTTCTTTTCTTCAGCAGTTTGTGCCGTGTTGTTAACATTCTTGTCCATATTCATTCTCCTCAATTTATGTACTAATTGAACATTTTTCTGAATTCGTCGTCGCTGAGCGAGTTAAAGTCTGTGCCTTTTATCTGCTCTTTGCCGTACTCTTCTTCAATAATTTGCATACAGTCTTTAAATTCTGATTCAGGGCTTGTGCTCTCTGCCGCTCTTGCAATAACGCCTGAAAGTCTGCCCATCTCGCTGTCGCTTAGTAAATCGCTAAAATGAATCAAATCTATATCAAGGTTGCTGCGTATTCGCTCAATTACAAGATTATAAATCTTTTGATGGAACCCCTCAGTTAGCATATTTGAATCAAAATCGGTAGTGTATTTATATAGTTTTTTATGATGCAAGAGCAATCCGAGCATTCTGTCCTCAGCCTTGATTTTACGGGTTGAGGCGTCAAAATCACGGCTTTCTTTAAAATTCCTGCTCATACTGTCGCTTACTTCACGGTTCTGATTTCGTCTGCGTTCTCTGTAAGCCTTTCTGCCCGAGTAATTTTTAAGTTGCAGCTTAATGCTTTCTTTATCAACACCGAGTTCTTCCGAAAGTCTTGACAGATACAAGTCCTGCTCAATCGGAGAAACGCCGCTTAGTATTTTGATACATTGATTAAGAAAGTCTATTTTGCCTTGAGTAGTATTAATATTATACTTGTTTCGGCAACCGAGTATTGCAAACTCAACTTCGTTTGAAGCACCCTCAAGCATTGCGGCAAATTTTTCTTTGCCGTGCTTTTTTATGATTTCGTCAGGGTCTTTTCCGCCTTTAAGAAGCGGTATGCGTACTTTAATATCCGTATTAGAAAACAGATTAATCGCTTTATTTACCGCCTTCTGTCCTGCTTCGTCAGCGTCATAAGCAAGAATAACCTCGGATGCGTAGCGTGATATCAGCCTCACCTGCTCGCTTGTCAGAGCAGTACCGCAACCTGCAACAGCATTTGTAAAACCAGCCTGATGCATTGCGATAACATCCATATATCCTTCGCAAAGAATAAGCGTATCTCTGCCGCTGTCCTTTGCAAGATTAAGTGCAAAAAGTTCGTTAGTCTTTTTATACACCATAGTGTCGCTCGTATTAATGTACTTTGGTTTAGAATCGTCAAGTACTCTGCCGCCAAAAGCAATAACGTTCCCACGAACGTCGATTATAGGCGTCATAACACGGTTACGAAAGATGTCGTAATAACTCTTTTGTCCACGTTTTACAAGTCCTGCCGCCTCCATATCTGAAACACGAAAGCCCTTTTCTTTAAGATGTTTAAGAAGCGAGTCCCACGAATCAGGAGCATAACCAAGACCGAATTTGGTAATCGTATTACGACTCAGTCCACGGTTAAGGAAATAGTTAAGACCCGTTCTGCCTTCTTCGCTCATCATATACGAGTGAAAAAAGCGAGCAGCCTCACGGTTGATTGCAAGTATTGTTTTACGCTGTTTAGCAAGCGAATCGTCAAATCCCTCTTCGGGCATCTGAAGTCCTGCCCTGCCTGCCAGAGTTTTTACGGCGTCAACATAATCGAGATTTTCAACTTTTTTAACAAATCCTATTGCGTCGCCACCCGCACCGCAACCGAAACAGTAAAACGACTGCGTTTCGGGATAAACGGTGAAAGACGGTGTTTTTTCGTTATGAAACGGACACAGCCCGACAAATGTTCTGCCCCGCCTTTTAAGCGTAACGTAGGTCGAAATCACGTCTTCTATATCTGTTTTTAGTTTTAGTTCGTTAATAAAACTGTCGCTAATAGGCATAATTCCGACCCCCTTTCAATAATTATTCTAACCAGAATTTAGGAACAAACAGTTGATTAAACACTTTAACCGAGTAATTATCGCTCATACCCGCTATGTAGTCGCAAACAGCACGTTCATTGCCGTCACGCTCTGCAATAATACGGTAGTCTGCCGGAAGCTTGTCCGTATTCTTTGTATAATAGTCGTAGAGTTTTTCTATCATTGCTATAGCTTTGACTTCTTCACTTTTGCATACGGGATTGCGGTAGACAGCAGTAAACATAAACTCGTGAAGTTCGTTGAAATACTGAAAATAATCGTCGCTCATCCGTATTTTCTCGCCCTCAAGGCTATTTTCAATTACGTTGCGAACCATTGAATCAATACGTTCGCCTTTACTCATACCGAGCTTCATTCTCAAATCAAGAGGTATGTCCTCTTCGTTCATAACGCCTGCTCTGATAGCGTCGTCAATGTCATGATTAATATAAGCAATTCTGTCGGCAAGCCTGATTACCTGACCTTCAAGCGTGTAGGCGTCTTCGCCTTTAGTATGGCAGAGTATTCCATTTTTGACCTCGTCGGTAAGATTAAGACCTTTACCGTCCTTTTCTATAAGCTCAGCAACACGCACGCTCTGTTCGTAATGTTTGAATCCAAACGGTGAAAGTTCGTTCAACGCACGCTCTCCGGCATGTCCGAAAGGCGTGTGACCGAGGTCGTGTCCGAGAGCAATTGCCTCGGTTAAATCCTCGTTAAGACGAAGAGCACGAGATATAGTTCTTGCAATCTGCGACACCTCGAGTGTGTGAGTGAGCCTCGTGCGGTAATGGTCGCCGGAAGGTGCAAGAAAAACCTGAGTTTTATGCTTGAGCCGTCTGAACGACTGCGAGTGAATTATTCTGTCACGGTCACGCTGAAAGCAGGTACGTATGCTGCATTCCTCTTCAGGCACACTGCGTCCTCTTGTATTGCAGGACAAAGTGGCTCGTGGTGAGAGTATTTTTTTTTCGTTTTCTTCGGAAATAATTCTTATATTGTCCAATTTTTAACTCCCTGATATAAAATATATGCATTATACACATTATTTCAATATTATTTACGCAAATTTGTAAATAATTCCTTTATTTAATATTGATTATTTTTAAATTTTATTTTATTATACTAATGAGGTGCATTATGATTTACTTTTTGTTATTACTTTTTGTTCTGCTGCTTGCAGTGTTTTTATACTACCAGAACAACAAACTTGATATTACAAGATACAAAATACGCTCTGCCGATATTGACTCAAAAGTAAAAATCGTGCATCTTTCCGACTTTCACTCCAAAGTCATTAATAAGTTGCCTGCAACAGTTAAGAGGCTTAATCCTGACATAATTGTAATCACGGGCGACTACATTAACGACAAAGGTAAAAACGAGGACAAAATGCTTGCTTTCGGCAGGCAGTTAACAGAAATCGCAACCGTTGTGTATATCACAGGAAATCACGAACGCAGGCTTGATAACTTTGAGGAGATTATGGACAAGTTAAGCGGCATTGGGTTCACTGTTTTACTTGATGGTATAACACAGACTGAAACCGAAGGCGGTCTTGTAACGTTCCTCGGGCTTGACGAAAATCAGGCGGATTTTGAAGATTACAAAGCAAGGAAAGAAGGCAGATTTGAGTATAAGGATGTTGCTCCGCTATTCAGGCAGTTTGAAAAAAAGAAGGGCTTTAAAATAGTGCTTTCACACTTCCCCGAAAACTTTGAACAGATAAAAGAAATGAACTATGCTCAATATGATTTTGACCTGCAGCTGTCGGGTCATGCACACGGCGGGCAGTTTGTTCTTCCTTTTATAGGTCCTGTTTTTTCACCCGGTCAGGGCATTTTTCCAAAATATGCAAAAGGCAGTTACGGCACTCGACCGATGCTTATTGTAAGCAGAGGTCTCGGCAACGCCGAATTTCCTTTCAGACTATTTAATCACCCCGAAATTAACGTAATTACTCTAACGAGAAAACTCAGCGAGGATTAAAATATGTACGTTAGCGAAATTATAAAAACTCCGCCAAGTGAGTACAAATCAGAACTTCACAAATCGGTATACGACACTCTCGAAAAGCTTGAAATAAACTTTGAACGGGTGGATACGGACGAGGCTATTACTATGGAGGACTGTGTTGACATCGGTAAAAAGCTAGGTTGCGACGTTGTAAAGACTCTGTTTTTATGCAACAGACAAAAAACAAGTTTCTATTTATTTATAACACCGGGTGGCAAGCCTTTTGTTACAAAAAACTTTGGCAAAGCACTCGGTGTGTCACGTGTTTCGTTTGCACCAAGTGAAATTCTACTTGATAAAATGGGAACAAAAGTCGGCGCCACAACAATTTTCAGTGCTTTGCTGAGCAGTGCAAATGATGTTCGCTTTGTTTTTGACAAAGAAGTAATGGACTATGACGAATACGGTTGCACGGACAGCACAACAACGGGCTATATGAAGGTTAAAACAAGCGATATTTTTAACAAGTTACTCCCCTACGCCAACCATAAAGCTGAAATAATTGAAGTTTAAAAAAGCCGAAAGGCTTTTTTAATTTTCATTTAATTAACCGATAATATAATACCTACAAACAAGGAGGTATTGTTATGAAAAAAGTTAAGGTAATAATATCGGTTATATTAACTGTAATATTAATTTCGGGTATGTTTGCAGCCTGCACATCCAAGAACGGAAACACCGAAAACGCAACTTCATCTGTAGCAGAAAAAAAGATTGACATTAACGATTTATTCACTGACAGAGATATGGAAAATGAATATGATGAAAGTGAACTGTCCGTACTTGAATTAAATAACGGAGAAACAACTACAATTACAACTGCAGGAGATTACATTGTTAGCGGTAAATATACCGACTCGCAGATAGTTGTTGACGTTGAAGACACAGACAAAGTACAAATTGTGCTTAATGGTGTATCTATTACCAACAGCAATTCGGCTGCGATATATGTAAAATCTGCCGACAAAGTGTTTATCACCACCGCTAAGAACACGGAAAACACGCTTACTACAAACGGCGAGTTTGAAGAAATTGACGGAGAGGATGTTGACGGAGTAATTTATGCAAAGGACGATACAACTATAAACGGCACAGGAATGCTTAATATTAACACCGAGTATGGCAACGGAATTGTTTGCAACGATGACTTAAAGTTAACAAGCGGAAATTACAATATTAATGTTTCTGACAAAGCAATTAAGGCAAACGACTCAATAAGAATTGCTGACGGTAACTATGTAATCAATTCGGGCGATGATGCAATTCATTCAAACGCTGATACAGCGATTGTGGGCGGAACTATTGAAATATCAAGCGGTGACGACGCTATACACACAGACAATTATCTGTATATCACAGACGGTAACATTAAAGTTGCAAACTGCACCGAGGCAATTGAAGGAATGCAGATTAACATCAGCGGCGGAAATATCAACGCTACTTCAAGTGATGACGGAATCAATGCTGCAAGTCCGAGTGATGACGGCGAAACTCAGAATATGAAGAATGATTTTGCAACCGACGAAAACGCATTAATAAACGTTACCGGCGGCAAGATTACGCTGAACACTGAAGGAGACGGAATTGACTCAAACGGTAACATTACCGTAAGCGGAGGCGAAATTTATGTGAGCGGACCGACAAACAGCGGAAACGGTGCCCTTGACTGCAACGGAACTGCTGAAATCACAGGCGGAACTGTTGTTGCACTCGGCAGCACGGGAATGGCTGAAAACTTTACAACTGCAACGCAAGGCTCAATACTTGTTAACTTCCAGAACAGTTATAAAGAAACTGTCACGGTTACAGACGGCGAAGGTAACGAAGTTATATCGTTTACACCTGAAAAGAACTTTGGCAGCGTATTGGTAAGTTGTCCTGAACTCAAAAAAGGAGAAACTTACACAATCACAATCGGCGAAAACTATCAGAGCGTAACGCTTGATGATTATATTTACGGCACCGGAAACGGAATGGGTGGCGAAATGAAACACTAAACAAAAGCACGGAGCTATGCTCCGTGCTTAATTTATTTTATCAAATATTGTTCCTGTTTGAATAACCGTATATCTACCGCCGCTTAAATCTGTAAGTTTTTTGGAAAGTTGACAAACCGAATCGGATTTAAGTGAAAACGTAAGTTTTACTGCATCAGCAAAATCTGTGTTAATTATATTTGCCCCTATATCTGATAGCAAATTATTAATTCTGTCATAAAAACTGTATTCAACAGAAGTTTCGAGCAAAGCACACTCAGCCATTGTAATAATATGACCTGCATCGAGTGCGATTTTTGAGGTATGCGAATACGCACGAACAAGACCTCCTGCACCGAGAAGTGTTCCCCCGAAATATCGTGTGGCTATAACGCACACGTCTGTAACGCCCGCCTTCAGAATAACGGCAAGAACGGGAACGCCTGCAGTTCCGCTTGGCTCAACGTCATCGGAATAACGCTGAATATTGTTTTCACGCAGAACATAGGCATAAACATTATGCGTTGCATCCCAGTGCTTAGATTTAATTTCGTTAATAAAGTTTACAGCTTCATCCTGAGTTTTTACAGGCTTTACATAGCCAATAAACTTAGACTTTTTTTCTATAAAAAAATCGTCAGCCGCAAACTCAACTGTTTTGTACTCCAACATAAAATCACCGATAAAAAACAAGGCAACAGAAACTCAGCCGAGCACTGTTGCCATTATTTTTTGATTACGCCTTTTTAGCAAATCTCTTGTTGAATCTGTCAACACGTCCACCTGTATCAACGAGCTTCTGCTTACCTGTGAAGAACGGGTGGCATTTTGAACAAATATCAACTCTCATATCGCCTTTAGTGCTCTTTGTTTCGTAAGTGGCACCGCAAGCACATCTTACTGTACATGTTTCGTAGTTTGGATGAATTCCGTCTTTCATTTCTTTCACCTCACTTAATCAAGTGTCATAACTTGTAACGCAAAACATTATAACAAATGGATTGCAAAAATGCAAGTGTTTTTTAAAATTATTTATAAACACATTCGTCTGAAAGTGTAAACGAATATAAAAGTGCCTGTTTTACCGGCTTTTTAAGGGCTTTTTCAGCGGCACGTTTATAAAACATCAGCTGTTTTTCATAGAGGTTGAGCAGTTCATCTGCGGATTTTACCCTGTCGGTTTTATAATCGACAAGCACAAGTTCCCCTTCCTCTTCAAAAATACAGTCTGCAATTCCCTGCACGAGAACGTCGTCTGTGAACTCGGTATCTTCAAGTTCGTTAGCAGGAACAAACGATGCGAGCTTGAACTCTCTGTAAACCTTCGGGCTGTTCTGCATACGCCGTGCTATGTCGCTGTCAAGAAATGCCTTGATCTTTTCTTTATCAAGGACATCCGCCTGCATTTCTGTAATAAGTGAGTGATGGAGAAGTCTTTCGACCTCGTCGTCCACGCTTATACTTGCAGCACTGAAGTCGGCATACTGCATAAATGCGTGCATAGCACTTCCCTTTTCGGCAGACGACATACCTTCGGGGTCAAGAAAAGCAGGCTTGGTTTTAGCAAAAAATCTGAAACCGCTTTCTTTTTCGTCAAGTTGCGACGCACTTCGTTTTGCGGTAAATCCTGAAAGCTCTGCCCGTGGATACTTAAACGATAGTTTTTCAGCAATTGCATTTACGACTCCGTCGTCTGCACAGACTATTTCACTCTCATCGTCGGCAGGCTGTGTAAGTTCTTCGCCGAACATAATTTTCATATCAAAATCAAACTTAGCGTCGATTTTCAAATCATCTTTAGCAAATTTTCTGAGCTCCGCCGAATCTTTATGCATCAAAGCCGTAAGTAGTAAAAGCTGAGCGTCGGACTGGCTGTGCTTAACCGAGTGCGGATATATTCTGCCGTCAATAATTTTTGCAGACAGCTTTTCTACAGTTTTGCGAATATCTTTAAAAGACGCAAAAGTTATAAATTGCTCTTTGGCACGGGTTATGGCAACGTAAAGAACACGCAGGTTTTCGCTCATTGAAGCAAGTGCATTCATATTTTTTACGCAGGAATACTGAACAGAATTATACCTGTAAAGCCCCATTTCGTTATTTACCTTCAGACCTATGCCGCCGTGATTATTAAGCTGGACGAGGTCACGCAAATCCTCTGTGTTGTACTTATGCGATGTTGATGCAAAAATGCAAACGGGAAATTCAAGGCCTTTTGACTGATGAACGGACATAAGTCTTACACAGGCATCGCCGCTGTTCTGAAGTTCTGCACTTTCTACATCAACGCCTTTAGCAATAATGCTGTCAATAAAACGAATGAACGAGGTTAAACCTACATTTTCACCTTTATCAAATACAGTGGCAAGTTCAATAAACTTCATAACGTTGAGCTTACGAAGTTCACCGTCACCCATTGCAGCGATAACGGACAGATATGACGTATCGCCGACAATCTGTCTTAAAAAGTTTTCAACGCTCATTGAGGCTGCATACTGTCTGTATTTTTCCAAATCACTCAGAAAAGCGGAGAACGTCTGCTTGTCAT
>SVQF01000061.1:0-3189 GCA_015065445.1 Oscillospiraceae bacterium | reverse complement strand
CATTAGTAATGCTTGAATATAGGTTATTACCACGGTAACTCACCTTTGCACGTGCAATCTGCTCTGCTGAATATCCGTAAAACACAGACATAAGAGTTGCAAGAAGCGATACGTCACGTGAAGGGTTATCAACCGTTCTGATAAACGACAGCAGTATCGCAACTTCGTTGTTTTCAAACAAACTTGTTTTGTTATTTGAAACGGTTGGTATTCCGTACTGAGCGAAAACTTTTGTCCAGATTGGCATTCTGTTTTTAGGTGACCTGAACAAAACGGCGAAGTCAGAAAAGCCGATTTTTCTGTAACCGTCTTTATCTCTGACTCTTTCACCCGACTTGATTTTTGAAAGAATAAGTTTTGCAGCCTGCTTTGCCTCATACTCGTCGGCATCTTCGTCCTCGGGTGTTTCAATAAGACACATCTGAGCAGAGGGCATATCGGTATGCTTATAATCTGAGCCGTAATTCAGATAATCTTCTTCACCGTAATCGAGTTCGCCGGTCCTACGGCTCATGAGATTAGAGAATACGAAGTTTGTGTACTCACAGATTCCCCTGCGGGAACGGAAGTTTTTATCAAGAATTATCTTCTGATTTACCGATTTGCTGTTTTCGGAATATGCATCAAAACTGTCTTTTTTCAGATTAAATATCTCCGGCATGGCAAGTCGGAACCTGTAAATACTCTGCTTGACGTCGCCCACCATAAAACGGTTATGACCGTTTGACAGCATCTTAAAAAGCATATCCTGAGCAGCGTTGGTGTCCTGATACTCGTCAACAAGTATTTCATCAAAAGAGTCTGAAAGTTCTTCGGCAAGTTCAGTTCTTACTACTTTTCCGCTGTCATCGGCATAAAAAAGAAGGTTTATTGCAAAATGCTCAATATCCGAAAAAGAATATGCATTCATTTCTTTTTTTGCGTCCATTGTCTTTTCGTAGAATTCCTTAACAATGCCGCAAAGTGTTTTTATTACAGGGTAAAGATACTCGTTATCGTTCTTAATCTGTTCTTTGTCAGAGGCAACGAGGTCATCAAGGTCGCTCAACATTTCTTTATAAATCGACCTGATATTAGTAATATAAGCTTTAACGGGACTCGTATAACCACGTTTAAATGGCATTGTCGGGAATTTGCAGTTTTCAACAGACGATTTAAGAGAGTTCCAATCGCCCTTACTGTTAAGAATATCAGTGAATATCTGCTCATCTTTTTCGAGCATTACTGAATACTTTTCAAATAGTTCGTCATTAACGTCAAGCGAACTTTTAGCTTTTTCAATAAGATTAAATGCTGAATTTACTGTATCTGTTATTTCGCTTAGTGCGTACTTGCCAAAGTAACTTTCTTCAAACGGAATTTCGGGATTATAGTTTTCGCAACAATTATCGAGCCACCTAAACGGGAACGGCTGAGCCGATATGTAATTGCTGATACGTTTTACTGCCGAGATTAAATCACGGTCGTTCTTTGACGAGCAAAGAAGTTCCACAAGTGATTTGAATTCATCTGTATCACGGCTGTAATGTTCCTCAATAATTTCATTTATTGCATTATCCTCTATCAGCATAAGTTCGGCATTATCGAGCACTTTAAAGTCCTGGGAAATGTCAAGTCTGAAAAAATTTTCTCTTACAAGATTGATACAAAAAGAGTCGATAGTACAGATTTTTGCCGATGGCAGGAGCGAAAGTTGCTGAAGGATATTTGTGTTATTAGGCTCTTTGATAGAAAGTTTTGTGAGTGCGTCTGAAATGCGGGAGTGCATTTCTGCTGCTGCGGCGTTTGTAAAAGTCACCACAAGCAGTCTGTCGATGCGGGACGGATTAACGGTTGAAGTGATTTTGCGAACAACACGCTCTGTTAATACAGCCGTCTTGCCCGAGCCGGCTGCAGCAGAAACAAGTATATTCGAGTTTTCAGCAGTGATAGCATTGTGTTGCTGCTGTGTCCATTCAGGCATTTTCCTCACCGCCTTTCCTGAGAATCTCAAGAGTTTCGGGCAATTCGTAGTCTTCAATTTCCCTGAACTCAGTTTCTTTTCTGTTTTTGCATACAAGACGGTAATCGCAGTATTCACAGGTTTTGTCATGGTCCTTGCCGTTAACCGGATTCTGCTTAATTCTGCCCTGATGCAACGACATGCCCATATTGCGGATAAGTTCGTTAATCTTTGAAGAAATTATGCCGAGTTCTTCGAGAGTTACAATGTTACCGCTGACGCCGTCTTTATCTGAGTACTTTACAGGAATATACTTGCCCTCGAGGTCGTGTTCCATATGCCTGGCAATTTCATTTTCGGCGTCGTTGAGCACAACGCCCTTCATCTTAAAATGCTGATTTTCTTTAGATTTAACAGCCTTTTCGCCGATATTTCTGTCGATACTCATAACAGGACGTGACGAGTGCATATACAATACGCCGCTTGCTGTACCGCCATAAATGCTTTCACTTTCAGAGAGTGTGAACAAATAAATAAACATCTGAAGGTTAAGTCCGTACAACACGTCAGAAAGTGAAAACTGCTTGTTACCTGATTTATAGTCTACAACTCTAATGTACTTTTTGCCGTTTTCTTCATAAATATCCACTCTGTCAACAGCACCTTTAATTCGGATGCTGCCGCCGTCGGGAAGGTCAATTACAGAGGACTCAACTTCTTCGCCACGTGAACCGTCACCTATAGTAAGTTCAAACGCACTTGCTTTAAAATCAGACTGCGAAAACTCGTCTCTGAGCCGCTGAACAACACAAATAAGCATTTTTGAAAGTCGCATAAACTGATATTTAAAGCGTGGCGAGAACTTGCTTGAGTCGCCCATTTTGTTGTGAAGGAAGTCAGACAAATGAGCGTTAACACTGACGGTAATTTCCTCGTTAGAAAGCGTGGATAGTGCGTCGCTTCCCTTTTCTTTAATTATCTGTTCAAGGACATAGTGAATAACGGTACCCGTCTGCATCGGGTCCATTTCTGCCTTCATAAGAGGTCTTACACCAAGACCGAACTTACAGAAATATCTGAAGGAACAGTTGTAGTAATCCTCTATTCTCGAAGCAGATAAATACATATTATTTTTAAACAATTCGGTTGCAAGTTCTGTATCGCCAATTGTTATTTCATCGTTATTGACAAGGCGTTTTACAGCGTCGAGTCGTGAAGAGTACTTTGAATCATTTTCAAAATACTTG
>SVQF01000060.1 GCA_015065445.1 Oscillospiraceae bacterium | reverse complement strand
AACCTTCAGGGCATTCGGCGATATCCTTAAACTCAAACCGACAAAATGGTTTTTGCTTTTCGTTTTCTTCTTCCTTGCAATGAGCTCGATGATTCAGTCAAACCTTACGTATATGGTAATAGATTGCATCGGTATGAAATATGACGAAGGTATTGTGTTTGTTATTATTTCTCTTGTTGCGTCAATGGCAATAACCGTGCCGATTGTAGAAAAAGTTGCACAGAAGAAGGACAGACGCTTTGCAACAATACTGTTTCTTTCAATAGTATTTGTGCTCGAAATACTTGTTAAAATTATCGGTCTTGATGCCGAAGTTGGTAATTTCAAAATTATGTGCATCATCAGCCCTGCAGTTCTCGGTATGGGTACGGGTACGTTTTGGACCCTGTTTTATTCAATGGGCTACGACCTTGTTGAACTCAACGAATTCAAAACGGGCGAACGCCGTGAGTCCACAATCACAGCACTTCCGCAGCTTGTGCAGAAGTTCGGCTCAGCATTCGGTATTCTTATGGCAGGTCAGCTTCTTACTGCTTACGGCTACGACTCGTCAAACGACATTGCAGGCAAAGAGGACGTGTTTACAAAAGTAACCGACATAAACGTAATAAAGGGTATGGAAAATATTTCCACGGTAATACCTGCAGCGATACTCGGCGTGTCGATTATCTGCATAATACTTTATCCTATGACCAGAAAGCGTTTTGACGCACTTATGATTCAGCTCGAAAAGAAACGCAAGGGCGAAGAATACACAACCGAAGGCTTTGAAAAGTTGCTTTGATATTTTAAAAACGGTAATTATATGAAACTTAAACTCGAAGAAAACTGGACTACCGATAACGGCGGTGTACCTCTGATAGACGAAGATGTTGCAAGGTACATCACCGTTCGTCCTACAGACGCACAGTACCTCCACAGCCGCAAGCCGTTTTACTGCTTTATTCATTTCGGTATGAATACAGCAACGGGCAGGGAGTGGGGCAACGGTACTGAAACACCGCAGGACTTCACAATTAAAAAAGTCAATCCTCAGCAGTGGGCGAAGGTTGTCAAATCTTCGGGTGCCACAGGCATTATACTCACCTGCAAGCACCACGACGGATTTTGCCTGTGGGACACGGGGACAACCGATTTCAGCGTAATGAATTCTCCCTTTGCTCAGGATATTGTTGCTCTTACCGCACAGGCGTGCCGTGACGAAGGGCTTGACTTCGGCGTGTATCTGTCGCCGTGGGATATGCACGAAAGTACTTATGCAACACCGCTGTATAACGATTTCTTCTGCCGTCAGCTCACCGAACTCTTAACCCGCTACGGCGATATATTTGAAGTGTGGTTCGACGGTGCTAAGGGTGCCGAGGCAAAGGCGTTTGAGTACGACTGGGAGAGATATTACAAAATCGTCCGTTCGCTTCAGCCAAACGCAAACATTTCTATCTGCGGTCCCGATATCCGCTGGGTAGGTAACGAGGCAGGCAACGCACGTGATAAAGAGTGGTCAGTAGTTCCTTATGAACTTACAAAAGCTGAAACCGTATCCAAACATTCTCAGCATTCGGAATCTGACGCCAAGCGTCTTCAGAATATAAAGTCGTCTGACGAGGATTTAGGCTCACGCAAAGTGCTTGCTAATAAACAGCAACTTTGCTGGTACCCTGCCGAAGTTGACGTGTCTATCCGCAAGGGTTGGTTCTCATCACCCGACTCCGACAGCACAGTAAAAAGTGCAAAAACTCTTTTTGAGCTCTATCTTAATTCGGTCGGCAACAATTCGTACTTCCTTCTTAACGTGCCGCCGAACAAAAAAGGCGTAATCCCTCGCCGTGAGGTAAACGCACTTAAAAAACTCGGCGAAAAAATATCGGACCTGTATGCAGAGCCTGTGCTTGTGCAGAATTTCGGCGAACTAACCGACGGGTATCTCGAATTCGATTTTCCGCAGGACACCAAGGTATCTTATTGTGCGATAAGCGAAGACATCCGTATGTCACAGAGGGTGGAGAGTTTTGATTTGTATATCAGAAAAAAGAACGGCAAATACAAATGTGTCTGCAAGGACGGCATTATAGGCAACTGCAAAATAATAAAAATCGGCAGCGAATGTACCGGTGCTGTGTTTGTGGTTCGTCAGTCACGAGGCACACCGTTTATTGAGCAGATTGCCTTTTATAAATAAACCGGATTTTATTATAAAACAAAGCACTTAGCATTCGCTAAGTGCTTTGTTTATTGTATTCATTACTTTTTTCTTATCGGCAGACCATAACGGAGCAATCAAATCACGTTTTGCACCGTCGCCGGTCAGCCTGTGAATTACTACGTTTTGCGGTATTATTTCAACACACCTGCATATTAAATCGGTGTATTCGTCAAGCGTCATTACTTTTACTTTTCCCGCTCTGTACTCATCTGCAAGGTCGGTGCCTTCAAGTATGTGCAGAAGCTGAAGTTTAATCCCGTCAGTTCTTTCGCAAACATATTTTACGCTCTCAAGAATATCGTCGGTGCTTTCATTCGGCAGTCCGAGAATAAGGTGAGTCACCACATTAATACCTATTCGGTGCAGCTTTTCAACTGCCTTGTCGTACACGTCAAGAGCGTAGCCTCTGCGAATGTACTCAGCGGTGCTTTCGTGAATCGTCTGCAGTCCGAGTTCAACAAATAAGGGTTTCACTTTGTTGAGTTCACAAAGTAAGTCAAGTACGTCGCTTCCGAGGCAGTCGGGACGTGTTCCGACCGACAGTGCCACAATGTCGGGATGATTAATTGCCTCAGTAAATTTTGCACGCAGCACTTCAGTGGGTGCGTAAGTATTGGTAAACGCCTGAAAATATGCTATGTATTTTCCGTCCTTTGTTTTTGCCTCAACACGCTTTTTGCCGCTTTCAATCTGCTCGGTGATGCTTAACGTTCGGCTCTCGGCGAAGTCGCCGCTGCCACCTGCGGAACAAAAAATACATCCTCCCGTGCCGAGCGTTCCGTCACGGTTGGGGCAGGTGAATCCGCCGTCAATCGCAATCTTGTATACCTTGCATCCAAACCTCTCTTTAAGGTATGAGTTAAGAGTTGTATATTTCATAAAATTCCTTAAGATTTTCTGCGTTGCCGCAAGCATATGAACGAATTTCGCCTGCGTCAAGAGGCGAGCCGTCGCAAGTTGTGCAAATGCCGCCTGCCTCTTTTAATATAATTGTAGCACCTGCCCAGTCCCACGGTCTGAGTATAAGTTCAAAGTAAAGGTCTGCCTTGCCTGCCGCAACATAGCATATGTCAAGTGCCGCAGAGCCTGCACGCCTCACTTCAAGAGATTTGTAAAACACTTTTTCCGTAAGTTCAAAAGTCCTTTTGGCAAGTTCGTGTTCGTACGGGCAAGTACCAAAAAGTACAAGACTTCTGTCAAGACTGCAGTCAGAAACGTGTATAGCCTTGCCGTTTAAAAAAGCACCCTTGCCTTTTTCGGCGTAGTATACGTTGTCAAGGTCGGGGTCCATTACAACGCCGAGAACTATCTCCTTGTCTTTTGCAAGTCCAACGCTGATTGCACTGTGCTGAAAGCCTTTTACAAAATTTGTAGTCCCGTCAATCGGGTCAATTATAAAGCACCAGCCGTCCGTCAGTTCTTTGTTGCCGTCACCCTCTTCACCAAAAAAGTGTGCGTCAGGTACAACCTCAATTAGTCTTTTTACAAGAAAATCCTGTATCTCCTTGTCAAATCTGGTTACAAGGTCAACGCCCGAACTCTTGGTTTCAATCCCAAGGTCGCTGCCCGCACTCTTATAAATAAGTGCCGCCTCTTTTACTATATCAACTATTTTGTTAAGCATCATAATTCCTCCCGCATTTCATTTTATCATAAATATCAATTATTGCAATATAATTTAGTATGATGTTTACTTTTCTTGCAATATGCTCCGCCCGTCTTGTGTCGGGCTTTTTAAGACTGCTCAGCAAAGGGGCAACTACTCTTCCGGGCAGAGTCGCTCTGTTTTTTAAATACGACATACTCACAAAACTTTCAAAAAGCGTACGTATCATCTGCGTTACGGGAACCAACGGCAAAACAACCACCTGTGCTCTTATAGAACACGCACTCTCGCAGTGCGGCAAAAGTTGTTTTATCAACAAAAGCGGAGCAAATATGCTTACGGGCGTTACAACTTCGTTTATCGAAAACAGCACGCTTTTTGGCAGATGTAAAAAGGATTTTGCCGTTCTCGAATGTGACGAAAACAGCCTGCCGCTTATCTCTCGTTACCTCGATGCAGAGGTGCTTGCAGTAACCAATATATTCCGTGACCAGCTCGACAGATACGGCGAAGTAACCCATACGCTCTCGGTTATCAAAAACGGTGCGGATAATATGCCTGCCGCCTGTCTCGTGCTTAATGCCGACTGCCCACTTACAAATTCTCTCGCAGACAGTCACCGCCACATAAAATATGGCTTAGATGCCGATTTCGGCG
Source organism: Oscillospiraceae bacterium (assembly GCA_015065445.1). Taxonomy (GTDB): domain Bacteria; phylum Bacillota; class Clostridia; order Oscillospirales; family Acutalibacteraceae; genus Eubacterium_R. The sequence continues at coordinate 7,345 of SVQF01000060.1, read as the reverse complement.
AAATTGATATATCCGAGGCACGCTATTGCCCACGGTGTGAAAACGTGCTTACTTACGATAAAAAAGTTTTTTCGCACCTTGGAACATATCGCTGTAACCGCTGCGGTTATCAGCGTGGTAATACTGACGTTGCCGCCACGGATATTAAACTTTTCGGCGAAAACGGCTCGGAGTTTACTCTTGTCACAGACGGCGACAGTATACCTTGCCGTACATCGCTCGGCGGCGTGTATAATATATATAACTACATATGTGCAGTGTCGGTGCTTAAGGCGGTAGATATTAACGACTTTTCGCTTCTCAGCGATTTTGACGGTGCCTTCGGCAGAATGGAAGTGTTTAAGGGAGGCGGCAAAAAAGTCCTTCTTTTGCTCGTTAAAAACCCCGTGGGGCTATCGTCCTGCGTATCTTATGCCTCACGTATACATGGTACAGATGCGTTAGTCCTTGCACTTAACGATAACGCTGCCGACGGCAGAGACGTAAGCTGGATCTGGGACAGCGACATTGAACCGCTCAAAAGTATGGGGTGCGGTTTTTACACCTTCGGCACACGAGCCTACGATATGACGCTCAGGCTCAAGTATAGCTATATTCCGGTTAAACAAACGCTGACGGGCGAGGATACAGCCAGCCTCTTTGAAGTTATCGATAGCGGCAAAAACACAGTGATTATGGCAAACTACACAGCGATGATGAAAATTAGAAAAGCACTTCGTCACCGTTTCGGCGGAAAGGATTTCTGGGAATGAAAACGGTTACAATTGCACACCTTTATCCAAACGAGATGAATCTTTACGGCGACGCAGGTAATATACGCTGTCTGTGTTACAGACTGTTAAAACGTGAATATAAAGTTAACGTGTCCGAAATCGGAATAGGCGACAGGCTCGGCGAATTTGACATTCTGTTTATCGGCGGCGGTCAGGACAGGGAGATGAAGATAATATCCTCCGACCTCAAACGAAAAAGCGACGCCCTTTGCTACGCAGTCCAAAGCGGCAGAACAGTGCTTGCAATCTGCGGCGGATATCAGCTTCTCGGCGGGTACTATGTGTCGCAGGACAGCGTTGAAATCACGCTCAGCGGTGCCTTGCCCTTTTATACAGTCGCTTCAGGCGAACGAATGATTGGCAACATCGTTTTTGAAACACGCTTCGGAAAAGTTGTCGGCTTTGAAAACCATAGCGGAAAAACATATCTCGACCCATCGCTTTCACCGCTCGGCAAGGTGCTAAGCGGCTTTGGAAACAACGGCAGCGACAGGGGCGAAGGCGTGCTTTTTAACAACACATTCGGCACTTACGCTCACGGCTGCGTACTGCCTAAGAATCCCGAACTTGCCGACGAAATTATACGCCGTGCCACAGGGGACGAACTTGTGCCGCTTGACGACTCGGACGAAAACGCCTGCCGCCATATACTCATTTCCCGCTTTGGATAAAAGGCTGCCTTGCAGAAACTTCTGCAAGGCAGCCTTTTTATTATTCGCTTATTTCGATTTTTTCTATTGTAACGTCATACATTGGCTTGTCGTTCATACCGCAGCGAACAGAAGCAATGTCCTCCAGTACATCCTCGCCCTCGATAATCTGACCGAAAACCGTATGGTGAAAGTCAAGCCACGGCGTTCCGCCGACTTTCTTGTAGTTGTCAATGCACTCTCTCGGATAGCCTCTGTCGGTGAGTTCCTCCATCTGCTCAAGCATCTGCGGAGGAGCTGTCTTTGCCTGCACGATGAAGAATTGCGAGCCGTTTGTTGACGGACCCGAATTCGCCATTGAAAGAGCACCGTAGTAGTTGCGTGCATCGATAGCAAACTCGTCCTCAAACGGAGTTCCCCATATCGACTTGCCGCCCGTACCGTTACCGTTCGGGTCGCCGCCCTGAATCATAAAGTCCTTTATAACTCTGTGAAAAATCAGCCCGTCATAGTATCCGTTCTTTGCGTGGGTTGTGAAGTTTTCAACAGCCTTTGGTGCAACCTCGGGGAACAAAACAAATGTCATATCGCCCATATTTGTTTTGATTGTGGCTTTTACGCCTTCTTTAACTTCAAGTTGATTCATTATAATTTAATCCTTTCATTAATATCTTTAACAGTCTGAGCGTCAACCTTAATTACCGCTCGGTCGTAGGTCATAATACCGTTGAGTTCATCCTCAACATCCGTAACCTGAGTGTAAACCGTTGCCGCCAGCCCGTCTTTAATCTGCGGTATAATCACTTTGTCAAAAAGTTTTTTGTACGCCTTTGTAAGCGACATGCAGTCTTTGTATATTTTGTAGCCAAACATCTTATCGTTAAACGTGTGACCCTTAACACGTGTAGACAGTCCGCCGAATTCCGACAGCACATACGGTTTGTCGCCTGCCTTAACCTTTATCGGCGTAAAGTATATGTGCTTTGAAATCACATCGGTAACGCCCATATCGTGCCAACCTGATGCAGAGTCAACAGTACGGGTGCTGTCAAATTCCTTAATGTGCCTGTATGCCTTTGCACTGTCAAACTGACCCCAGCCCTCGTTAAACGGCACCCAAACGGCAATACACGGGCAGTTGTAAAGCAGATTCAGCATCTCGTCAAGTTCTGTGTAGTAAAGCTGCATAGCCTTTTCGCTCGTGCGGTGAAAGTTCTTCGGCTTTCTGTCGTCAATCTTTATTCCCACAAACGGAAGTACGCTTACCTCTGCACCGTACTTGCCGCCGCCGTTTACCATGTCCTGCCACACGATTATGCCATGCCTGTCGCAGTAGTGATACCACAAAAGGGGCTCAATCTTTATATGTTTTCTCAGCATATTATAGCCAAGTTCCTTTACGGTCTTGATGTCATACTCCATAGCCTCATTTGACGGCGGAGTAAGGTATCCGTCAGGATAATATCCCTGGTCAAGCAGACCGTTGTGAAAGTACGGCTTGTTGTTCAGAAACAGCCTTTTTATGCCGTTTTCATCAACACCCTCTGAGAATTTACGCATACCGAAATAGGACTTTACTCTGTCTTTGCCGTATGTAAAAACAACGTCGTATAGGAACGGGCTTTCCGGCGACCACGCCTTAAAGTCGGGTATTTTGACTGTACGCTCGTTGGTGTCGGCAATAAGCTCGCCTTCATCATATATGCGTATGTTCACGCCGTCTGCACCGTCAAAATCAAAACGCACCTGCTCTTTGTCAAAGTCGGGCGTTATGCGTACAGACTTAATATATTCTTCGGGAACGCTTTCAAGCCACACGCTCTGCCAGATTCCGCTTTGCGTAGAGTACCAGATACCGCCACGTTTCGTTTTTTGCTTGCCACGTGAAAACTCGTTGTCTTCACAAACATCTTCACATCTGACGTTAAGCACGTTTTCGCCGTCGGTAATGAATTTGGTGATGTCAACCTCAAACGGAGTGTATCCGCCTTCGTGCCGCATTATGTATCTTCCGTTAATACTTATGTCGGCAGTCTGGTCGGCAGCACCTACGTGCAGTATTAACCTGCCTTTGTTAAATCCTTCGGGCAGAGTAAAAGTCTTTTCGTAGTACAGATACTCGTCTTTTTGCAGCACTCTGTTCACACCCGAAAGCGGTGCCTCGGGCGAAAACGGAACGGTTATATTATATTCAAATCCGTCGAAAAACGTACCTTTTTTGCAGAAAGCGAGCTTCCACTGACCGTTGAGCGACATATAGCTGTCACGCACAAACTGCGGACGTGGGTATTCGCAAAGTGGACAGTCCTTGTTCAGTTCTTCCCCCCACCTTGTCAGTAACATTATGCTTCCTCCATTACGATTTTAGAATCAATTATCTGAACGTGCTTGTTGCATATGTCAAGCGCCGCCTTCTTGTGCGACACAATAATGCAGGTCTTTGTTCTGAGTTCTTTCAGATTTTCAAGAAAACGCTTTTCGGTAGCTTCGTCAAGTGCCGACGTCGCCTCGTCAAGAAGTACAACGGGTGCGTTCGACAGCAGCGAGCGTGCAATCGCAAGTCGCTGCAACTGTCCTTCCGAAAGACCGACGCCACGCTCACCTATAACCGTTTCTACACCTTCGGGCAGCGTGCTGATGAATTCGTCCGAACACGAAATTCTTATTGCTTCGTTTATTTCTTCTTCGGTAACGTCGTCGTTAATGAATGTCAGGTTTTCACGTATTGTACCCGACAGTATAAAGTTGCCCTGCGGCACGTAAGAAAACATACGCCTTGTGGTGTAGTCAACAGGTATACATTCGCCGTCGAGTTCAAGTTCTATTGAGCCATCTTTAACAGGGAACACGCCGAGCAACAGTTTAAGAAGCGTGCTCTTGCCGATACCCGAAATGCCCATTATCGCAACAAAGTCGCCTTTGTCAATACTGAGCGAAGTGTTATCAAGTATAATATCTCTGTCGTACGCAAACGAAATATCTTTAAAGTTAATTCTTTTCAGGTCGCTGTAGGCGAGTTCAACGTCGATTTCGCCCTCGTTTTCGTGGAATTCGTCGGGAAGTTCGTCAAGTTCCATAAGTCTTTCTGCAGACGCAAGAAGGGTAAAGTACCTCGGCAGTACCGACGAAAGCGACGCAAACGGCGACTGAATCTGGCTGACCAGCTGAATCATAGCGGTTACGTCGCCGTACGATAGCCCCGTGAAAATAATTCTGTACGCACCGAACGCAACAGCAAATACAAAGCCTATGTTAAACACAAGATTAATGCCGGCATTTGCCGAAATCGAGAAAAATCTTCTCTTCATTTTTACTCTGTAATTCTCGCTTTGCAGCTCGTCTGAAGTCTCGGCGATTTTATCCTCAACAACAAAACTCTTTACAACAAGCAGCGAGGTCAACGCTTCCTGAATAAACGAACGGGTCTTGCCCTCGGTCTCCTGCACGGCTTTGTGCAGCCTCTTTATAACCCCTCTGAAAAGGTGAGAAAAAAGAAATACTGCAATACCGCCCACAAGGAACACAACTGCAAAGAATTTATCTATTATTATCAGATACGCAAACGCTGCAATAAGTTTTACTACAAAGTAAACTATGTTCGGCAGAATGGTGGTAAAACCGTCGGCAATAACCGAAACGTCGTTGAACATTCTGTTTTGTAGTTCGCCCGTGTGTATTTTGCTGACCGACAGGTAATCCTTGCGTATGACGGATTCAAGCGTGTGCTGCTTGAGTATCCATTCAAGCTTGCAGCGGCAGCGTTCCGTTGTGCTTCGTTCAAGCACATAGAGTACAAGCTGAATCAGTATTGCTCCTATAAAGTACAGCGAATGCTGAATTACAAGGTCCAGCGACTTGTCCACCGTCGCTGCGTTAATAATGTCTTTTGAAAGTTTTGCAAACGATACCGTAACAATCGCACTGATTGATTCAACAATGATTAAAAGCAACACCTTGTACCTTTCGGATTTGCAGATGCTGTATATCCATTTTATAGTTTTAAAATCGCCTTTTCGAAACAGATTTTTAAATTTTATTTCGTTCACTTATTTGTCCGCCTTTAGTATCTTTTTTATCTTTCTTACAGCCCTTGACGGAAAACGCTTTGCAAAGTTAACACAGCGTCTTACAAAAATAACTGCAGGTCTTACGGGTCTGAGTGCAACCCATATTCTTGAGTATGCCTTGTAAATCTTCGACTTCTCACAGTCAACATAGTGCTTGCCGTTTTTATAAAATCCAACAAGTTTGCCGCAAATCATATCGTCGGTTACGTACTCTCTTGCAAGTAAATTGTCGCCCGTAATTATGTAGTGGTCGTCGTGTACTTCAACAACACGGTGCATAATGTACTTGCCGTAGTCTGTAACATAAACGGCAACATCGTATTTTTTAAGCCGTCCTATCGGCTTTACAATTATAATATTGTCCTTGCCCTGATGAAGCAGCGGCAGCATCGAAGTACCTGATGTCAGCCCGGTAAAAGTGCCGTACACATCGAGTATTTCTTTTATTGAAGTGTATTCAGGCATAGCATACTCCTGTAAAATAGTGATAACTAATTATAACATAAATAATTATTATTTCAAGTACGGTGAATATAAATATATTGGTGCAGATTATAATAAAATAACGGCATAAAATAAAAATATTTTGTTAACGCTATTGACAAATGGAAAAAACTTGCTACAATATATATTAGCACTCGAACACATAGAGTGCTAATTCAAAAACGGTAAATAATTTTAAGAGGTGATATAAATGACAATCAAACCACTTGCAGACAGAGTTCTGCTCAAGGCTCTCGAAGCTGAGGAAACAACAGAAAGCGGACTTATTCTTGCAGCGTCCGCACAGGAAAAACCCGAAATGAGCGAAGTTATCGCAGTGGGTACAGGTACAGACGAACACCCTATGACAGTAAAAGTCGGCGATAAGGTTATTATCAGCAAATATTCAGGCACACAGGTAAAACTTGAAGGCACTGAATACACTATTGCAGACATTAAAGACGTGCTTGCAGTAGTTGAATAACGTATATTACAGGAGGCAATTATTATGGCAAAAGATATTATTTACGGCGAGGAAGCCCGCAAGGCACTGCAGTCCGGTATTGACCAGCTCGCCAACACAGTAAAAATCACACTCGGTCCAAAGGGCAGAAACGTTGTTCTTGACAAAAAATACGGCTCACCGCTCATTACAAACGACGGTGTAACAATCGCAAAAGAAATCGAACTCGACAACGCATTCGAGAATATGGGTGCTCAGCTTGTTAAAGAAGTTTCTTCTAAAACTAACGACGACGCAGGCGACGGCACAACAACCGCAACCCTTCTCGCACAGGCACTCGTTCGTGAGGGTATGAAAAACGTTGCGGCAGGTGCAAATCCGATGACCGTTAAAAAGGGCATTGAAGGTGCCGTTGACGCTGCCGTAAAGGCTGTAAAAGAAAAGTCTGTTGCAGTTAAGGATAACGCCGACATCGAGCGTGTTGCAACGGTTTCAGCCGCTGACGACTACATCGGTTCACTTATTGCCGAAGCTATGGAAAAGGTAAGTTCCGACGGCGTTATCACAATTGAAGAGAGCAAAACTGCCGAAACAACCTGTGAGGTTGTTGAAGGTATGCAGTTTGACCGTGGTTATATTTCACCGTATATGGTAACAGATACCGATAAGATGGAGGCTGTTATCGACGACGCAATGCTGCTTATCACAGATAAGAAAATCAGCACCGTTCAGGATATTCTTCCTCTTCTTGAAAGCGTTCTCAAAGCAGGCAAAAAACTTGTAATCGTTGCAGAGGACGTAGAGGGCGAGGCTCTTCAGACAATCCTTCTTAACAAACTGCGTGGCACGTTCACCTGCGTTTGCGTTAAGGCTCCCGGCTTCGGCGACAGACGTAAGGATATGCTTCAG
>SVQF01000059.1 GCA_015065445.1 Oscillospiraceae bacterium | reverse complement strand
CTGCCGAGTTTAAGCAACGTCAGGGCGTAATTAAGGCAATATGTCTGCACGTAGCACACGGCTGCAACCTCAACTGCGAATACTGTTTTGCAGGCAAGGGCGAGTACGGCGGAAGCGACAAAGGGCTTATGAGTCTTGAAGTCGGCAAAAAAGCACTCGACTTTCTTGTTGAGAACAGCGGCACAAGAAAGAATCTTGAAGTTGACTTCTTTGGCGGCGAGCCGCTGCTCAACTGGGAGGTTTGCAAAGAACTTGTAAAATACGGACGTGAACTTGAAAAGACGCACGGCAAGAACTTCCGTTTTACCCTCACAACAAACGGCGTGCTTGTTGACGACGAGGTTATTGATTTTTGCAACAGAGAGATGAGCAACGTTGTGCTATCGCTTGACGGCAGAAAAGAAGTTCACGATAATCTGAGGAAAACTCCGCTCGGTGGAGGAAGTTACGATATCATAGTTGACAAGTTCAGAAAATTAGCCGACTCACGTGGGCAGAAAGACTACTATATGCGTGGAACTTACACGCATTTTAACACTGATTTTTCAAACGACCTTATACATATGGCGGACCTCGGTTTTAAAGAGCTGTCGGTTGAACCCGTTGTTTGCGACCCGAGAGAGCCGTGGGCGCTCAGAGAAAGCGATTTGCCCGTACTCAAAGAGCAGTACGAAATCCTTGCAAACGAGATGCTGCGGCGGTACAGGAACGGCAACGGCTTTACGTTTTACCACTATATGATTGACCTTAACCACGGACCGTGCATTGTAAAGCGTGTAAGCGGCTGCGGTGTGGGAACAGAGTATATGGCGGTAACGCCGAGCGGCGATTTGTTCCCCTGCCATCAGTTTGTCGGCGACGACAGTTTTAAACTTGGCACTATATACGAAGGCGTGACAAATCCAAAAATACTTGAACAGTTTAAGCAGTGCAACGTATACTCGCACAAGGAGTGCAAAGACTGTTTTGCAAAACTTTACTGTTCGGGCGGATGTGCGGCGAATGCATACCACACAACAGGCAGTGTAAACGGCGTTTATGACTTTGGTTGCGAACTGCACCGCAAGAGAATTGAGTGTGCGATTATGCTCAAAGTTGCCGAGGCGGAAGAAAACCTGAAAGTAGAGTATTAATCGGGAGGGTTGGAAGACCCTCCCGATGTTTTTATATGGGACAGCGTGCGAATATAAAAAATTATTAACAATGTTGTTTAACGGTTGACAGTAATTTATTAATATTATATAATAACTTTGTTAAAAAGTTTAACAAGTTAGGAGGAGTTTTATGGGACTTACTTTAGCACAAAAACTCATTAAGGCACATCTTGTTGAAGGCGAGATGAAAGTCGGCAGCGAAATAGGACTTCGCATTGACCAGACTCTTACTCAGGACGCAACAGGAACTATGGCTTATCTTGAATTTGAGGCTATGGGTGTGGACAGAGTCAAGACAGAACGTTCTGTTGCTTACATCGACCACAACACGCTTCAGACAGGATTTGAAAATGCGGACGACCACAGATTTATTCAGACGGTTACCAAAAAGCACGGTATTTATTTTTCTCGCCCCGGTAACGGCATATGCCACCAGGTGCATCTTGAAAGATTCGGTATACCCGGCAAAACGTTAATCGGCTCTGACAGCCACACGCCTACAGGCGGCGGTATCGGTATGCTTGCAATGGGTGCAGGCGGACTTGACGTTGCAGTTGCTATGGGCGGCGGTACATATTATATTCCTATGCCAAAGATGACACGCATTAACCTCACGGGCTACCTTAAACCCTGGGTTTCGGCAAAGGACGTTATTCTTGAAGTTCTTCGTATTATGAGTGTTAAAGGCGGCGTAGGCAAGATTATTGAATACGGCGGCGAAGGCGTTAAAACGCTTTCTGTTCCCGAGAGGGCGACCATTACAAATATGGGTGCAGAACTCGGTGCTACCACTTCTATCTTCCCTTCAGACGAAATTACGCTTGCATTCCTCAAGGCACAGGGCAGAGAGAACGACTGGACGGAAATTCTCCCGGACGCAGACGCTGAGTATGACGAGGTTATTGATATTGACCTCTGCTCGCTCACTCCGATGGCTGCCTGCCCGCATATGCCCGATAACGTAAAAACTACTGACGAAATCGGCAAAATCAAAGTTGACCAGGTTGCAATCGGTTCCTGCACAAACTCATCTTATACGGATATGATGAAGGTTGCCGCAATTCTTAAAGGCAAGACAATTGACCCGAGCGTTTCGCTCTGCATAGCACCCGGTTCAAAACAGGTTCTCAATATGCTTGCACTCAACGGCGCTCTTTCGGATATGATAAGTGCGGGTGCAAGAATACTTGAATCCGCCTGCGGACCATGTATCGGTATGGGTCAGAGTCCGAACAGCGGTGGCGTTTCGCTGCGTACGTTCAACAGAAACTTTGAAGGCAGAAGCGGTACAAAGGACGGACAGATTTATCTTGTATCTCCCGAAGTTGCTGCTGCGTCGGCACTTACAGGATACCTCACCGACCCGAGAGAGCTCGGCGAGGCTCCTAAGGTTGAAATGCCCGAGCACTTTATAGTCAACGACAATATGATTGAGCCGCCTGCGACTCCGGAAGAAGCCGACAGCATTGAAGTTCTCAGAGGACCGAACATCAAGCCTTTCCCGAAGACTGAACCTCTTCCCGAAAGCATTACGGCAAAGGCAGTGCTTAAAGTAGGCGACAACATCACTACCGACCACATTATGCCTGCAGGTGCTAAAATTCTCCCCTACCGTTCAAATATTCCGCATCTTTCGCAATACTGTTTCGGCGTATGCGACGAGACCTTCCCCGAGAGAATCAAGGCTGAGGGCAAGGGCTTTGTAATCGGCGGTGCAAACTACGGTCAGGGTTCCTCAAGAGAACACGCAGCACTTGTTCCGCTTTACCTCGGTGTAAAGGCAGTTATCACAAAGAGTTTTGCAAGAATTCACGTTGCAAATCTTGTAAACGCAGGTATACTTCCGTTTACATTTGCAAACGAGGCTGACTACGACAGGATTAATCAGGGCGACGAACTTGAGCTTGCAGACATCCGTGACTGCATTGAAAACAGCAAGCCCGTTGTACTTAAGAACATAACCAAGGGCGAAGAGTACGCACTTGATTCGTCACATCTTTCACAGCGTCAGAGGGCTATGCTGCTTTGCGGCGGTCTGCTTGATTACACAAGAGAAATGAATAAATAATTATGAAATGAAAAATGATGAATGATGAATTAATGGTGGGCGTTGCCCACACCCATTATATAATGCCCGTGCGGCGAGCACCTTGAATTCATAATTCATAATTCATAATTCGTCAATGTTATAGGAGGTTATTAACTATGAACGATATTGAAAACAAGGCTCTTGACGAGGCTGTTGCCAAGTTCAGAGAACTTATGGAAAACCAGCTTGAGAGAGCTAAAAAGATTAAAGAAGATAAGGACTTTACCGACTATCAGTCGCTTGATAAAATTGTTATAGGTATCTGCGGCGGCGACGGTATAGGTCCGATTATCACAAAAGAGAGCCAGAGAGTAATTGAGTTTCTTCTTAAAGACGAAGTTGCAAGCGGCAAAGTTGAGTTCAAGGTAATCGACGGACTCACAATTGAAAACAGAGCCGCTCAGGGCAAGGCTATTCCCGACGACGTGCTTGAAGAACTAAAGCAGTGCCATGTTATTCTCAAAGGCCCTACAACCACTCCACGTCAGGGCGACCCGTGGCCGAACGTTGAATCAGCCAACGTTGCAATGCGTAAGGCTCTCGACCTGTTTGCAAATATGCGTCCTGTAAAGGTGCCGGAGGAAGGCATTGACTGGACATTCTTCCGTGAGAACACTGAGGGTGGCTACGCAGTAGGCTCACACGGTGTAAACATCACTGACGACCTCGCAGTTGACTTTACAGTTGCATCGCAGGAAGGCTGCGAGAGAATTGCAAAGCTTGCTTACGACTATGCTCATAAAAACAACAAGGGCAAAGTTTCGATTATCACAAAGGCTAACATAATTAAGACGACGGACGGCAAGTTCCTCAACACAGCAAAGAAAATCGGCGAGCAGTATCCCGATATCGTAACAGATGACTGGTACGTTGATATTACAACAGCAAAACTCATTGACCCCGCAAGACGCCGTGATTTCAAAGTATTTGTTCTGCCAAACCTTTACGGCGACATCATAACAGACGAGGCTGCTGAGTTCCAGGGCGGCGTTGGCACCGCAGGTTCAGCTAACATTGGTAAAAAGTACGCTATGTTTGAGGCTATTCACGGCTCTGCACCACGTATGATTACCGAAGGCAGAGGACAGTACGCTGACCCTTGCTCAATGCTCAGAGCAACAGTTATGCTGCTTTCGCACATCGGTTATCAGAAACAGGCTAACGCTCTTGAGGCTGCACTTGACAAGTGTATGTTTGAGGAGAAAAAGCTTGTTATCACAGGACGTGACACAGGTTGCACCTGTGAAGAATTCGGCAACTACGTTATGGACACAATCACAGAAATGACAAAATAGTATTGGGTGTTTAAAATGAATAAGAATGAGATTTCAATCTCGGTAATTAAGCGTCTGCCCCGTTATTACAGATTCCTTGAAAACCTTAAATCAAACGGTATTGTACGCATCAGTTCTAAAGAACTTGCTGAAAGAATGGGACTCACTGCATCTCAGATAAGGCACGACTTCAACTGCTTTGGCGGATTCGGTCAGCAGGGATACGGATACAATGTTCCCGAACTTTACAGTAAAATAGGAGAGATTCTCTGCGTTAACAACAAGGTTAAAACAATCTTAATCGGTGCAGGTAATCTCGGCAGGGCTGTTGCTTCTAAAATATCGACAAGGGAGAGCGGATTCAAACTTGTGGGCATTTTTGACAAAAACGAGGCAATTTCGGGCAAGATAATTCACGGCGTTCCTGTAAGGCACATTGATTATATTGAGAATTTTTGCAGGGATAACTCCCCCACCTGTGCGGTTATCTGTATTCCTTCAAACGATATGAAAGAACTTACAGACCTTTTGTGCAGGCTCGGAATAACGAGTTTCTGGAACTTCTCGAACTACGATATTGCTATGGCTCATCCGGAGGTACTTGTTGAAAACGTACATCTGACCGACAGCCTTATGACGCTTAGTTACCTGACAAACGAGTATAAGGAGAATAGCATTGATTAAGATAGCACATAATGTTATCGATGTTGTAAAGTACTCGGATACAAAGGTTATTTTTGCTGAGCAGAATATCAGCGGCAAAACAAAGTTCTTTATTCTTGACTTTGACACGGGCGAAAAAGAGCCTGTAACAACTAATGTTTACAAGCTCAAAAAGTTCGGTTACGCTTACGAAAAAATATGCGACAAAATTACCGATTACATAAACTGCGATTCAGTAATTCTTGCCGACAAAAGCGTTCTTGTAATGTTTGAAGGCGGAGAAACAGGACTGTTTAACAGAGAAGGCGAAATGCTCTGGACAAAAAAGTGGGAGTATAACGGCAGCCCCGTTACCTCCCCTGCTTACGACGGCGAATTCATATGGTGTGCATGTAAAAGCGAGGACTGTGTTGTGCGATACAGTGCAGACAATTTTAACATCGACATACGAATCGGCGGTAAAGACAAAGGCACGTTTAACTCGCCTGTTTTTGCATCGGCAGACAGAGAATACATATACGTCTGCTGCTCTGACAGAGTGCGAAAAATCAGCAAAGAAAACCTTACAGTCAGTGATGCCGAAGGTATTTTCGACATTGTAAAAAAATTCTATAAGCTCGGACGTTTCAGTATAATCTGCAAAACAGACGGAACGTTTATAGATAAAGACGAATAAACAAAAACAGCAACTGCGTCGCAGTTGCTGTTTTGCTATTTACAAGTTACTTTTTTAGAGGTGCTCCAGGCTCCGTAAAGTTTTTTGCCTGAGAAGGTTTTGTAAGCTCTTACACGTACATAATAGGACTTGCCCTTTGTGAAGTTTTTGCCTGTATAGGTAACGGTTGAGCCGCCCGAGATAACCTTTGTGGCAACCTTATTTTTGAATTTGCTGTCCTTTGCCCACACAATTTCGTATCCGCTTACGCCGCCTGAGGGCTTTGCCCACGTTACTTTAATCTTGGTTGTTGAAGGTGACGTGACAGACTTAAGCGTTACTTTATTCGGCTTTGTTTTTGCAGTAACCTTAGCACTTTTTGCACCGACTTTTGTTTCGCTGTCCTTTGTAAACGCTGCTACGCAGAGCGAATATGAAGTGCCGCCCTTAAGCGATGTTACAGTCGTGCTGACAGTCGCACTGCCCGAAACGGTTTTAAGCCTTGTATATTTTTTGGTTGAAGTGTTGTACTGATAGATATTATATCCGTCAGCACCTGCCACCTTGTTCCACGAAAGTTTGACCGAAGTCGCCGCAACGGAATTGACTTTAAGTCCGCCCGCCTTTGGCGGAAGTGCGTGTTTTGTGTTGACTGCGGAATAATCTGTCCAACCTTTTGAAATGTAAGCACGTACTTTTACAGCGTACTCGTTGGCAGCTGTGAGTCCGTTAAGCGTTGCAGAATTTGTTGTTACGGTTTTGTTAAAGGTTGTGCCTTTGGTTTTGTTGGTAACATAAACATAATATTTGGTTGCACCGGAATATTTGTTCCATTTGAACGACAACGACTCCTGAGTGCGTGAAGTAAGTGCTACGCCTGTTACCTTGTTTGCCGAAGAGCTGTCGCTGTCTGAATCGTCGGACTGTGCAGGAACGGTGCATTTTTTACTTGGCATACTGTTAAATACGGGAATGTAGAATGTGTGTGAATCATCAAGCACGCCGGCTTTAGCGTACGCCTTATATGTCATAACCGACGCTGCGGACGGAGCGTTAACAGTGGTAGTGTACTCGTGAGCGTAATGTGAGCCGCTTTCTGTGTTAACGTTAAACTTCTGAAGATAGCCCGTGTACTGGTACTTTCCGTAGCCGTCTGCAATATACTGCGAACCGTGGTAAATGGTTTTATACGGTGTGGTCCACGGCCTGCCGTAAGTGAGATACTTAGTACGTACGTCATCTTTCAGGATATAACCTATTTTGCCGCCTGTGGAATAACTGTTGCCGCTTTCCGTATAAAGCTTGCCCTTAAAGTAATCGCCGATAGCACCACGGTACGAGAAATACTGCTCGTTTGCGAGTTTTGTTTTGGTACCCGTGCCTGTTTTTTTAGTGCTGTCGTAGTCAGAGTACATTGTGGTTGCGGTGTTAGTTCTGAGGAAACCGCTCGCCCATGCAAGTCCCATTGATGCGTTTGAGTAAGCACCTATGTTGAAGTAGTTATATATGCCGACAAACGGCTCACGTGTACCGCAGGAACCCCCTGCATACGACGACTTTGACGAGCCGACCTCGAGTACAATTTTAGATGCGATATAGTAAGCACTCATTCCACTTGCTTTGGCAGCCTCCATAATGGCTTTTGAATACTTGACTGTGTTGCCTGATGAGTTTTTGTAAGTGGCGGTATCACCGTTTGTTTTAGTGTATGTAATATTTGCATTATGCATCCAGGTTGAAGCAATAATACTTTCTACGCCTGCCTGAGTCTGAGAAGTATCGTACTCAGTTGACTCAAACTGAAAGATATGCTTTGCGTCAAGCCAGTTACGTGGGTCCATATAATATTTGAGTCCTGCCTCAGAGACACAGACCCAGTCAGGACTGAGCTGAATAACGTACGAGCCGTTCTTTTTACACTTTGAGCAGGAACAGTAGTAGTTTGTGTTTGACACAGCAGATTTTTCAATTACCTGCTGGGCGTGGTTAATAGCACGCTCACCTTCGATGGCGTCGTTCCAGTTAAGACCTGTTTTGAACACCTCAAACTTCCACTTAGGGTACTTACTGTGAAGTTCAACAAGGTCGTCTATATAGCTTTCGGGAAAGCCTTTGTCACGCAGAGTCTGTGCATAATTAGCCGCATAAACGGAATAAGACACAGGAGCAACCGCAGTAAAAAGCATCATTATACAAAGGAAAAATGAAATAAGTTTTTTTGTCATAAGCCATACTCCTTTAACCTTTATGATAACATTTTGTAATTGTTTTGTCAAATTTGAAAAAGGCAAAACGGATAATGTGTAAAAACAACACGGATTGTGTCAAAATATGTCTTGCTTATGGCTGACAAATTATATATAATTGTGTTGTAAACAGGGGGGAATGTTTATGCCGGGAAAGAAGTCTGAAATTATTAAAAAATTCGACAAACAGGCTAAAAATCTTATACAGCCGAATATCGTAAAAATTCGCAATAAGAATGGATTGTCGCAGCAACTTGTGGCTGACGCACTTGGTATTACCAGAGGCACATACTCAAACTACGAGTCACGCACGTTGCCTCCACAGTATCTGATTATACGCCTTGCAGAAATTTACAAGGTTTCGCCTGATGTTTTTTACAAAGCCGATGATGATGTTGTTGAAGTAAACTGTGACGAAAAGTCGTTTGGGGACAGTATGCTCAGCGAACTTTCAGACAGAGAAAAGCTGATAATTATGAGGTTCAGACAACTCAGTTCAAGCGACAAAGAAGACGTTGCAACTATGATTAACAATAAACTGACAAAAGCAGAATAACAAAACGGTTTCTTTTTAAGAGGTAATCTATAGCTGTATTAAAAATCACCGTAAGGCTTACGCCTTACGGTGATTTTATGCTTTGTTATATTGCCGCTTTGATTGCACCAAGTAATTCGTTGTAAGTTTCAAAAGCAGGTAGTTCGGGATAATCCTTCATAATCTGCTCGGTACTTCTGAAGAGGAAGCCCGCCTTGCTTGCCTGAATCATGGCAAGGTCGTTGAAACTGTCGCCGCTTGCAATAGTTTCGTAGCCAATGGACTGAAGTGCTTTAACGGTGGTGAGTTTTGATTTTTCGCATCTCATCTTAAAGCCTGTAACCTCTCCGTTTTCGCCTATAATAAGCTCGTTACAGAAGATTGTGGGATAGCCGAGCTTAGCCATAAGCGGTGCCGCAAACTGAGTAAAGGTGTCGCTTATAATAATAACCTGACCGAGTTTTCTGAGTTCGTCAAGAAATTCTTTAGCACCTTCCATAGGTTCTATTTTTTTGATAGTTTCCTGAATTTCGCTGAGACCGAGACCGTGTTCCTTAAGAATTTTTAGTCTGTAATTCATAAGTTTGTCGTAATCGGGCTCGTCACGGGTGGTGAGTTTAAGTTCGGGAATTCCGCTTGCCTCGGCAAAAGCAATCCAGATTTCGGGAACGAGTACACCCTCCAAATCAAGGCATACAATATGCATAGTTATGTCCTCCGTTAGAATATAGTTTATTTAAAGAAAAGCGGGAGTTTTTCAAGATATATAATATCATCACGGTCGGCGCTTGCACCCTCTGCAAGCGGTGCACAGGACGCAACGATGTTGCCGCCGAACGCATTTACAAGGTCAATAACTGCCTTGAGACTTTCGCCTGTTGAAATAACGTCGTCAACAATCAGAACACGCTTACCTTTCAGAAGGTCGCCGTCCTCGTGACCGAGATAAAGAGTCTGTTCTTTCTGTGTGGTGATAGATGTTACAGTCACTTTAACCGGGTCGTCCATATAAACCTTAACTGATTTGCGGG
Source organism: Oscillospiraceae bacterium (assembly GCA_015065445.1). GTDB lineage: Bacteria > Bacillota > Clostridia > Oscillospirales > Acutalibacteraceae > Eubacterium_R. The sequence goes on along the minus strand of SVQF01000059.1, from coordinate 2,562 downwards.
CAACGATGTACTTTTTGCCGCTCTGCTTACTCATTTCGTACGCAAGCGGAATCGACTTTGCCTCCGGCGTTACGATATAATCAAACTCGGGAACTTTTTTAAGGAGTTCTGTTGCACAGCGTTCTGCAAGTTCAACGTCGCCGAAAAGTATGAATGCTGCGATGTCGAGATTGTCTGATACAGAAAACTTCTGAAGCTGACGTGTAAGCCCTGCGATATGGAGTTCGTAAAACTCCTTATCCTTTCTTTTCATATTATTAGTAATCATATAAGTTTCTCTCCTAACTCACAACCGCCGATAAGATGGAAGTGAAGATGCATCACGGTCTGACCTGCATCAGAACCGCAGTTATTTATAATACGGTAGGACTCAATGCCCTGCGACTTTGCGATTTCGCCTAACTTTTCAAAGATATGTGCAACATACTTACTGTTAGACGAATCAATGTCGTTTGCACAATCAATGTGTTCTTTTGGCACTGCAAGAATGTGGACGGGTGCAACGGGGTTTAAGTCCTTGAAAGCAACCATCATATCATCCTCGTAGACCTTGGTTGAAGGGATGTTGCCGCTTATAATTTCACAAAAAACGCACATAACTTTTCTCCTAACCTAAAATATTTTTAACAATATCGGTAGTTGCAGCAATAGCAGAATCGAGTTTTGTAACGTCTTTGGCACCTGCCATAGCACTGTCGGGTCTGCCGCCGCCTCCGCCGCCTGCAAGTTTTGCAACCTCACGAACAACATCGCCAGCCTTAACGCCCTTTGCAACAGCGTTTTTGCCGCAGATAGCAACTATTGTTGCCTTTGAGCCGTTTGCACCTGCGATAATTGCAACTGCGTTATCGTTTGACGCTTTGAGGTCGTCGCCCATAGAACGAAGTGCGTCGGGCGTTGCACCGTCGATGCGGGCGGTAAGGATTTCGAGTCCGTCAACGATTTCGGGTGATGAGAACATATCGGCACTTCTGAGTTTTGCAATCTCGGAATTGAGCGACTGTATTTCTTTCTGCTGCTCTTTGTTTTCATTAATAAGCGACGCCACTTTGTTCATAACGTCGTTTTCGCCCGATTTAAGAGCGGAAGCAACAGTTTTGACTGTCATTTCGATACTCTTCATCGCAGCAAGAAGATTTGAGCCTGTAAGGGCTGTGATTCTGCGAACGCCGCTTGCAACCGACGCCTCTGATACAATTTTGAAGAGTCCGAGTTCGCCGCTGTTTGCAACGTGTGTACCGCCGCAGAACTCTGTTGAAAAGTCGCCTGCTTTAACAACACGCACGATATCGCCGTACTTTTCGCCAAAGAGCATCATAGCACCCATCTTTTTAGCCTCTTCAATTGGCATTTCAAGCATCTGAACAGGGGTTGCGGACATAATGAAATTGTTTACAATCATTTCTACTTCAGCGATTTCCTCGTCTGTAAGAGCGTTGAAATGTGTGAAGTCAAAACGCACTATGCTTTCGTCAACAAGCTGACCTGCCTGCTCTACGTGAGTGCCGAGCACCTGACGGAGTGCAGCCTGAAGAAGATGTGCTGCGGTATGATTACGCATAATTGACTGTCTGCGAAGAGCGTTGATTTCGGCACTTACAGAGTCGCCGACAGAGATAACGCCGTCTTTAACTTCACCGCTGTGAAGATAGATGCCGTCGTCGTTTTTGCGTGTGTCGTCAACAGTGAAGGTATTGCCGCCGCTTGCGATGATACCACTGTCGCCGACCTGACCGCCCGACAGAGCATAAAAAGGCGTTGTATCAAGAACAACAGTTCCCTTTTCGCCTGCACCGAGCATATCAACAAGTTCGCCGTCTGAATTTACAAGTGCTTTAACTTTAGCGTCAGCCGTGAAATCTGTGTAACCAACAAACACGGTCGGCTCTGTTTCAATCTTTACTGAGCCGCCCTTCCATGCGTCTGCACCTGCATCCTTACGTGCAGCACGTGCGGTTTTTTTCTGATTGTCGAGAAGCTCTTTAAAGCGTTCCTCGTCAACCTCTATTCCCCGTTCTGCAAGGATGTCCTTGGTCAAATCGAGCGGGAAGCCGTAGGTGTCGTTCAGTTTGAACGCATCGTCGCCGCTGAACACACCGTTTTTGATATTCTTCATATGCTCTTCGAGAAGTTCAAGTCCTGCGTCAATTGTTTTGCCGAATGACTCTTCCTCGGAAAGAATTACTTTTTTAATAAGTTCTGCCTTATCTTTCAGTTCCGGATAAGCAGTTTCGTTTTCTTTGATTACGGTATCGCATACTTTGTAAAGAAACGGCTCGTTTACACCGAGAAGTCTGCCGTGACGGCAGGCACGGCGGATGAGTCGGCGAAGGACGTACCCTCTGCCGCCGTTAGACGGAATTACGCCGTCGCCAATCATAAATGTTGACGAACGCACGTGGTCGGTGATAACACGAAGCGAAACGTCGTTTTTGTCGTTTTCGTGATACTTGACGCCCGCAATCTCCGAAATCTTTTTCATTATATTCTGAACGGTATCAACCTCAAAGATGTTGTCAACGCCCTGCATAATACAAGCAAGACGCTCGAGTCCCATACCTG
>SVQF01000058.1 GCA_015065445.1 Oscillospiraceae bacterium | reverse complement strand
AGGGAATTTTTAATTGTTTTAGGGGTAAAAGGACAAAGTCAAAACCTATCCTTCGTTACCGCACCTCGCCTAAATAACCGCCATTTTTATGTTACAGAATTATGCAAATAAGTCCGCTGCAACCCTCATTGATTACACGTTCGATAGTTTCACGGAATTTATCTCTCGCCTCCTGCGGCATTCTGTAAAGTTTATTATTAAGTCCTTCGTTCACAAGCGAGTGTAACGATTTGCCGAAAATGTTTGTTTCCCATATTTCAGACGGATTATTCTCGAACTCTCCGAGAAGATACATTACAAGTTCCTCGCTCTGCGATTCACTTCCGACAATTGGAGCAACTTCTGTGTATGTATTGCATTTTATCATATGAATTGACGGTGCCTGTGCCTTAAGCCGAACGCCGTATTTACCGCCTTGCTTCATAATCTCGGGTTCTTCAAGAGAAAGTTCATCCATTGACGGCATTACTATTCCGTACCCCGTCTGTTCAACCTGGTCAAGTGCCTGCGAAATTCGCATATATTTATTTTTAACGTCTGAAAGTGCTAAGAATTCTCGCAGTAAATCCTCTTCGTCATTGATTTCAATGCCGCATCTGTTACTCATTATTTCAAAAAGATAAGCATTGTCAACGTCTAAATCAAGTACAACATTTCCGTTTGACAGGTCAGCGTCGCTTACTTTACAGGATTCTATATTAGCTGTGTCGCTGAGTGTGTCTGCCAGTTTGTAAACAGACCTGATACCTGAAACATCAGAACAGTTATCTTTTATAGCAGCTATAATCTGCTGACGCATACTGTCGTCACTGCTCAGTCCGTTAAACCATTTTGGCATATCTACCCCGATGGATGTTACGGGAAATTCATACAGAATATTGAGAAGAATGTTCTTTATTTCTGTCTCGGTGATTTCAAGTATATTAATCGGAATAACAGGCACATCATATTTCTCAGACATTTCTGCTGAAAGGGTTTTAACTTCTTCGCTACCGGGAGACGTTGTGTTCATCAGAACAACAAACGGTTTGTTAAGGGTTTTGAGTTCACTTATGACTCTTTCTTCAGCCTCTTCATACTCATCACGTGGAATCTGACTGATTGAGCCGTCGGTTGTTACAACAAGACCAATTGTTGAATGTTCCTCTATTACCTTTTTTGTACCTATTTCTGCAGCCATATTAAATGGTATTTCTTCGTTATACCACGGAGTCATAACCATTCTTGGCTGTTCGTCTTCTATGTAGCCTTCACTGCTTGGCACAATATACCCTACGCAGTCTATCATACGCACTTTAAGGTGAATGTTGTCCTGCATAGAGATTTCAATTGATTCTTCGGGAATAAACTTTGGCTCGGTTGTCATAATTGTTCTGCCCGCTGCCGACTGAGGCAGTTCATCTTTGGCACGTTCTTTCTGAAAATCACCTTCAATGTTCGGGATTACAAGGGTATCCATAAACTTTTTGATAAACGTTGATTTACCTGTTCTTACGGGTCCGACTACACCAATATATATGTCTCCCTGAGTTCTGGACGAAATATCTGAATAAATATTATCGGTCATTATTTTGCCTCCTTTACACGGGGAATTATCAGCACTGTCGGTGTATCAAGAACATCACTTTTGAGTGCGTTTTCATTTATTATTTCATTTTCATCAGACATAAAGTTTTTTGCAATATCCCAGACTTTTTCGTTTGCTTTGCCAAAGTAAACCGTTAAGGTATGCGTCTCGTCGGTCTGTTCCCCTTCTGTTATATCGGCAAGAACAGGTACGTTGGTCTGATTATAACAGTAAGCATTGATACCAAGTGAAAGCCTTAAATCAATCTTTCCCGAAGAAGAAATTGTGTAGTCATAATCATCAATATACATTGAAACAACCGCTTCGTCAAAGTTGTCAAGCGGAACATCTATTTCGCTTGAAGTATTAAGTGAAGCAAGACCTGACTCGCCGCCTGTAATTGCAGTTGCGTCAACGTTTGCCGTAATTCTGCCGTCTTTATAATTAACGTCTTTTAATCTTAATGAAAGTTCATATATTCTGTCCGTATCACCGTTGAATTCGAGAGTTGTATTAATCATTCTGCTGTCTGCAAAAGCTCTGCCGTCAGTGTTAGCCTCAAATGATGAATAATTGCATTCACTCTTTGCACCAAGCAGATATCCGTCAGTAATAACTTCAGCTGTACTCTCTCTTACAAAAGTCAGGTTAACAGATATTTCTCCAAAAATATTTAGCGTTGAATTAACGTCGCCGTTACCTTTTACTTTTATAAATACAGTTCCTGTATTAAGGTCGGCAACAACAATATCGTCTTCTTCAAGCCCTGCTTTGTCAATAATTTTTGAGAGTGAAAACGTATATTCGGCATTCTCTACATCTTCACTTTCGTCGGTTGTATAAAGCACAAATACTTTGAGCATTGCTTTTACAAAAAGTTTGTCTTTGATTACTTTTATATCGGTAAGCGAAGGATGTGCACTCCAGCTGACAACTCTGCTGACCGGCTTTGAGTCTGACGGAACTGTTACTTCTTCATCAAAGTCGATCTTATCAATGTGACTTGCAACAATATCTGACGTATTTATACTTTCTTTTTTGAGTTTTGCGTTTTCAAGGGAACAAACTGTCGGATACTTTACCGAATCATAAACATTAATACTAAGAACAGACATAGTGTGAAAATCAATTCTTCGCTGATTGATAACTCTGAAGTTTACGTACTTGTCGCATATATATGCCCTGACAAATGAGGAGTCTGAAAGATTATCAACCGAAACCGTTTTTGAGAATTCCTCTTCAAAATCAGCAAAGCAAAGATTAGAATCTTCGTTATAATATGTAATTTGAATTTCGGTTTTACCGTAGATTTTCACCTCGTTAAAACTTATGTCAGCCGAAGTAATATAACTGTTTGAAGCACACTTGACAACACGAAAAATATCGTCAAGGTAAGCAGGAAGCGACTCCTGATAATCCCCTTCAACATCAACTGCTTTGGAGTATATTTTGCAATTCTTCTCTAAACATAAAAATTCTTTTTGAGTATCCATAATTTGCTCCTTTCTGTTTCTAACAAACTATATGCAAACAGGATAAGCTTTATTACCATTAATTAACACTTAATAATTGATTGGTTTTATTTAATTATTTTCATTTTTATGGTAGTATAAAGTCGGAATATTTTATCCAAATAGTTACAATTTGGTTACAATATGCAAAAAAGTGTAAGATTTTACCCCAAAAAAATGACTAACATATAGAGGGGTAAATAAAAATACCGATGAAAGGAGGTGCAGCACTGTGAACAGCAAAGAGAAAAAAGCCGCTGACGAACGGCTTAAACAGATATATAAAACGTATTACAGTTCTATTTATAAATTCTGTCTTGCAAGGATAAAGGACGACAAACAAGCAGTTGAGGACATTACACAGGAAACATTTATAGTTCTGTATAACAAACTGCTTGGCGGAGAAGCAGTTGAAAAACCCCACGCATTCTTGTTTAAAGTTGCAGATAATTTAATCCGTAGACACTATGAAAAAGTCAAGAAAGATAATGTTCTTATAAGCATAGAAGAAGTAATAGAATTACCGACGGATAAGACAGACCTTGATGAACGGCTTGCGTTTGAACAGTATTCAAAAGAGTTCAGTGCTGCACTTAACGACACTGACGCAGAACTGTTTTCGTTGCGGTATATTGAAGAACTCAGGATTAACGAGATTGCAGACATTACCGGAATGTCAATACATAACATAACAATAAGATTACACAGATTAAAAGATAAATTAAGAAATCTATACGGGGATGAATTTAAATACCGTTAATCCCCTTACGGTTTTCGGAAAGGAGATACAATGGCAAACATTGATTTGAATACAAGGGTTATTCAGAATGTTAACAGCGAAGATTTAGTTGCCGTGCTTAACGGAATTATTGACGCAGAGCTTAATAAAGACATTGCTGAGATGAACACGGTGCTTATAGATGACTGCGTTGACGCACTGCTTGAAATAGAAAAAGAAAGAAATAAGCATTTCGCTGTATTAGTCCCTTTTATATCGCCAAACGAATTTTTGCGTATTATTCAGCCCAATAAGAATAACTGGAAAAACCTCAGCGTATTTGCGAGGGCCGGAATTGTTGCAGCTGTACTCGCATCAACAACAATTACGGTTAACGCAGCATATAAAAGCGTTACAGGTAACGACCTTTATGAAGAAGTGGGCAATGCAATTTACAGTAAACTTGCAGAATGGGGTCTTGTCGATAAAAAAGATAAAGATGAATTTGTTTATATTGAAAAAACAACTGCAGGCGAAACAACAAACGTTATTGAAGAAATTACAGAACAAGAGACGTCAAAAACAGTTAAACTGGCAAAACCGCAAAGCAAAACTCAGATTGACCAATTTGACGGTGAAGACGATGACATTGAAGAAATAACAACAAGAAGTTACATCGACCAACTTGACGGAGAAGATGATGACGATGAAACCACAACAAGACGCAAACCTGTGCCGACAACAGTAACGCCCGTTACGGCACCGACATCATCGGAGGATGAACAAGTTATATTGTTGTCACTATCTGCAGATTACAGCGATGACTTTAAACTTGACTATATTTACGGAGAAACGCTTAGTTATGACGGATTGACGCTGACTGCACACTACAGCGACGGAAGCTCACGTGAAGTAAAGCTCAGTGAGTGTAACTATACTAAGAGCGTAGATATGACACGGACCGCAGACTATACGCTGCGAATCATATATGAGAAATGCGTTATTACAATAGACATTACAGTAAGACCCGACGACTACACAAGAGGTGCAGAGATTTGCGAAAACGACCTTTATGACTATATGCTCACGTCTAAAGGGGCATATATCACAAAGTATAAAGGCAGCGAAACTGTAATTGATATTGACACAATCGACGGAAGCAGGGTTGTTGCAATAGGTGCAAACGTTTTTGACGGGCTTGACATAACAGATTTCAGCAGTGAAAACTGCGAAAAGATTTTTGGCGAAGCGTTTAAGAACTGCACTAAACTTGAAACCTGCTACACTCCAAGAGTTAAATACATTGGTTCATCGGCGTTTGAAAACGACGCTGCATTAAGTGTACCTGTGTTTAACTATGATTTGAGTTATATCGGCACGGCTGCGTACAAAAACAGTGGAATAAAGGAATTATATCTTACTCCGTACATAAAAAATGTTCCTGACGAACTGTGCGAAAACTGTGCTGATTTAACTACTGTGGACCTCCGAGGTGCCGAAACAGTTGGAAAAAACGCCTTCTCTGACTGTATTTCGCTTAAAACGGTGAACGGCACCGACGGGCTCACTGAGGCTTATGACTTTGCATTTTATAACTGTTCTCAGGCTGAGTTTGAGAACAAGCCTGCAAAACTGACTTATGCAGGAACTAACGCTTTTGCTTACTGCAATAAGATAGAATTCGGCAAACTATATATTACGGCGGTAAGTCCCTATGCATTTGCATACTGTCACAACCTGACTGAAGTTGAGATTGACGGAAAAGTTAGAATAATTCCCGAAGGTTCATTCAGAGGTACGCATCTTGAAAAGCTCACTCTTAACGAAGGCACGCAGGAGATTGACGACACTGCATTTATGAGTACGTCAATTACTGAAGTTTATCTCCCCTCTTCTGTAACAAGAATAGGAACATACGGACTATATTCGGTAAAGCTTAAAGATGTTTACTGCACAAAGAATCTCAAGACCATTGAAACATCGGCGTTCTTCAGGTCAAAACTCACGCTTCACGTTTACAAAAACTCGTACGCTCACAACTACGCAATTGAAAACAACATTAAGTACGAGATTATTGACGACGGCGAAAACGGAGTTATTCAGCTTGAAGGCGAAGACGATTAGAAAGGAGTAAACTATGAAAACTAAAAAGATATTATCTGTACTGCTTTCGTTATTGATTGCGTTTACGTCATTCCCTGTTACAGCACTTGCAGATGATGACGAGTACTTGTATAACGTTGACGGTATAATTATTGCCGAAGATGACATTTTTACTGATTTTCCGGACAAAGATATAAGTGCTTCATATGAAGGCACTCAGTGGACATATAGCAGTCAGTATAAATGGTTGTTCATAGATTCCGTTAACGATAACGGCAGCGTTGACAGCATCGAGGACAAAAGAGTTCCTACTATGATTAAATACTTTGAGATTTATGATATCGAAAAGGTAAAAGCAGAATTCCCCGATGACTACAACGATTATATCAATGCAGGATATACAGACGAAGAAATTTATGAATCACTCGACGAGACAACCGACGAAGACGGTAACGTTTATCGTGGATTGTTTAAAGATGCTTATGTTGATTTAACGGCGTATGTAAGGCACGTTAGGTTCGGACCTAAAGCCCGCTATATTCGGGAAATGAAACTCAGCGACATCAAAAATCTTGAAAGCGTTGAGTTTGAAGAAGGTAATCTGGAGCAAATCGGAAAGCTATTCAGCGGCTGTAATATCAGTGAAATAACCCTCCCTTCTTCGCTTAAAGATATTGCTGCGAATGAGTTTTACGGTTGCGGTGCACAAAAAATTGATATAAGCAAAACAAATATTGAAGTTTTACCTACCCAGAGCTTTGCGTCAACGGGAAACCAGAGAACGCTGAAGCTGAATGACAAAATACGGCAAGTTGACGATTACGCTTTTTGTGAATCAGGCATAAAAAGTATCGACTTTCCAAACACACTAAACTGGATTGGCGGTTATGCTTTCAGCAAAGCAGATATTGAGTCGCTTGATTTATCAAAGACAGATATTCGTTCAATTGAGGCTTACACGTTCTTTTACAGCAAACTAAAAAGTATTAAGCTGAACAACAAAATATCATTAATCGGTATGCACGCCTTTACAAATACCGAGATAGAAAGTATTATTGTTCCGAGCAGTGTTAAAAAGATTGATACCTCCGCATTTTCGGGAACTTCAAAACTTAAAGAAATTACGCTTGTAAACACTGAATCTATAGGCGGCTATGCTTTTCAGGGTTCGGGAATTAAAAGAGCAGATTTGTGCCTTACAAAGATAGATAAGGTGCAGGAATGCACATTTGCACAAACAAATATAGACGAAGTTCTGTTGCCCGAAAACAATAATTACAGAATTGACGCAAAGGCATTTTACGGTGCTAAGATAGGTACTCTGTCGATGCCAATGGTAAAAGTAATCAGTGCTAACGCTTTTCAGAAGGCATACGTTAAAAATCTTGTTATCCCCTCCTCTGCATCATTTACAACGCAGTCGTTTGCTAACGCCGATTTTGAATATGTAAGATGTGAAAAGACGCTGTTTAACTCGTTCCCGTTTGACAGCAAGCAACTGAAAACATTTGTTTACACCTGTCACGATGACGGCGACACAACATACTCACAGTACATCAGACAATGTGACTCTTTTGCGTCAAAAGAAGTTGTGGTGTACGGCTACACAGACACAAAGCTTTATGAATACTGCGTAGAAAACGGTATTGAGTTCCATTCGCTCGACAAAGAAATGGTTTATCCACGAAGTGCAGACGAAGCCGCAAACGGCACACAAACAAATGTTGAGGAGCTTGAAAACTCTAAGCACGGCACGTGGTCAAACGGTACATGGGAACTGCACGAAAACAATATGCTGCACTTTTACGGCAGCGGAGATATGCTCAGTGCCACTATTACCGATAATAACGGTACAGAATATACAATCGCAGATTACATAACCGCAAACGGTATCACAAAGCTTAATCTTCACGACGGCATAACGGCACTTCCCGACAACTTCCTTTACGATGAAGAAACGGGCGTAACGCTAAACACCGTTTATCTGCCGTATGATTTACATTCTATAGGCGATAATGCATTCAGAAAAACAAATATTGGTACGTTTATTTCACAGGCGTTTATTTACATAGACAACTTATATCCGGGCTACAATATCTTCCCGAATGCAAAGGTTGCTCTTTTGCCCGAGCATATTGAACATATAGGCAAATACGCATTTGCTGAAACTACGGGCTTTGACAACTATATGTTTATGATGCCAAACGACTTGACAGAAATAAGCGAAGGTTTGTTTTACGGCAGTAACGTAAAATGTGTGTTCTTTATCAAAAACAATGTTACATCAGTCGGCAAAAAAGCATTTGCAAACTGCCCTAATCTTCAGGAACTCGAAATATCTTATAAAATAACCGATATTTATGAGGATGAAGAACAGCCCGAAAACAACTCGTTCGGCATTAATGAAGATGGCACCGTTAACGCAGCTCTGACAGTAAAGGTTGGCGAAACAAAAACGCAAAGCACAGTTGAACAATACTGCGAAAAATACGGAATTAACATAAGTCACGAAGTTGACCCGACTGAACAAGGAACAATATCGACAAGTGCAAGCGGCAATTACTTTGATTGGAAATACTACGAAAGTACAAATACCGTGTATTTTAAAATAAATACATCAAAGGGTGAATCAAAAGTTGAGCAGGCACCGGGTTATTACTTTGCATATGACAATGCATTAATGTCGGGCAGCCGAGAAGAAGAGCCTGCAATATGCAAGCGAATCAACTATTTTGACGGGCTTGAAGCTCTTCCAATAGGCGGTCATTCACCTTATTTACAAAGCGAAGATATAAGCAACACATTCTTTGAGGTTGATAAGGTTGTAGTGGAAAGTGGAGTTGAGAGAATCTGTGCATCAAATGTTTTTGCTGCATTTAATCCTAAAACTATTCAACTTCCCGATACGCTGAAATATCTTGACTATAACGTATTCGGCAACTGCACAAGGCTTGAGGCAATAAATATTCCCGACAGCGTTACAGATATAGGCTCAAAAGTTTTCTATAACTGCCCTGCTCTTAAATATGTAAATCTCGGCAATGGTATATCAACAGTTCCGACTAAACTGTTTTATAACGTTAAGTCACTTCGGTTTGTAGATATCGGAACAGAGGTAAAAACAATTGAAAATCAGGCGTTTTACAACTGCACGGCACTTGAAGAAATTGTAATTCCTGCAAACGTAACTACTATTAATGACGAAGCGTTTTATAACTGTATCAAAGCCCAGCAAATCACAATCGGCAAAGGTGTTACATGGATAGGAGAAAATGCATTTTCCAATTCTGTTTACTGCGAGAGCATAGTTATTAACACCGACAAGATAGTATCAAAAGATTTGGGGCGTGCATTTAAAGACGTAGGAATATACACAAACGGCGTTACTGTGTCATATGGCGAAAGTGTTTTCACTCTTGACTTCACCTTTATTCAGAATCTTAAGATTGATAAAGTTATAGTCGGCAAAAACACAGACAATATTAAGAATATCCGCTATGCACCCAATACGATTACAGAGATTTCTGTTTCAGACGGTAACCCCAACTTCAGTATCAATAACAAATGTCTGTATCAGGGCACTTACTTAAAGATGGCACCACGCACACTGAAAAACATTTCAATTGCGGACGGTACAACGGTAATAGGTGTTAATGCTTTTGAAAATTCAAAGATTAACAGCATAGCTATACCTAATAGTGTTACAAGAATTGCAGACTACGCATTCAACAACTGCAGCGAACTGAAATCTCTTAAAATGGGCAAGAATGTCGAAGTCATAGGAGAATATGCATTTGCAGAATGCAATCAGTTAAGACTCGCTTACTTCCCGGATAAAGTAATAAATATTGGTAACTACTCGTTCAAAAACTGCTCAAGTCTGTCTAATATTACATTCGTATTTGACACAAACAATCTGAGTGTAATAGGAACGGGTGCATTTTACGGGTGTTCGTCACTTAAGAGCGTTGTATTCCCACAGAATTTAAGAGAAATTAAAGACAACGCATTCATTAAATGCACAGGTCTTGAATCCGTATATCTGTGGAACACGCAAATTCCCGACAAGTGTTTTAGCAAAAACGAAGGCTTAGAAATTTACACTATTTCAGGTTCGTCTGCACATGCTTACGCAAGAACAAACAGCATAGTGTTCCACGCCTATACTGACGATGACATTTTCCTTGAAGAGTGTGCAACTAAAATTGACGAGCTTGCGGGTTATCTCGGTTACTGCGAAAACGGACACGGTAACATTGAATACCTTACCGTATATGAAGCTGACTGCACACACGAAGGCTATGAAATAGGAGTTTGCGAATACTGCTCAGAAATTCTTAAAGAACGTCACACGCCTGCACTCGGACACAATTATCAGGAAATTGTTACCGTTCCTTCTACCGATATGACACGTGGATTTAAAGAAGAAAAGTGTCTGAACTGCGGTGAGAGTTTTTGCACATACTTTGAACCTACGGGCAACAATATTACAATCGAAACACATACTGTAACCGGAAGAGTCACTGCAGCACAAAGCAGGCTCGGTACAGCAAGCGATTCATCGGTAGAAAATGTCAATATAATTATTGACGGCAAAGTTGTTGCAACCACTAACTATAACGGAGTATTCAGACTTACTCTTGAAACCGGCACATATCAGGCTACGCTGAAATACGCATACGGATTCAGCAGAGATATTTACATTATTGTTGAGGACGAAGATATTTCAATATCACAGCCGATTTCGATTATTGCCTGCGACTTTAACAAGGACGGCAAGATTGATAATGAGGATATGAAACTGTTTTCAATGGTTATTTCTTCAAGTGAAGACGACGTTTCGTACCTAAGATTTGTAGACATCAACAACGACGGTTATATTAACGGCAAGGATCAAGCGTATATTCGTAACACAATAGGCGTAAATCAAAAAGATTTTGCGTACGAAACGATGATTGTTACAAAGTAATTCTAAACAGGAAAATCTCCAGTCCTGATTAGATAAATGGAAAGGGCTAAAGAAAAATCGCCGAGGAAACTCGGCGGTTTTTCTAATAAAACTATTGACTTAAATACTAATTAATGTTATTATATTTGCACTGAGTTTTAAGGGCCATTAGCTCAGTTGGTCAGAGCAACCGGCTCATAACCGGTCGGTCCGGGGTTCGAGTCCCTGATGGCCCACCAAAAAAGCAAACGGCATATTTGTCGTTTGCTTATATTTTTTATCAGGGACGAGAAACGAACTCCAAATTATTCGTGCAGCTTTGCTGCTTGGATAATTTGGGAGAAAGGTCCAGTGGACCTTTCAATAGTTGAGAGGAGAGTCCCTGATGGCCCACCAAAAAAAGCAAACGGCATATTTGTCGTTTGCTTTTTTATTACATAAACATTATTGATGCTGCAATCAAATACTGACCGGCGTAATAAGTCAAATGATTTGTAAAGAAATAGAACGGTTTTTCTTTTCCACGTCCAAAAAAAGTACCCGAAAGAATAGCATCGGAAAGCGTAAACAAAATAAGACCGGCAGCCAAAATGGTATAACCTTTATAAAATCTCGTATAAATTGCAGCGGCAATTGCAAGAAACATAGACAGTGAAAGCACGGAAGTATAAATAAATACAATGGTTCTGTATGCTCCGTAATGAACTTTCATAATTTTAGCCGAGGCGATAATCAAATATCCGAATATCAAAGCAGCAAGGACGCACAAAAGAACAATCCACCATTCAAAACGAACAGTGTAAATTGTTGCGGCTGAATAAAACAGGTGACCTACAAGAAAAAATATAAATCCGCCTTTTAAATAAGCACTTTCATCTTTACGGTATATCCCCTTCAAATCAAGAAGAATATCGCCAACAAGACCCAACGCACCGCCGAATATTATCAAAGAGCCATACACTGAAGTCTCGGGATTCAGAATAACCGCAAATACAGCAGTCAGCAAATAGCAAAGACTTGATACAGATTTTAACATAAGGTTTTTAATGCTAAATCCTTTAGCACGGTTAATGCAAAATATCAGCGACATAATGCATCCCAATCCTAACACAAAATAATATGCCATAATATCCCTCCGCAGTTTATTAGACTTATGTCTATCAACATTATAACATATTTATTGCTTTTTGTAAAGTATCAGTACTCTTTTTCAAATTAAGTTACAAGTTTTAATTGAAAAATTATAATAATTATTTTTTGATTGCATATTGAAAATACTTGGCGGGCAGCAATTAAAGATAATAACAGATAAAGAAAAAACCAACCATCTGGTTGGTTTTTTCTTTATGTCGGCATCGACCTATTTTCCCAGGCAGCTGCCCGCCAAGTATTTTCGGCACGCATGAGCTTAACTACCGTGTT
>SVQF01000001.1 GCA_015065445.1 Oscillospiraceae bacterium | reverse complement strand
ACACATATGCTCTGCCCGACAGCGGGTCACGTATTGCACCGCCAAGGCAGGTTGCAGCACCGCCGAACGGCTCAATTTCCGTGGGGTGATTGTGGGTTTCGTTTTTAAACTGAATGAGCCACGGCTCAACCTTGCCGTCAATTTCAACTTCGGCGTTGATTGAGCATGCGTTTATCTCTTCACTCTCGTCAAGGTCGTCAACGTAGCCCCATTTTTTGAGTGCCTTCGTGCCGATGCACGCCATATCCATAAGGCAAACAATCTTGTCTTTTCTGTCGCCGTAAAGTTCGCCCCTGACCTCAAAATATTCTTTGAGAGCCTGCTCGATTGCGGCGGAGTATTTGCCCTTGTTAATCCTGATTTCGTCAAGCTGTGTGGCAAAGGTGGTGTGGCGGCAGTGGTCGCTCCAGTAGGTGTCAATAACTTTGAGTTCCGTTAGCGAGGGGTCCCTGCCCTCGTCGTTTTTGAAGTAGTCACGCACCCAGCACAAATCGGCAACGCTCATTGCAAAGCCCATCTCTGAGTGGTAAGCGGCGATTTCGCCGTCGGTCATTGTGACAAAACCGTTAATTCTTGCTATGTCGGCAGGTCGGTCTGCTTTTATATCGAGTGAGTCGGGCATATCCATGGACGCCTCACGTGATTCAACGGGGTTGATGATATATGATTTGATTTTTGCGATTTCGGTTTCGGTGACGTCGCCTTTAAAAGCGATTATTTTTGCCGAGGCAACGCTCGGGCGTTCACCTGCAGTGAGCAGCTGAATACACTGTGCGGCACTGTCTGCACGCTGGTCGTACTGACCGGGGAGGTACTCGGTTGCAAAATACTTCCAGCCGTCAAGGTCGGGAGTTTCGCACACGCTGTCCTGATTAGCCTCCGAAAAAACCTGCTTGACAGCACTGTCAAACTCGTCTTTTGAAAGGCCTTCGGCGTCGTAGCGGTTGATAATTCTCAAGTCCTCAAGTGCAGTAATACCAACGTTGTTCTGCAAGTCGGCAAGAATATTGCCCGCTTCAACATCAAAGCCTTTTTTCTTTTCAACAAAAATTCTGTAAACCATATCGTCACCCTGCCTTTTTTGTTTTCAAACTATAATAACATAAAATTTAGTGCATTACAATATTAAATTATTAACATAGCAATATAAAACCTACAAATTAATAATTTATTAATTCGGTAATTATTGTAATGACTTTTTCATAATAATGTGGTATAATGATTTTGTTAAATAAATAACAAAATCAGCGAGGGGGCGAGAGTATCAGCGACTATGACGAGACTGTCTTTGAAGTGGAGTTTATGAACTGCGTTGTAGACAAGGCAGACAACCTGAAGGTTATTAGCTCGGACAGTCATTTTTCCGATTTTACGGGAGTTCATCCTTCAAAAATCAAACAGGGCAAACTTTATCTTAACGATATTATCAATCCACGTGACAGGGAGAACGTGCGGCGTGTTATATGCAAAAAGGATTCACCCTACGTTTATCTGGATTTTTACATAAAAGACAAAAGCGGCGAAGAGGTTTTTGTGCATTGCACGGGCTATAATATAGAGGGCACAAAGCGTTGCAGGCTCACGCTTGCAGACATTTCACGCTCGCAAAAAAAGAGCGAGGAGCTAAAAACCAGAGCCGACGAGATGAAAGAGCTTGTTGACCTTGTAAACGCAGGCGTGTGCCTGTTTAAAGTTACAAGCGATATGGAGTTTATTCCGCTTTATATGAACAAAACCTGCTGCGAAATGTTCGGCACATCCAAAAGCGTTTATGCCGGCCGAAAATACCGCCTTGACGATTTGATTCACGAGGGCGACAAGAGTGCAGTTTTTCAGGCTGTGGGTAAGGCGATGGCTACCAAAAAGCCTATTGATATGGAAATTCGGGTGCTCACCCACCGCAACAGCGTTTTGTGGTGCAAATTCGGTGCGTCCGTTCACCGTTATGACGACGACGGCTGCCCTGTTTTTCACGGCATTTTTTCGGATATAAACGACGTAAAAATGGCGGAAGAAGACGCCGACAGCGAACGTGATTTGCTTGTGCGGATTTTTAAAAATCTGCCCGGGGCGTTGTTCACTGCCGACTTCAACGCACCGTTTATGCTTGACGTTGTGTCGAGTGATTTTATAAAGCTCATAGGCTATTCACGCAAGGAATTCTTTGAGAATTACGGCGGTGATTTAACAAAACTTATGGTGCAAAAAGAGGTGCCTGTCGCACGGCACAGCCTTGTTGTTTCGGCAGAGGGAAAGACCACGGCAAACGCAACGTATTCACTAAAAACAAAAAGCGGAAAGCACCTTATTGTTGTTGACCGCAGGCGGATTGTTGAGCGTGAAAACGGCGAAAAAGCGAGCATAGGCATTTTGCGTGATGTCACGGCTCAGAGTGCGTTTGAAACGCTTGATATTTAAACTTAAAAAGCAGTCGCAAGATGTGAGTGAACAACCCGCATCCTGCGACTTTTTTCTATATGTAGGGGCAAAAACAAGGTTATACAAACGGCGTAAATTATACAAAAATTGTTAATTTTTTGTTAACAATGTACAATTTCCCTCCAAAAATTTTGTAACAACTCACAATCGGGCAGCATTGACCGAAAGAATAAAATGTTTTATAATAGTATAGATAAAGTATATTTTATTATAATTATAAGTTTCAGTATTATATATAGTACCTATGGGAGGGAATACTATGAAGAAAAAACTTACACGAAAGGTGCTCAGCGTCACGCTCTCGCTTCTGCTCGCAGTCAGCGGAATTGTACCCGTTATGACGGCGTTTGCCGAGGACGGCGTTATTGAGGCGTACGAGCTCGAAATCTTTTACAAGGATTCGGGTACTATGGTACCGACCTACGACGACGAGGCTACCAAAACAAAACACATCGAATACATAATGGAAAGCGAGACGGTGCAGTACACGTATAAACTTATTGACTGTACTGCTCCCGATAACTCATACGTCAAGTGGTACAGCGAAAACCCTGTGCTTGTTGACGTTGACCAAACGGGCAAGGTAAAGGCGTTTGACTCGTCCAAGGGTGCAGTTGTTCAGTCGTGGATAGACAACGAAGTTAAGCCTATTCCGATTATCGGCAGCGTTATGGGTTCGGTTTTTGAAAAAGTATTCTTTAACGAGTACGTCGACCTCGACTCAATGGATACAGAGGCAATCGTTGACCTTATGGTTACGGCACTCGGCTCCGACTCAAGACTCGCAGACTATGTTGAGTCTTATAAAGGTCAGCTTGTTGACTCGCTCAGAGAGTATCTCGACAAGGTAAACACGCCTATTTACTGCCAGCTTTTTGCGTCTGACGGTACGCTTCTTGCACAGGACAGCATAGATGTAACCGTTACAAGAAACACCGACGCACTTTCAAACTTCCTTCCCAACGGAACTCACATTGTAAACAAATCGCAGATTAACACAACACAGGCTAAAGGCGGCGAAGTTCAGCTTTACGCAATCACAACTCCGCAGCGACTCAAGTTCGGCGTTGTTTATTCTGTTAAATCATCATCAATCTTCTCACAGGGCAAGGTTGTTGCAACCGTAAGCGACAGCGGTCTTGTTACCTTCAAAAACACAGGTACGGTAACAATTATGGTTTCGCCCGACTCCAAGGAGGTTATTGAGGCTATACTCAAACTCGTAAATTACGTTTACGCTCTTGACAATACAGGAACACTCGACACAACCAAGGTTGCGGACGCACTCATCAAATATATGGGCGTAGACATCAACCGTAACGTGCTTGCAGGTATTCTTGACGCAGCGTTTGCGGTAAAGGATATTGCACAGGATTCCGCAGACCCCGTTCAGCTTACCGCAACGGCTGTTGAAATTATTGCAAACATCATACTCCAGATGGTTTACAATGACTCAATTACTTTCAACGTTGTTCAGGCTCAGCCTGTAACAAACTTCAATATCGACGGTGTTACAACCGTTCGTGAAGGCAGCGAAATTCAGCTCAGCATTGTTGACGTTCAGCCGGACGCAGGCGACCTTACAGGTATGGTGTGGACTTCGTCAAAGCCCGAAGTTGCAAGCGTTGACCCCGACACAGGCGTTATCAAGGGTCTTGACGCAAACGGTTCGCTCGGTCAGCTTTCATCTGCTACAACCGAGATTACGGCAACAGCAAAATCGGGCGTAAGCAAAACCGTTACCGTAACCGTTACGGGTAAGACGGGACGCTACATTTCGCACGTTGATATTGTCGGCGAAGACACCGTCGAGATAGACACAAGCGAGGACTACAGCTATTCGCTTTATCCCAGCCGTGTTGCAAACGCCGAAAACCTTTACACTCTGTGGGGTATCAAAACGGGCGAGGACGAGGACGGCAACGCCGTTTACACCTGGGCTACCGACGATACTCCCGCAACCGACGGAATCGGTCAGATTGACAAAAACGGTCACTACACCTCCGTTTCGGGCGGATACTGCACAATCGCAATGAAGGCGTACACGGGCTACGAACTTTCAAACGGCAACTTCTACGAGATTTCAAGCTACGTTGCCGAAAAAGAAGTACGCACGGGTATCCCCGTTGAAAACATCAAAATTTCCGTTACGGGCGGCACATCAAACGGCGACATCAACCGCAACAACACCGTTACAATCAACGGCGTTGATTACCAGTACGTAACAATCAAAAAAGGCGTGCTTGAGGCATACAACGGCAACGGTGCAAAACTTGCCGCAACCGTTAGTCCCGCAAGTGCAACAAACCAGAATCTCAAATGGGTTGTTGACAACGGTTACTACAGCGTATCGCCGAGCGACGACACGCATACCGTATCCGTAACTCAGAACGCAGGCCACGAAAACGCCGACACGTTCAACATTTACGCCGTATCAAACGACGGCAAAATCAAATCAAACGTTATCACGGTTTGCGTTACAAAAAAATATGTAACTTCAAACACTATCGACACCAACCCCGTTGTTCTTACTAACGGCGGTTCGGGCGAGGTAACGCACACCGTAGGTTTTGAAAGCAGTGCAGTTATCACAGGCACAACAAACTGCTGCTACAAGTGTAACTGGTATTCGTCTGACGAAAGTATTTTCACGGTAAAGACGATGACAAACAACAACCGTGACGGTAACCTCACAGCCCACGACGTAGGCACTGCAACGCTTTACTGCGTATCTGCCGACGGCGGTATTGTAGGCACCGCACAGGTTATTGTTAAGCCTGACAAATCGGGACTCAAGCAGGTTATGGAACTCTGCGAAGACACCGTAATTATCAGAACAAAAGACAACAAAAAGCTTTATCAGGATTATATGAAAAAGCTTGACCTCGCATATTCGGTTTACTATGACGAGGATATGGCGTCGCAGGACAACGTTGACACCACTACGAGAAATCTGCTTTCGGCATTCTTTAAACTCGGCGGATTTGTAGGTGTTAACGAGGTCGAAATCACAGGCACTAACGGTGCTGACATAGGCGACTTTGTAACCGTATCGGTTGGTGCAACAGCCAACTATACAAAGAGCAGTTACGACCTCGACTACAAAGTTAACCCAAAGGGTGCAATGTACAGCGACATCAAGTGGACTTCGTCCGATTCTTCAATCTCGGTTGACAGAAGCGGCGTGTGCCGTCCTTCGTCAAACAATGCGTGCAGTGCTATGATTACCTGCACGATGGAGGATTACAGCGGCAGAATTATCACGGATACAGCGTATATTGCTTTTGCAAAGACAAGGGCAACGGGCGTTGAACTTGATACCACAACCATTACGGGCGGCAAGGTTGGCGAAACGCAGACAATTACCGCAACGGTTCTTCCGTCGGGAACGCTCGGCG
Organism: Oscillospiraceae bacterium; assembly: GCA_015065445.1. Classification (GTDB taxonomy): domain Bacteria; phylum Bacillota; class Clostridia; order Oscillospirales; family Acutalibacteraceae; genus Eubacterium_R. Next base: position 115,008 of record SVQF01000001.1, on the reverse strand, counting down.
TAGGCGGTGCATCCTGCACGGGAGTTATCTGGACTTCAAGCGACCCCGAAATTGCAACGGTTGACGAAAACGGCGTTGTAACCTTTGTATGCGGCGGCGACTGCCAGATTACCGCAACAACTCAGGACGGCGGCTATTCGGCTACCTGCAACGTAAACGTTGTTACAAACTACGATATGCTGAGAAATCTTATTCAGCAGTACAGCGACCTTAATCTGAAACAGACCTCTTACTATCCTGACACGTGGGAAACCTATACCGCAGCACTCGAGGCGGCACAGGCAATGGTGAACAAGGGCAGTGGCTACTCGCAGAAAGAGGTTGACTCTATGTACGCAACGCTCGAGGCGGCGTACAACGGACTCAAGAAGTATAACGACCTTCAGAGCGTAGAACTTTACCTCGACGGTGAGGCAACCGCTGAATTCTATCAGTTTGACCTCAGCCTTCTGTCAGAGGGTATAAGCTACAAAAACGCAAAGCTCAACCTCAACGTAAGACTTTATCCTAACAATGCGTCGTACCAGACGGTTGAGTGGGTATCGTCAACGTCCGACATCTCGGTTGATAACGAGGGCAACGCTTCGCCTACGGCAAACAAATCCTGCTACGGCAAGATTACCTGTACGGTAACAGACCACTTCGGCAGGTCGTTCTCCGACGACGTATGGGTATCGTTTGCATACTCGCCTGTAACAGGTATGGAACTTTCAGACTCCAACATCAACGGTATGACAGGACAGACGTACCAGCTTACCTGTACCGTGCTTCCCGTGGGCAGTTCGCTGTTCCACATCAACGCCGCATCTATTCAGGATTACTACTGGGAGAGCGACGACGAAAGCATTGCAACAGTTGACGAAAACGGTCTTGTAACCTTCGTCGGTGCAGGCTCAACCAAGGTAAGAGTTATCTCTTACGACGGCGGTAAATCTGCAGAGTGCGTAGTTTCTACCGAGGGCGACAGAAGCGAACTCAAGGCAGCACTTGAGCGTTATGCAGATGTTGACTATACCGATTACGAGTACACATACGGTCAGGCATTCAAGCGTGCGTATGAGGACGCCGAAGCGGCACTCGGAGATATGACGCTCAGTCAGGACGAGATTGACGCCTATGCCGACGCACTCAACGCCGCCGGCTCAGCACTCGCAAGTCATCCGTACGTAAAGGTAACGGGAATTAACGTAACATATCAGGCATGGAAAAATCCGCTTATCGGTTCTGCGTCGCAGGTAACAAGCGGCAACGTCGGCAGTTCAAACGCACTGTCTGTTAACATTTCAAGCGGATATGCCGACTATAACTACAACAACTATATTATTCTCAATGCGGCAACAAGCCCCAACAACGCATCATCCAAAAACGTTGCGTGGAGCGTGGTAAGTGCCGAAAATATGAATTCGTCCGTTTCGGGTGCAAAGATTACTCTCACGCCTACCGAGCGTAATAAGGCGGGCAAGGCAAAAGTCAGCGTAACTTCTACCGACGATTACGGCAGAACGTTTACAAGAACCATCAATGTTGTTATGGCTGACAAAACCGTTTCGGGAATAACCGTTTCGCAAACTTCGCTCACAAATTATGCAACGGACAGCGACGTAACCGTTTCGGCAACGGCAACGTCGTCAAGCGGCTCGCCCGACGTTTCAACAGTTGAGTGGTATTCGTCAGACGTAAACGTTGCAACGGTAAGCGACGGCGTAATCCACTTTGTAGACAAGGGCGAATGTACAATTACCGCCAAAACTTTTGACGGCGGCTACTCAAAAGACATAAGCGTTACCGTACTCACAAACTTCCAGCCGCTTGCCGACAAGGTAGAAGAGTACAAGGCACTTATTGACGGCGTAAACGACGAGATGATTTACACCGAGGAAAGTCTCGGCGTGCTCGGTGCGGCAGTGGCAGAGTGCGAACAGGTTGTAAACGACGGCAAGGCTACTCAGGCAGAGGTTTACTCTTACCTCGACACGCTCAACGCCGCTTATAACGCACTTGTTAAGTACATCGCACCCGACAGCATCTCAATCGCTGTTCCCGAAAATCAGGAGGGCGTTACAATCCCGAACGACGGATACGTACGTAAGACTGCAAGAACGCTTACAAACACAAAGATTCAGCTTTCGGCTGTTATTAACCCCGAAGACGCAATCTACAAGAACATTGAGTGGACGTCTTCAAACGCAGCTGTGATTGTTGATGAAACCGGACTTGTAACAAATACAATCTCAGGTGCAAAGGCAGCGGTTATCACCGTAACAGTCACCGCTTACGACGGCACAACGCAGAGTGCGTCAATCAACGTTTCGTTCGTAAGATACGGCGTAACAAAGGTTGAATTTGCAGACGATATAGTATTCGGCTCGGCAGGTACTTCAAAGCGAATTACACCTGAACTCGGCATTGAAAATACTCAGCTTGCAACTTCGTATCTGTCAGACTGCACATATACATCAAGCGACGAAAGCATTGCAACCGTAAACGATAACGGACTTGTAACCTTTGTTTCGCAGGGTGAATGCACAATCACCGCAACGTCAGTTGACGGCGGCTTTACAGGCACAATCAAGGCATACACCACCTGGGACACAAGTGCTCTTGCAGCGGCACTTGAAACCGCAGAGGGCATTGACTATATGGATTACGCTGCTGAGTACGGCACAGTATTCCACGAGGAGTACGAGGCAGCCAAAGCGGTTTACGAAAATCCGTATGCTACTCAGGACGAAATTGACGACGCCTGTGCAAATCTTACAGAGGCTATGGCTCTGCTTGAGGGCAACGAGTTTGTAGCTCCTCAGCCGACTGTTACAATAAACGGCACACAGATTGAAAACGGTGCAACTTACGAGTCGCAAAACGGCGGTGCAACAATAGTATGCACGCTTAACGACGGTGCAATGATTAAGTCGCACACCTTCACTGCTGAAGACGTAACGGGTGCAACCGTAAGCACAAACGGCGATACTCTCACCGTTACCAAAACAGCCGCAGCGGCAACCCTTACTGTTAAGTTCACAGCCGTAGACGATTACGACAGAGAAACCGAAATCACCTACAGCATCACGATTGTTGACGCAATTGTAAACGTAACGGACTTCACCTTCACTGCCGACGGCACCGAGGTTGAGGGCGACTCGATTGTTCAGACAGGATATGCACTTCGCTACACCGACTTCCACGGTATTCAGCTGGGCTACATCTTAACTCCTGCAAACGCAAACGAGCCAAAGAGTGTAGAGTGGTCAATTTCCGACAGCACATATATGACTGTAAGCGACACAGGTTTTGTAGACCTCACTACAAGGGGCAAGGGCATCGCCCGTTCTTCAAACACCGCAACAGTCACCTGCACTGTTACAAATTCAGACGGCACAACCGTTTCTAAATCAATCACAGTAACCGTAGGACGATAAGGAGGGAATAGTATGAAAAAGAATAAAAAACTGTTATCCCTCCTGCTTGCCGCCGTACTTATAGCGGCAAGCATGACCTCGGGTATTATAGCTTTTGCGGGAAACCCCGTGGCAATCAACGCCGCTAATTTTCCGGACGAAAACTTCAGAACAATCGTATCTCTTGAGTGCGACACCGACGAGGACGGCTATCTTTCGGATGACGAAATTGCAGACGTAACCCTGTTCTCCGTAACGGGCTACCTGTACGACCTCGACGAAGACGCCGAGATTGAAAGCATCAAGGGAATTGAGTTTTTCACAAATCTTAAAACTCTGCGTTGCGGCGGTATAGGTCTCACGTCGCTCGACGTATCAAAACTCACGGGTCTTACCTGGCTTGACTGTATGGGTAACGAACTCGCAACGCTTGACGTCAGCAAAAACACCGCACTTCGCACACTCAACTGTCAGAGTAACGATTTGACGGCACTCAACGTATCTATGCTTACAAATCTCAGAACGCTGTCCTGTAGCGTCAACAAGCTGACCTCGCTTGACGTTACACAAAACACCCTGCTTGAAACTCTGCAGGTGCATCAGAACGAGCTCACCTCGCTTGATTTGAGCAAAAACACCGCACTTACCTCGCTGCACTGCAGCAACAATCACATACAGGAACTCGACCTCAGTGCTAACACCGCACTGCAGAACGTCACTTCCAACAGAATCGGCGAGCAGACAATTTCGGGTACGGCAAGCGACGAAGGCGGCACAATCTTTGTAACAATGCCGTTCAACACCGCAAGCAGAATTATTTCCACTTCGCTTGACGAGGAAAACTCGCTCGGTCTTATCGGCTATCAGAGCGGTTCGTTCGTTACAACCGATTACTCCAAACTGATTGACGGAATTGATTATGAGTACAACACCGGACTTGCAGACGCCGAGCCGCTGACCGTACACATCGACGTTGAGCGTGACTTCTTTGTTGTTCGCTTTTACACCAACGACAAGCTTACCACAATGATGTCGCAGGTGGTTGTTAACCGTGGTGAAAACGCTACTGCACCCGAAATCACAGATACTCCCCAGTGCAAGACCTTTGTTGCGTGGAGCGGCAGCCTTGACAATGTTCAGGAAGACCGAACCATTTGGGCAACCTGGAAGGACGACCACGTGTTTAAAGTTGTAGAATTTGCCGACAACACCGTTACCGCAGCGTGCCAGAACGGCTGCGGAACAACAACCGAGTACAACTTCTTCGACCTTGTAGGTGCAGAACTCGGCGACAGTAACTACAACGAAGCAGCCGACCTTAACGCAGACGGCATTATCAACGGCAAGGACCTTGCTATGTTCAAAAAAGGTCTGTTCTAAATTATTACCGCATAATACAAAGGCACCGCCTGACAGAACTCAGTTCTGTCAGGCGGTGCTTCTTTTCAGGTGACGGCGTTTTTGAAACCGCAATCCCCTTTATAATATTGTTTTAAATAAACTATCTGTTTATAAAACCAAGGATTTCGTCCGTGTCACACAGCCCGATTTTGCGGGCTTTTTCTTTTCCGTTTTCAAACAGCATAAGAGTCGGTATACTCATAATGCCGAGCTCCGCCACAAACTCTCTGTCGCTGTCGCAGTCAAAACGGTAAAAGGGTACGTCGGTTTTTTCTTCTGCGGCGGCAAGCATAAGTTCAAGTGCCTTGCACTCGCCGCACCAGTCGGCAAAAAAGTCAACAAGCACCTTGCTGCCGGCGGTAACGCTTTTAAAGTCTTTGCCATCAAGATTAGTCATTACAGCGTAAATCCTTTCACTTTGTTTAAAATCACCATAAACGTGGTCCATATAACCTGAAACAGCACAATGTTTACAGCGGTTATGCTGCCGAACGCCTCAAGTACGGACAGCAGAGCGATAATCGCAAATCCGATTGCCGAGCCGAAACAGGACAAAAAGTTAATCAGTTTGCCTGAACTTCTGATTATCTCTGCACTACGCATCGCCGAAACAAAGCCGAGAGCCGTTCCGTTGTGAACCACATAGGCAGGGGATTTTTCAACGCTCATATTGGAGTATTTGTCAAAAACCCTTGCCGCCGAGTGATTCATAACCCTTACAAATCCTTCGGGCAGCGAAAACAGCGAGGCAATACTCTTTTCGTTAATATACGGGTCGCTACTCTTTACAATTATTGTTATACCGCTCTTTTCGAGCTTGCGGAGTTCCCGTTTCAGGCTCGGGTCAGCACTGTAACTCACCACAAACATCGCCGCAACGTTTCCGTTTACCGCAAGGTAAAGTGCTTTTCTGCCCTTGATTGTAAACTTCTTTTCAAAGTTCTGTGTCGGCACGTCAACGCCGTGGCGAATAAGCAAATCCCTGTTGCCCACAAGCACCTTGCGTTTGTAAATCCACGCCGAAATACCCATACTGTTTTCGTACGTTACGTCCTCAACAACGGGCAGTATGGACTGCTTGCCTATAATAACCTTGTCAAAAACACGTGCAAGCGGACTCTTTGTCTGCGTCATCACTGCAGCGGTGTAAATAATTGCGTCGTCAACCTTGGTGCCGTCAAATGTTTTAAATCCGTGCATTTCGCACGAGTTTTCGCCAAACAGGTCTGCAGCCTCCATAACCATTGCGTTTGCACCGCAGGCGGTCATTGCACCTTCAAATCCGCATACCCGTGAGCCGTACTGTTTCAGCCCTTTTGAAACGTCAAGCAGCACCGTGTTGCTTAGATAGAGCGTGCTGCACGGCAGCGATATAGCAAGTGAGCAGAGCGACATATTTACAGCCGTGTAGTAATCGTCAATAAGCCCTATTACTATCAGCAGCACCGCACTCAGCAGAAGGGACAGCGGAAAGATTATTTTTGCCGTTTTGTTTGCCGCCTCACGCTTTGTGGAAATTTCCATAAAGTTGGAGGGCAGGTCGGTCTTTACGCTCGTTTTTACATACGGCTCGCCCTCAATCATACCACGGCAGATTATCTCTGCGTCAACGGTGTTGGTTATGTCTTCTACCGTGTATGTGTCCTGCGTGCCGGAAATAAAGTTGAAGTTATCTATAATCCTGCTCATCATACGGCTTTTGCCGAGTTGCGACATAAACAGCGAGAACGTGCCTGCCACGGTAAGCAGCACGCCGTTTTCTATTGCAAGATTTCGGTTCGTTGCAAGTACAACAGTGTGTGCCAGAATCAGCAGAGTTACAATAGATATGGGCAAATCGTAATTAAAACGGCGTTTTAAGTTAAAGCCGTGTATTATTACGTTGGAGTTCAGCAGTATCACAATGCCGAAAAGCACTGCAGCACAACTGTAGTACGCTGTGTCGGACGTCAAAAACGACGGGAAGTAAGCACTGTCCTTAAACACGGTCAGCAGTATCATAGGAACCGCAAGCCACAGCGTTGCAATCATTTTAAGTCGGATTGACCCTTTTTTAGCATTGAGGTTGCTCAGGAATTTGTCCTTTTCATCCAGATTAACGTAGTCCTCTTTTACAACCTTGCGTTCGCCAAGGTCCCTGTCGGTTTCGTCGGGTCCGAACAAACGGAATTTTCCTACTTTTTCCTGCCTGCGTTCAAGCAGTATCTGTTCGGCGACCTCTTCGTCGATAGTCGGAACGCTCTCAACCGTATCGTCAAACCCTTCAAAAGTCATCTGAACGCCGATGTCCTCTTCCGCCGTGAAGTCGTAGCCGTTATCAAAGCCGTCGTAAATATGCTCTTTTGCAACAATCATCGGCATTTCCTGCAAGTCGCTGTCGTCAGAACTTTCGTCGCCCGATACAAAAACAACCTGTTTCGTTTTGCCGTCGTCCATCACACGTGTTTTGCTGTCTGCCACATCAGTAAGTTTAGTCGGCACTGCCTGGGTTTTGTCGGCGGACGGCGTTTTTTCAGGTGCGATTTTAACCTCGTCTTTGCCGCCAAAACGCATAGTTCTGTCAAGCCTTACGGACGGTTTCTTTTTTGGCGGTACGTATTCTTTTACGTCGTTGTCCTCGTTTTCGATTTTTTCGTAAACTTTTGCAATTCGGTCAACAACCTGCTTTTCGTCAACCACAACTTCGTCAATGGCGTTCTTCGCTTTTTCGTCAAGGCTTTTTTCCGCCTCAACAAGCTGCTTCTCCGCCTCGCTCTTTATCTGTTCCGCCCTTTTTATTATTTCGTCAATAGATAAATTTTCGCTCATATTCTCACTCATCACTAATCGTTAATATCAGTCCAATCTCTGCCTTGCAATCTCGTACATCAGTATTCCCGCCGCAACCGAGGCATTAAGCGAGTTCACCTTTCCGAGCATAGGAAGGCTGACGGTGACATCGCATTTTTCTTTTATAAGCCTGCCCACGCCCTTGCCCTCGTTACCTACAACGAGTGCCGCACCGCCGCCAAAATCGGTCTTGTCCCAACGCTGACCGTCCATATCGGCACAGTAAACCCAGATGTTTTCTTTTTTAAGCCTGTCAATCGTGTCGGCAATATTGCCAACCCTTGCAACACGCATATATTCAAGGGCTCCGCACGAGGTTTTAGCCACAATAAAGTTAAGTCCTACGCCTCTGCGTTTTGGAATTATCACGCCGTGAGCCCCGCAAGCCTCGGCGGTACGTATAATCGCACCGAGGTTGTGGCTGTCCTCAATTTCGTCACAAATAATTATAAACGGCTTTTCGCCCTTCTCTTCGGCATAACCGAGTATGTCGTCAACGCTCGAATATTCGTGCTCGGGAACATTTGCCGCAACACCCTGGTGGTTGCCGCCCTGACTCAGACTGTCGAGCTTGCGTCGGTCAACGGTCTTGATAACAATGCCGTTCTCTTTGCAAAGTGCGATAATGCGGTTGATTGAACCTTCACGCTCGCCTTTTGCAATCAGCACATTTTCTATCTCTCTGCCGCTTTTAAGCAGTTCGGTCACGGCGTTTCTGCCGATTACCAGATTGTCGTTATACTGTTTTTCGTTTTCTTTTTTCAAAATAAAGTCTCCCGCATAAATTAATCCATTATAATTATAACATAAAACGACAAAAATACAATATTTACACAAAAAAAGAGGCGGGGAAATCCCGCCTCTACAAAATACAGTTTACAGTTCTGCGATGAGTTCTACCTCGCAAAGTACGCCTTTAGGCAAATCCTTTACTGCCACGCACGAGCGTGCAGGCTTTGAAACAAAGTACTTTCCGTACACTTCGTTAAACGCTGCAAAGTCGTTGATGTCGGCAAGGAAGCACACCGTTTTTACAACTTTTTCCATTGTTGTGCCTGCAGCCTCAACAACGGCGGTAAGGTTTTTGCAAACCTGTTCGGTCTGCTCTTCAATAGTTTTTGCGTCAACGTTGTTGGTTTCGGGGTTAATTGCAATCTGACCCGAAGTAAAAAGCATACCGTTTGCCTTTACTGCCTGTGAGTAAGGGCCGATTGCACCCGGTGCATTATCAGTAATTACGTAATCCATTTCAAATCTCCTTTATTATTAATTCTTATTCGCACACCTGAAAGCCTGCGTCAAGCAACGCTTTTTTAACAGCAACAATATGCTCAAAGTTACGTGTTTCAACGCCGATTTTAAGGTAGCAGTCGGTGATGTTCATATCAAGGTCGGTAGAGTCGTAGTTAACGCTTACAACGTTAGCACCCTGGTCGGAGATAATTTTGCTCACGCCTGCCAGCTGACCGGGTTTGTCCGAAAGAGCAATAACTATGTCGGCAGTTCTGCCGCCCATTTTAAGACCACGTTCAATAACTCTTGAAAGAATTGTAACGTCGATGTTGCCGCCCGACACAAGGCAGCATACGTTTTTGCCGTCGATTTCGGGGATTTTGCCGTTCATAACAGCCGCAACGGGTACCGCACCCGCACCCTCGGCAATAAGCTTCTGCTGTTCAAGAAGGGTGAGTATGGCAAGTGCGATTTCGTCGTCTGTTACCGTAACAATTCCGTCAACATACTTTTTGCAGAGTTCATATGTGAGGTCGCCGGGGGTCTTTACAGCAATACCGTCGGCGATTGTGTTAACGCCGGCAAGGGTTTTGATTTCGTCGCACTCAAGACTCTCCTGCATAGACGGTGCACCGTAAGCCTGCACGCCGTAAACCTTACACGAGGGCTTGAGCTGTTTGATTGTGTATGCAACGCCTGCAATCAGTCCGCCGCCGCCGACGGGAACCACAACAACGTCAGCCTCGGGCAGCTGATTCAGAATTTCGAGTCCGATTGTTCCCTGACCTGCAATTACGTCGGGGTCGTTAAACGGGTGAATAAAGCAGTAGCCCTTTTCGTCACGCAGGCGTAACGCCTCGTTGTATGCGTCGTCATAAACGCCCTTTACCATACAGATTTCGGCACCGTATCTTCTTGTTGCCTCAACCTTGCTGATGGGTGCTCCGTCGGGCAGGCAGATAAGCGACTTAATGCCGTTTTTTGTTGCGGCAAGAGCCACGCCCTGTGCGTGATTTCCTGCAGAACAGGCGATTACGCCCTTTGCCTTTTCCTCGTCAGATAACTGGCTGATTTTGAAATACGAGCCACGCACCTTGAACGAACCCGTTACCTGCAGATTTTCTGTTTTAAGATATACGTTTGCCGCAGGGTTGATTTTAGGTGCGGCAATCATATCTGTTTCTCTTATAACCTCGTCGAGCACTCTCGACGCCTTATAAACTCTGTCAAGCGTAAGCATAACTTCACCTCGTTTTTAATATCCTACTTATTTTAATACTAATTATATGTATTGTCAAATACAAATGCACGGCTGTACAAAATTATTTTCTTGACTTTATAAAGGTAATAATATAAAATTGTATTTAGTCAGGGGGTAACAATATGAAAAAATTGTTTGCTTTTTTACTTTGTTTAGCACTTGTGATTTGCGTGTTTGCAGGCTGCTCAAAAGCCGACGGCGAAAAGTACAGCGACGCTAAACTTATTATAGGTTATACAGAGGCGTCTGCCCCGATTCTCGAAGTGGGTAAGGGCGGCAAAGCCACAGGCTTTGAGGCAGAACTTATGGAGGCTATTTTTGACGGCGTCAAGGGCGACTTCAAAAGCTATACTTTCGAGAAGGTAGAAGAAGGCTACGAACTTGAAAAAGACGGCGGCTTCTTTGACAGCGACAACAAAGAATACAGTGCAGGTCTGCTTATGGGAGTTGTAACCACAAACAAAGGCACTTTCAACGAGGATTACTCGTTTACCGACCCCATTATCACAAACCGCATTATTGCCGTTGCTGCAAAGGACGGCGAGCGTACGGGCTTTAACGAATTTCTCGGTGCAAGAGTTGTGACTGTAAGCGACGCTGCAGCGGCGGCACTTGAAAAGAATACGGCAATTGCGTCCGTGTGCAAAAATATCACCAAAGAAAACGACGTTAAAAAAGCACTAAAAATGCTTGATGACGGCAAGGCAGATATTGTTGTTACAGACGAGTTCAGTTTTATGCCTACAGGCAAGGCAAAAAGCTACAAAGTGTTTGACGGCGAGCTCGACAAGATTGACTATGTAATCGCCTGTGCAAAGTACAGCGGTTGGAAAGACGCTATTAACGAGGCGATTTACGAACTCAAGAGCGAGGACTACGGCAGCGGCGACGAGTTTACACCGCTTGTAGAAAAGGCATTCGGCTACAATGCGTCGGCGTTTAACTGGGAGCCAACCAAAACAGAATAACTTATAAGCGAGCGGCGATTGCTGCTCGCTTTTTATGCGTGCTTTTATGGACAAAATGCCCTAAAATAGACTCTTGCGGTTGTTGTTTATTGTCACCGAAATAGAAAAAGATTAAAAAACGGTATCAATATCAAAAAAATGTTGAAATTAGTCACACTTTATTTTATTATATAGGCGTATTCTCAATTTGGTGGTGATTGTATGGAACTCCTTAAGCAGAAGATTCTCAGCGAAGGAGAGGTTTACGAAGGAAACATCCTTAAAGTAGACTGCTTTCTGAACCATCAGATAGATTGCGTCTTTTTGGCGGAAATAGCCAAAGAATTTCATAGACTTTTTAAAGATGAGGGCATAAACAAGGTTTTAACTATCGAGGCAAGCGGTATTGCAATTGGTACCGCCTTGGCTCAGGAACTTGGCTGCCCTCTTGTTTTTGCCAAAAAAACAAAAACCAAAAACATCGCAGGCGATGTTTACACAACTCCCGTTGAATCGTTTACGCACGGCACCACTTACGATGTTATGGTGAGCAAGCGTTTTCTCGGCAAGGGCGACAGAGTGCTTATTGTTGACGACTTTCTTGCCGTCGGCAACGCACTTAAAGGACTTATACGCGTTGTTGAAGAAAGCGGCGCAGAGCTTGTGGGCTGCGGCACTGTAATAGAAAAGGGCTATCAGCACGGCGGCGATGAACTTCGTGCAAAAGGCATCAGGGTCGAAAGCCTTGCCATTGTTGAAAGTATGAACCACGAAACGGGCGAGGTTGTTTTCAGAGACTGATTATAATGGCAAAAGCCTTATAATAAAACAAAACCGTTTAAAATTTAATGGAGGGAAAACGAATGAAAAACTCAAAGAAAATTGTTGCTGTAATTCTTGCAGCCGTTCTTCTTGTTGTTGCTGCATTTGCAGGTTGCTCAGGTGCAAAAGACACAAAGAAGGGCGAAAGTGCAGAAATTATTGCACGAGAGGAAATTAAGTCAGATGTTAAAATTCCTGAAGATTTCAAAATCGGTCTGATTTGTCTCCACGATGAAAACTCTACTTACGACAAGAACTTCATCGACGGCTTAAAGTCAGCTGCAAAGGGTATGGGTCTGACTGACGAGCAGGTTATCGTTGTAACAAACATCGGTGAAGACGCTGCTTGCTACGACACAGCAGTTGACCTTGCAAAGAACAAGGGATGCAAGGTTGTATTTGCAGACTCTTTCGGTCACGAGTCATTTATGATGAGAGCCGCTAAGGAATTCCCTGAAGTTGAGTTCTGTCACGCAACAGGTACTTCGGCAAAGGGTGCAGGTCTTAAGAACTTCCACAATGCATTCGCAGCAATTTACGAGGGCAGATATATCGCAGGCGTTGCAGCAGGTATCAAGCTCAACGATATGATTAAAGAGGGCAAGATTACTGCAGAGCAGGCAATCATCGGTTATGTTGGTGCGTTCACTTATGCAGAGGTTATCTCGGGTATGACATCATTCTTCCTCGGTGCAAGAAGCGTTTGCCCGTCTGCTACAATGAAGGTTCGTTACACAGGTTCATGGTACGACCAGGCAAAAGAGCAGGAAGCTGCAACAGCTCTTATCGAAAAGGATAAGTGCGTACTTCTTTCACAGCACGCTGACTCACTCGGTGCTCCTACAGCTTGCGAACTTGCAGGCGTTCCGAACGTTTCTTACAACGGTTCAACATATTCAGCAGGTAAAAACACATTCATCGTTTCGTCTGCTATCAACTGGGCTCCTTACTTCCAGTACATCATCGAGCAGTCAATCAAGGGCGAAGCAATCGACACTAACTGGTGCGGTACAATCGCTACAAACTCTGTTGTAATTTCCGGTATCAACCAGGATGTTGTTGACGGCGAATCAACAATTGAAGAACTCAACAAAGTTGTTGACCAGTTCAAGGCAGGCAAACTTCATGTTTACGACACTTCAACATTCACCGTAACAGTCGACAAGAAGAACAATGTTAACGTTAACGCAACTGTTGACAAGGACGGTCACCTCACAGAGTATCTTGCTGACGTAGACGGCGACTTTGTAGGCGAAACAAACGTTGTTCACGACGGTTATTTCGACGAGTCGGGCAGCGAATTCAGATCAGCTCCTTACTTCGACATCATCATCGACGGTATCACAAATATCAATGTAAACTTCGGCTAATATCCAATTTAGCACAACAAATAAAAACCCGTGGCAGTGGCAACACTGTCACGGTGCTTTGATTTTTATAATTTGTTCTAAACTCGGAGGTAAAAAATGGAAAAAACCTCATATGCACTCGAACTGAAGGGTATCACAAAAGCCTTTGGTACAAAAGTAGTGGCAAACAAAGACGTTGACCTTCAGGTCAACAGGGGCGAAATACTTGCAATCCTCGGCGAAAACGGTTCGGGCAAAACAACCCTTATGAATATGGTGTCGGGCATTTATTATCCCGATGCAGGCAGCATTTTTGTTGACGGAAACGAGGTTGTAATCAAGTCCCCCAAAGACGCATTTGACTACAAAATCGGTATGATTCATCAGCACTTCAAACTTGTTGATGTCTTTACCGCTACCGAAAATATTGTACTCGGAATCGACGACGGCAAAAAATATAATATCAAAAATGCCAAAAAACGAATTACGCAAATAACCGAAAAATACGGATTTCAGATAGATTTAGATAAAAAAATTTACGAGATGTCTGTTTCTGAAAAGCAGACAGTCGAAATTATAAAGGTGCTTTACAGAGGTGCAGACATACTCATCCTCGACGAGCCTACGGCGGTACTCACCCCGCAGGAAACGCAAAAACTCTTTTCTGTACTGCGTAATATGAAACACGACAACAAGACCGTTATCATCATTACGCACAAACTCCACGAGGTACTCGAAATATCCGACAGAGTCGCAATTCTCCGCAAAGGCGAGAACGTAGGCACCGTAAACACCGCAGACGCAACAGAGCAGAGTCTTACAGAGGCGATGGTCGGTGCAAAAGTTGACCTCAACATCGAAAGAAAAGACCCTGTAAATCCCGAAACCCGACTCGTTGTCCGCAACCTCAACGTTAAAAAGAGGGACGGCTCAAAAGCACTCACCGACGTAAAATTTACCGTAAACAGCGGCGAGATTTTCGGTATCGCAGGCATTTCGGGCTCAGGACAGAAAGAACTGCTCGAGTCAATCGCAGGACTTCAGCTTTGTGAAAAAGGCTCAAGCATTCTTTACACTGACTCAGACGACGTTGAGCAGCAGCTTGTGGGCAAAACCCCGAGAGAAATCAGAAAGCTCGGCGTTGCTATGTCGTTTGTTCCCGAAGACAGACTCGGTATGGGTCTTGTAGGCAATATGGACATTACCGACAATATGATGCTGCGTTCTTACAAAAACGGCAAGGGCGAATTCCTTGACAGAAAGCAGCCTAAAAAACTTGCGGAAGAGATTATTGACGAACTCGAGGTTGTAACACCCGGCACAAACACACCTGTTCGCCGTCTTTCGGGCGGTAACGTTCAGAAAATCCTTGTAGGCCGTGAAATCGCACTCGAGCCAAGACTTCTTATGGTGGCTTATCCCGTAAGAGGACTCGACATAAACTCGTCTTACACTATTTACAATCTGCTTAACGAGCAGAAAGAAAAGGGCGTTTCGATTATATTTGTCGGCGAGGACCTCGACGTTCTTATTGCCCTTTGCGACAGAATTATGGTTATCAACTCGGGCGAGGTTACGGGCGTTGTTGACGGACGAACCGCCAAGAAAGAGGAAATCGGCTTGCTGATGACCAAGACAAACGGAGGTGCAGAAAATGAAGAAGAATGAGCCTTTAATCCATATCACCAAACGCACCGACGTGTCCACTAAAACGGGAATTCTCGTCAGAGCAATTGCCATTATTCTGGCACTCATTGTGTGCGGAATTATCACAAAACTTTTTACAGGCATCAACCCAATCGCCGTTTACAAAACGATTATTACGGGTGCGTTCGGCAAAGGACAGGTGCTTGTAACAATTCACGAAGTTGCAATTCTTCTTTGCGTTTCGCTTGCCGTAACGCCCGCTTTCAGAATGAGATTCTGGAACATCGGCGCCGAAGGTCAGGTGCTTATGGGTGCTCTGTCAACGGCGATGTGTATGTTCTACCTCGGCGGCAAAGTTCCCGACGCACTTCTGATTGTAATAATGACCGTATGTGCAGTCGCAGCGGCTTGCATATGGGCGGTTATCCCCGCATTTTTCAAGGCTCACTGGGGTACTAACGAAACGCTGTTCACCCTTATGATGAACTACGTTGCAATCCAGCTTATTGAGTACTTCCTCAAAATCGCCGACAAGAGCGGTTCAAACACAGTAGGTCCCAACCTGCTCTCGCACGGCTGGTTCCCCAAAGTTTTCGGTGCGGACTATATTCTTAACATCATCATTGTTGCAGTAATCACAATTGTTTTGTATGTTTACTTAAAGCAGAGCAAACACGGTTACGAGCTCCTTGTAGTCGGCGAAAGTGAAAACACCGCACGCTACATCGGCATCAACGTTAAAAAGGTAATTGTCAGAACTATGGCACTCTCGGGTGCTATCTGCGGTGTTGCAGGTCTTTTGATAGTAGGCGGCTCGTCGCACTCCATCGACTCAAATATCGCAGGCGGCAGAGGCTTTACCGCAATTATGGTATCGTGGCTTGCAAAGTTCAATCCGCTTTATATGGTGCTTACTTCTCTTTTACTTGTTGCTCTTGACATCGGTGCAACCGAACTGGTAAAAGACCCCAAAATCAGTCTTAGCACAGACTTTTCAGAGATACTTACAGGTATAATCCTGTTCTTCATTATTGGCTGTGAATTTTTCATCAACTACAAAGTTCACTTCAGAAACAGCAAAAAAGCAGTGAAGGAGGATAAATAATATGGATTTGATTTTTCAGTTTATCACTCGTTCAATTATGCAGGGCACACCCCTTCTTTACGGTGCAACAGGCGAAATTATTACCGAAAAATCGGGCAACCTTAACCTCGGTATTCCGGGCATTATGTATGTTGGCGCCATTTCGGGTGTTATCGGTGCATTTTTCTATCAGTCGCACACAGAATACGTAAACCATTTTCTTGCAGTGCTTATCCCGCTTGTTGCAAGTCTTATCGGTTCGTTCCTCGTAACGCTGATTTACTGCTTCCTCACAATCACACTCAGAGCAAACCAGAACGTAACGGGTCTTGCACTCACAACTTTCGGCGTAGGCTTTGGTAACTTCTTCGGCGGTTCGCTCATCAAGGTTTTAAAGAGCGACGTTCCTTATCTCGCTCTTACCGACACCGCAAACGCATTCAAAAAAGCACTTCCGTTCGCAGAGAATATGGGTGCTTTCGGAAAAATGATTTTCTCCTACGGCTTTATGGTGTATCTTGCAGTAATAATTGCAGTTGTGGCAAGCGTTATTCTTAACAAAACAAAGCTTGGACTTAAACTCCGTGCAGTAGGTGAAAGCCCTGCAACTGCCGACGCTGCAGGCGTTAACGTAAGTGCTTACAAGTACGGTGCAACGTTAATAGGCGGCGTAATAGCAGGTCTCGGCGGACTGTACTATGTTATGGACTACAGCAACGGCATATGGTCAAACAACGGCTTTGGCGACAGAGGCTGGCTTGCAATCGCAATCGTTATTTTCGCAATCTGGAAGCCGAGCCTTGCAATAATCGGCTCGTATGTATTCGGCGCTTTGTACATTCTTTTCAACTATCTCAGCGTTCCGATGACGTACATTCCGCTTATCCAGATGCTTCCGTACGTTGTAACAATCCTTGTGCTTGTAATTGTTTCGGCACGTAAGAAGAAGGAGCATCAGCCACCCGCATCTCTCGGACTTTCATACTTCCGTGAGGACAGATAACCCAGGTGATATTATGAAAACACTTAATAACGATATTAACGAAGTACTTGTGTCCGAGGCGGACCTTAAGGAAATTAATGCCCGTCTCGGTGCTCAGATTACGCAGGACTTCAGAGATAAAAACCTGCTTGTTGTAGGCATTCTCAAAGGCTCGGTTTATTTTATGACCGACCTTACAAGGCATATTGACCTGCCGCTTAAAATAGACTTTCTTGCAGTGTCAAGTTACGGCAGCGGCACACGGTCATCGGGTTCGGTCAAGATTATAAAGGATATTGACATAGACCTCGAAGGTTACGACGTTCTTCTTATTGAGGACATTCTCGACTCGGGCAGAACCCTGCAGTACGTCAGCAATCTTCTCAAAGCACGCAATGCAAGGTCAATTTCTATATGCACGCTTCTTGACAAGCCTGCACGCAGGGTTGTTGACCTCACGCCCGACTACGTGGGCTGCGACGTTCCGGATGAATTTGTAGTCGGCTACGGTCTTGACTTTGACCAGAAGTACCGCAACCTGCCGTATATCGGCTCGCTTAAAAGAGAGATTTATGAGTAACAAACGCTTTCGCTTATCACGTGAGGCGGCATACGTATGGGGAATGCTCGTATTGCCGTTTGCGGTAGCGATTATGACCAAGGCAAACCTCGGACTGTCAATGATTGCCGCCCCCACGTTTATTATCAGCGAGCGTGTCAGTTTTCTGACTTACGGGCAGGCGGAGTACATACTCCAGACGGTTATTCTGCTGCTTATGGCAGCGGCAGTCGGCAAATTCAGACTGATTTATCTTACCTCGTTTTTGTCCGCAATAATTTACGGAACGGTGCTGGACGGCTACATTTTTCTGCTGTCGCCGTTCGAGGCAACTCAGCTGTGGCAAAGGCTGATACTGTTTGCACTCGGCATCGTGCTGACTGCAATCGGCGTGGAACTGTTTATCAAAACGTATCTCCCGCCCTGTGCTTATGATTATTTTGTAAGAACGCTTGTGAAGGAAAAGCACACCGACCTTCGCAAAACAAAGCTGATAAACGACGCCGTTTACCTTGCGGCAAGCGTAATACTGACACTTGTGCTTTTTGGCAAATTTGTCGGTATAACGTGGGGTACGTTTGTTATTGTTGTACTTAACGGCAATCTGATTGCATATTTTGACAAATTAATGGAAAAGCATTTTGAGTTTTACAACCGTTTTCCGAAACTCGCAAAATACTATGAATAAAAAAACAGGCTGTTTCTTTTGAAACAGCCTGTTTTGTTTAACAGATTATTTATTCCACTCGTCAATCTGACCTCTGAGCCAGTCGCACCAGGCGTCAACGCCTTCGCCCGTCTTTGCCGAAATGAAGAAAATTTCAGCCTTCGGGTTGAGTTTTTTAATACGCTCAACAACTGCGTCGTCATCAAAGTCAAACACAACCTTTGTGTCGATTTTGTTTATGATTACGGCGTCGCAAATAGAGAACATAAGCGGGTATTTGAGCGGCTTGTCGTCGCCCTCGGGTACGGACAAAATCATAGCGTTTTTGCTTGCACCCGTGTCAAATTCTGCGGGACAAACAAGATTGCCCACGTTTTCAAGCACTATAAAGTCAAACTCGTCGGCATCAATACTGTCAAGTCCCTGCTTAGTCATTCCTGCGTCAAGGTGGCACATACCGCCGGTGTGCAGCTGAATTGACTGAACGCCTGTTTCGGCAATTGTTCTGGCGTCAACATCGCTGTCAATATCCGCCTCCATAACGCCCATTTTGTACTCGTCTTTAAGGCGTGCGATTGTCTGCCTGAGCGTTGTTGTTTTGCCGCTGCCGGGGGACGACATAAGGTTGAGCAAAAATGTTTTACTGCCCCTGAGTTCGTCACGAAGCTTATCTGCTTCACGGTCGTTGTTTTCAAAAACCGATTTTTTAATTTCAATAACTTTAAATTCTGCCATAATATCTGCTCCGTAGTTTTTTATTATTTTATAAGTTTGCGGTTAAAATGTCAAGTGAGTTCTATTTTTAATGCGATTGAAAAGTGGTCGCTGGGGTACACGCCGTCGTATGTGGTGTCAATAATTTTGTATTCGTTTACCTTAATGCCCTGCTTTGAAATCATAAAATAGTCGATGTTTTCACGTTCAAGCTGCCTGCCAAAGCCCTGATACGTTGCTCCGCTGTCGGTGTTTTCGGTCTGATACTTTGCGTCGAGGAACAACTCTGTTGCCGCCTTGTAGGTGGAACTGCTCTCGTCAGCGTTGAAGTCGCCCATAATTATGCTCGGCAGCCCGCCAAACTGCTTTATCTTGTCAAGAACGACGTTTATGCCGTTTATCCTTGCCGTATCGCTTACGTTGTCAAGGTGTGTGTTAAACACAACAAGCTCTTTGCCCGTGCTTTTGTCGACGAGTATGACGTACGAGCATATGCGGTAGTATACCGAGCCCCAGTCCTTGCTCATTACGTCGGGTGTTTCGCTCAGCCAGAAGGAGCCTTTGTCCTTAAGGTCAAAGCGTGCCGTGTTGTAAAATACGGGGCAACCCTCCGACAGTTTGCTGTTGTCACGGTACTGAAGAATGTTGTCGTACCCCTTCAGTGCGTTTGTGAGGTACGAGTAGTGCATTCGTGTAACCTCCTGAAAACCGATGATGTCGGGCTTGACGGAGGCTATGTTGTTAATTATCAAATCAGCACGGTAAAACCAGCTTTTCTTACCCACGTCCGTCGGACTCCAGGTGCGTACGTTGGCACTCATAACGGTTATTTCGCCCTGCGTACTGTTTTGCGACACGTCAAAACTTGCGGTGCTTTTTTTATACTGCGGATAGTAAATCATATCAGCCGTGCCGAATCCCAGAACAAGAACAAGCACCACGCACACGAATGTAACGAGTATTTTCTTTAATATTCTACCTTTTTTACCTTTGTTTTTCATATTTTGTCACCCTCTTTAGTATAAAGCATTTATGCTATATTTTCAAGTGGCACTGTATTGCGAAAACAAAAGGCGGTTTTTTAGTGCAAATTTTACAGAATTTCAAAAATTTTGAAAAGAAAAAGGTGAATAAATAAAAAATCTTACAAAAAAATTAAAAATACTTAAAACTGTGATTGCATTACTATTTTGCTTGTGATAGAATAGCCTTGACTTAAAGAAAAAACACATTTTGAGGCGGCATAATGAGAAAAAAATTAATGAGAATTTTACCGTTAATACTTGTAATTGCGATTGGCACAATGTCCATTCGTCTTTTTGTTGTTGCCGCACCGCAGAAAACCGATAAAAACAACACCGAAAAAGGCGTTTCGTACCTCGCCGCACAGGAAAAAAAGGACGGCGACGCTGCCGCAAGCCTTGTAAAAGACGCTCAGGAGGCGTACGATATTGCCCGTGCAAACGAAATCAATGCAAAGGCACGCAAAACACGCAACTACAAACCTGCCTTCAAGCATATCGTTATTTCGGGCGACAGTATTGTAAAGGCAATCTGGGAGTACGGTATTCTTGACAAGTCGCAGGTTATTGCCGAAATCAACGCAGGCAGCATATATCTTAAAAAGAATATCAAAAAAATCGTCAAGGCAAAGCCCAAGTATCTTATTCTGCACTACGGCGAAAACGAAGTTACCACAAAAAAACACGCTCACGAGTTTAAAAACGCCTATGCAGCCTGCATTAAGACGCTGCAGAAAAAACTGCCTAACACCAAAATCTATGTGGACAGCATTTTTCCCGTGCAGAAAAAGGCGTTTAAAAAAGAGCCGTATCTTAAAAACATTCCGTACTACAACACCTGCATTAAAGAGATGGCAGAGGAGCTCGGCGTAACTTATATTAACTACAACTCTATGTGGAAGTCGTTTGACGAAAATTATTACGACGCCGACGGCGTGCATCCGCTTAAGAAATTTTACACAGTGCAGTATCTGCCGTTTATTCTGGAAAGGGTCAGCAATGAACAAAATAAAAAACAATAAATATTCAGCAATAGAACTTGGCTGCGTTGCGGTGCTTGTTGTGTTTGTGATTATTTTGCTCGCTGTAAATTCGGGCGGCACAGACAAAGCCGTTACGGACGTGGCAGAGCCTGTTATAAAGGCGGCAGACGTGTCAAAGATGACAAAAAAGCCCGCTGCTTTTGCGGCTAAAACATTTTCGTTCGACCTTGCAAAAACGGACGGCGTTGTGTACTACACCAACGAAAACATTATGGATGTGTC
This sequence comes from Oscillospiraceae bacterium, assembly GCA_015065445.1. GTDB lineage: Bacteria > Bacillota > Clostridia > Oscillospirales > Acutalibacteraceae > Eubacterium_R. The sequence goes on along the minus strand of SVQF01000001.1, from coordinate 93,828 downwards.
CGAACTCCTGATTGTAAAAGTTAAGGACAGGCAGGATGCAAAAGAAGTCGCCCGGCAGATAGAAAAGCAGGTTGAGTCGCAAAAAAATCTGTTTAAAAACTACGCTCCCGACCAGTACGACCTGCTCGGCGAAAGCGTTATTAAAACAAGCGGCAACACCGTGTTTTACTGCACGGGCAAAAACGCAGACGACGCATACGCCGCATTCAAAAAAGCACTATGATTTTACATATTTAAGGACAAATAATGGTATTCAGCTCATCAACTTTTTTGCTGCTGTTTATGCCGATTACGGTAGTTGTTTACTACCTTGTCGGCGGACTCATCACAAAAAACATCAAGGTTAAAAACTTAATACTCCTTGCGGCAAGCCTCCTGTTTTACGCATGGGGCGAGCCTGTTTATATCCTGCTGATGCTGATAAGCATAGTTTTTAACTATGTTATCGGTCTGGATATTGACGCCGCAAAGCAGGACGACAGAACTGCAGAGGCTAAGGCAAAGTTTGTTATTGCCATAGTGTTCAATATTGCGGTACTCGGCTTTTTCAAGTACTTTGGCTTTTTCGTGCAGAACATCAACTCGCTGTTCGGTGCAAACCTCAGAGTTCCGGAACTTGCGTTGCCCATAGGTATTTCGTTTTATACCTTCCAGATTATGTCGTACATTATCGACCTGTACCGTGGCAAAGTTGACGTGCAAAAAAAGTTTGTATCGTTTGCACTTTACATCTCGCTGTTCCCGCAGTTAATCGCAGGTCCCATTGTAAAGTATAAAGAAATCGAGCATCAGCTTTTGCACCGCAGGGAATCGCTTCCCAAGTTTTCTGCAGGACTTTCAAGATTCACCGTAGGTCTTGCAAAAAAACTTATTTTTGCAAACACCCTCGGAGCGGTGTATACGCAGATTCAGACCAAAGAGGCACTCAGTATCAGTGCCCTTACTGCGTGGATAGGTATTATCTGCTATACGCTGCAGATATATTTTGATTTTTCGGGCTACTCAGATATGGCAATCGGACTCGGCAGAATGTTCGGATTTAAGTTTAACGAAAACTTCAACTATCCCTATATCGCAAAAAGCATTACCGACTTCTGGCGTAGGTGGCACATATCGCTTTCAACCTGGTTCAGAGATTATGTTTATATTCCGCTCGGCGGCAACCGCAGAAAAACGCCACGGGTAATATTTAACATTTTCGTAGTCTGGATGCTCACAGGTTTCTGGCACGGGGCTGCGTGGAACTTTGTTATGTGGGGCGTGTACTACGGCGTTCTGCTGATTGCGGAAAAATACGTGTTCAAAAAACTGATTGACAAAATGCCGACCTGGGCAAACCACGTGTTAACCCTTATAATTGTAATGCTCGGATGGGTATTCTTTTCTGCCCCCAATCTTACCGAGGCTATGCACTATATTTCGGCAATGTTCTTCGGCGGACACGGTATTGCGGACGGCGAGTCGGTGTACCTTTTCACATCAAACATCCTGCTTATTCTTGCAGCGGCTTTCTGTGCAACGCCGATTTACAAAAGCGTTGCAGAGCGTATGCCGTACAAAGCGGTAAGCACCCTCAAAATTATCGCACTGCCAATGCTCCTTCTACTGTGCTACGTGCTTATGATAAGCGAAACATATAATCCCTTCTTATACTTCAGGTTCTGATTATGCTTAAAGAAAGATTTGAAAACAAAATAGAGCGTGACGTCGACGCCGAGGTTACCGAAACCGACCGCCGCACGTTTGACAATCTCTGCACCGTAATTACGGCGATTATCCTTGCCGTGATTATTGCGGGTACGGGGATTATTAATCTTGCCGCAAAAGACAGGGCGTTCAGCGAGGACGAAAACCGCAACCTTGCTCAAAAGCCTAAGTTCAGCCTTTCGTCACTCGCAAGCGGCAAGTTCACCGACGACGCCGAAAAATATCTCTCCGACCAGTTTGTGTTCAGAAGTAATTTTGTAAAAACCCGAACGGCAATAGATATTTTTGTCGGCAAAAAAGAGGTCGGCGGAGTTTACATCGGCAAAAAGCATTTTCTTTTTGAAAAGCCCGTGTCGTATGACGATGTCGCAGTCGGCAAAACAATTGCGGCTATTAACAACTTTACGGAAAAGCACGGCGACGTTCGTTCATATGCTGCGATTGCCCCTAATGCGTGCGAAATACTTTCGGACTATATGCCCAAAACCGCACCTGCTGAAAACCAGAGCGAACAGATTAAAAAGGTTTATTCAGACCTTGACAAAGATATAAAGACAATCGACCTCTGCACGCCGCTTGGCAAGGCGGCTGACAGAACAAAGCTCTACTACAAAACAGACCACCACTGGACAACGGCTGCTGCCCGGATTGCGTTTGACGAAATAGCAAAGCAGATGAAGATTGATGCGTCAGACACAAAGTACAGCACGTACTTTGTAACAGATGATTTTCAAGGTACTCTCTCGTCAATGGCAGGGCTGTTCAGCACAAGCGACAGCATAGAGGTAACGGTTCCGCAAAGCAAGGTTGAGTACGCCGTGACATATGTTAACGAAAACAAAAACAGTGCGTCGTTTTTTGACAGTTCAAAACTTTCGCAGAAAAACAAGTACGAACTGTTTTTCGGCGGCAACTTTGCACAGATAAACATAACCACAACACGCAATACCGACAGGGTCCTGCTTGTAATCAAGGACTCTTATGCTAACTGTCTTCTGCCAATGCTGTATCCGTATTTTAAAAGCATTGTTGTAGTTGACCCAAGGTACTACACCGACGACATCGAGCAGATTATCGGCAAAGAGGAAGTAACTGACGTTCTGTGGCTGTACAATGCCAACACCTTCCTCGCAGACACATCAATAACAGGCGTGTTTGAATAGGAGAAACACACAAAAAAGCAGTGTAAAATACTGACAATCACTGCGAATGTTTCTCCTCTCCCCAAAAAGTCTTGCGACTTTTCGGGGACCTCGAACCAATTCCCGCCGACAAAAATAAAACAGCACCATAAGGTGCTGTTTATTTTTGGTGACCGCGTGAACATGAAAAGATTAAAGCTATACTTTTTTCTTTTGCTATGTTATAATTAGTTAAAACAAGTATACAGTGAGGTATAGTATGGGACTTTTTGATATCTTTAAAAAAAACAATAACAGTGCAAACAATGTTAATATGAGTTTTGAAGTAATAGATAATAGTCAAAATATCGCATTAGAAAGCAAACGATTAAATGAAAACTGTTTTAGAAGCAAAAACGGTCTCACAGTTGGTGAAATACTCCTTTTAGATTACTGTAAACGCGGAGACTATCCAAATCCAAAAGGTGGCTACCAAAACTTTTGGTGGTTTGATTATGGCTTTGACAATGTAGGTGCAGTATTATCTTCCTTGGCACAAAGGGGATTTATTCGGTTTGCGACTCCTGTCGAAAGAATTGAAACTTTAAAGGTTGCACAATTAAAAGAGATATTATCAAAATTAAATCTTCCTGCTTCTGGCAAAAAAGACGAATTAATTAGCAGAATAAAGGAATGTCCTAACACTTCAATATTAAACGGTTATTTTCAAGATAACAAATACACGTTAACAGAACTTGGGCAGCAGGAATTAAATGAGAATGAATATGTAGGGTACATTCATTCTCATAAAAACTTTGGCATATCAGTTTGGGAACTGAATCAAATCATTTATCAACGACATTTAAGATATCGTGATGTAATTTGGGGACAGTTTAATAAACAGAAATATGGATTACATCTGCCTCAAGATGTGGGTAGATATAGAAACATCTGCTTTAATATGGCAGAGTTTCTTTTCGAAGAGGAAAGATATGCTGATGCCTTGCGGATGTATTCAGAAGTTTGTTACTATGATGTGACCTACTTTCAAAGTTTTTCAGGGTATGATAGTATCGCTGATTTGTTTGCTCCCGCTGTTATTAAGAAAATGAAACAGTGTCAAGAAAAAACAAAAATCAGTAACAACGATTTGTTTAAACAATTACAGTTATTCTTCTCAAAATTAAATACATACGGAAGAACAATAAATATTTCAAATCAAGATTTAGCTGGAAATATCGTAATGTGTTTGGAAAACCTCTAAAAGCATTATCAATAAAGTGACCATTGGGAGACCATAAGAATTTTTCGTCTTTTTATTGACTTGGACAGGGGTTTCTTTAAAAGACAAAGGGACTTTCACAAATAAAATTGTGATTAGTCCCTTATGCTGTTTACTTGCTATTCTTTTTTACAGTATTTATCGAAGAAATCAGCATTACCCGCAGGCTTCTGCAGACATCCTCAAGATTTTTGTATTCAGTTAACGAAATGTATTCGGTATTATATAGTAATTCGAGCCAGTATCCTGTTTCGTTTGCCTCTTTTAATGCAATTTGGAGCTTTGATATGAAATCTGCCGTTCCATGGGCATATTGAGCTTCTCTGATGTTGGCACCTATACTTGTTCCGCTTCTTCCAATTTGATTTGAAATAATAGTTTCGTGTTTTGCCTTTAACTCTTTAACAAGTTTTATTATTGAAACAGCAAAATCCATTGACTGAACGGATAATTCATCATTTCTCATATTTAATCTCCAAAACATCTTTAATGAAGAAAAGAAGGAATGAAGAAATGAAGCGAAGCCGCATTCTTCATTTAATAATTTCTCACATTCAATTTCTTCATTAACAAAGTGGCTTCATTCTTTAATTAGCGAAGCGGCTTCATTGAAAAAAGCATCCCATGGGATGCTTTTTTCTTGGTGACCCGGACAGGAACCGAAATTATAATAAAACGCTTGAAACGTCCTATTCATGCGGGTTTTCAGGGTTAAGTGATTTGCCGATTTTTCAAATCTACCCCTTATTCTACCCCTTATGCAAATTATTAACTTGCAGATGATAAATTGTTGATATAAGTATCGAGTTTCAAAATAGATTCATTATGCATACTACTGAACACATCGGCATATGTATCCAAAGTTACATGAATATCTGTATGTCCTAACCAGTTCTTTAATACAACAGCAGGAATGTTGGCTTCAATGCATCTTGTTGCAAAAGTGTGTCGTAAAGCGTGTTGTCCTCGTTCCTCAATATCGCACTTTTCGCAAGCACGCTTAAAAAACAGATTAACTTGTGAAGTGGAGATGATTTTATCGTGTTCATAATCGTAGAACAATAGTCCTTGTTTGTTCCTACCTGCACTATTAATTGCATCTTCTAAAATGGGCTTAAGTCCTTCCATTATTGGAATATCACGAATACCGGCGTAGGTTTTCGTACCATCCTTGATAAAGTTCTCATAATTTAATCCCCTTGATACTGTTGAACGAACATGAATTACCCCGTTTTTGAAATCAATGTTTTCGGGTTTGAGAGCGTTTACTTCACCCATTCGCATACCACTATAAAGCGAAATAAGGATCTGAGCTTTATATACATTTCTGTTTTTCGGAGGCTTGTATTCTTTTAGAAACTCAACCAACCGATTCTGTTCCTCACGAGTTAAACCTGTAACCTTCTTATCTTTTTTGTTTGATTTGGGGCACCTAATATGACTTAACTCCATCAGGTTTTTCTCAATTATTCCCTTGTTGTATGCTTCTTTGTAAGCCAATTTTATATGTCGATACACTTTGGTGATAATACTATTTGAATAATCGGTTAATGAGCGCAAATACAAATCAATTTGTTGTTCTGTTAAATCCACAATCGGGGTTTTACCAATGTTACTTTTTTCGATTAATGATATGGTGTAGAGATTGCGGGAATACCCTTGTTCATGCATAAAGTTTTTTTCATAATCGCTTTTACACTTTTCCCTTACAATCTCAGGAATTGTTGCTCTAACATCTATGCCAAGCTTTAACATTTCAAGTTCGTCAAGGAACTGTTCTGCCTTTTTCAAACAAACAACATCGCTTTGACCGTAAAACGATTTTCTCTTTGTTTCTCCATACTCATCAATATAGATTATGCGATACTCACAAGTTCCATTAGGTCGAATACGAAAAGTACCATCACCCTTGTCATTTCTTGTTGGTTTCTTTGCTTTTGCCATAATAATTCTCCTATTTAATTCCAATGTCTATCATTTCGTTTTGTGTGTTTGGATGAAAAGTAGTCAATGAGAGCGTGCGCTTCAACGACTTTTTCTCTGCCAAAATCTGACGAAGGAAATTTAGGATCATTAAATAGCTTGACAATTGTATCTTTACTCCAACCAAGCATATTCTTTAAGTCTTCCATTGTGTAGAAGCGAACTTCACTTGATACATAAATTTGACTACTTGTATCAGCGCCAATTTTCATTTTTACCTCCTTCGTGGGAACAATAAACCAAAAACGGTTTTTTGTTAATTATGCGATTTTACAAATCGCACACTTGACTTTTAAGATGTGTTTTTTCGTGTAATATGGTAATCAAAACCCGTCTTTACCTGACACAACATGCAGGTATCCTTGATTTCTTGATATTTGTCAATTCTTCTTACGATATAATTCTCATCGTTATAATAATGAGATAAGCACGAAGGACATAAGCAAAGGTCAACTCCTTGAGGTCGTCTGTTCTGCTTGTCCTTGATAGCCTGAATATCATTTAAGTACCTACGCATTTTGTTTTTTCGTATGAATATATATCTGTGAGCCTTGTGCTTACCGCAGCAAGAGCAAGTGCCTTTTGCTCTATCAAACTTGTCCCTTCGGAGAATGATATATCGTTTTCCGTTATAGAATCTTTCGGCACAAGAGGCACACAACTCCGTTTCAAACTTGTATGGGTCTTCATCGGGATTAATGCCGATTCCGTATTTGAGGTGTTCCTCAATTCGTATCATTGTGTTATAGCTAACGGAACCGACATATTCTCCTAAACGCTCAACATCTATTGAGCGTATTTGTTCACCTAAAAGCATTGATTTTTCAGGCAAATTACAATCCTCATCTATTACAAAATGAGTTCCGAGAAACTCCTTTTTTAATTCTGTGGTAACGGGTGCTATGGTAATAACGGAGTTATTAGGGTTTTTGCTATTGCCACGCACCACGACTACAGGGCGTTTTCCACCTTGTTCCGAACCTATAACCGGATCAAGTGAAGCGTAAAAAATATCGCCTCTATACACTTGTTTTATCATCGTCTTTTTTCTCTCCTGTCTGTATGTTCTCAAGTTCTTTATCTGCCTGCTTTGCTGCCGTTGCCAAAATCATTGTTGTTACGCCGAACAAAGAGCCTATAAAGACTCCAAGTATAAACTTCAACATAGTATTTACTCCTCCTTTTGATGTAAAAAGAAGGCAGCCTAAACTGCCTTCTGAGGTTATTTAATGTGGTTGGTTTTTAGTCTATTGATAATTCGACTGTGCCTTTGAATTCGTCATCTGTACCTGCATTTGCCTCAATGAGATTAATCATAAGGTCATATACTGCCTGAGATTTGCAGATGACTTTTGTGCCATTAGAATGTGATGCAAATGCGTGAACCGAAAGGTCAGTTACCGATGCGGGGATAGTTACAGTTATATTATCCTTTTGCAAAGCACTATCTTTGATTTTGGTTACTGTGTTCGGTATAACAAAACTGTTTGGGGTGTCTTTTGTTATACTATGAAGTTCTGTAACATTCTTGTTATAAATAACCCCATCAATAAGCGTATAGCTTCTGTTGTTTTCGCTGATTTCAACAGAGTTGCTAATGAATGTCAGTACCTGAATCTCCCTAACACTTGCAGGAACCCTGATCGTTCCAATTTTGCCACAAGCAAGAAATGCGGCTGAACCGATATATTCACATCCTTCTGGAATATCAATACCTGTTAATTCAGAACAGTTCAAGAATGCATTGTTTTCAATACGCTTAAGCGTGTCGGGAAGTGTTACGGTTTCTATACTCTTACAAGTGCTGAAAGCACCTTTTGATACATTTGTTACTCCATCAAGGATAATTACATTTTTGGGAGTATACTTAATATAATCACTTGCCTTAACTTCAAAGCGCACAGCCTCAAAAGCATCCTTAATGAGTTGCTTTGTCTGTGCAGTAAGACCTTTCAGGTTCTTTTGACCAAACGCACTTGATGATTCATAATAGTAAGTCTGTGTGTTTTCGTCAATTTCATCAATGATAGAAGCATATTCGTCTGCCGACAGATTATCCTTGAGATGTTTCCATATCTTTGTTGTGAGGGAATCACTCATTGCATCAACATCGTAGAAATACTTGTTTACGGCATCCTCCATATTGCCGATACCTGAAATAACTACCGTTCCGTCTTCATAGGTTTCAACGGTTGTTCCGTTAGTAGTTCTTTTCGGTGATGCAAAAGCAGCCGACCTACCAGATGTGAGATTATCTGTTGTCTGATAGTAAGACATCCAAACATCATCGTTTTCGGTTGCTGATACGTCCCAAGAGGTAATTCTCCTGCCGAGAGAAGCAGTAGCAGTATTCAAAAGTGAAATGTTGTAATTAAACGAACCTTTCCAAGAACCTGCAGTTGCTTCGTTTGTCTTTACACTAACATTAAAGACGGCTCTGTCATTGTAACTCGGGGTTACATTTTTGTTGACCTTTTCACCAGTGAGTTCAGAAGTCTCAACAACAAACTGCGTATAGTCCTGCTCTACAGTTGCAGTAATGTCATCCTTACCTTTAGATGAAAGAGTAAAGCTGTCATCGGGAACTACTGCAATTACTGTTGAGCCTGAGATATTGCCTTTAACTCGTCCAGAACTTTCGCCGACATAGTAGCCTTCTGAATCAGCTGTGCCACTGAAAATGATTGTTGTAGGCACACCTACCTCAATTTTTCCGTCAACATAGCCGTTTTCGTCAGCGTCCGAATTGTCGGGGTCATAAACATTCGAGCCTTCGGCAATGGTACCGTAAACATTCACTGAGCTTACAATTGTATCGCCCGTATATGTGTAGGTTTCAAACTCGGATTTTTGGCTCTGATTTCTGTCTATACCGTGTACTGAATATGAACTGTCATCAATAACAGCAATATCAGTGGTATTTGAACCTGTAGAATTAACCGAATCGGCAGCCATTACAGGAACAGACATTGAAAGCAGGGTTGCTAAGGTCAACACAAAAGAAATAAATTTGTTTATTGATTTCATAAATCTTGTCTCCTTTTCATATTAGTTTTACATTAAATAACCTCATGTAAATTGTTTATTTAACGATTTTCAAGGTTGTTGTCAGCGTGTGTGATACCGGCTTCATTGCTTTGCCTAATAAAGAAGCATACTCCGAACTTGAATATGACTTTTCATTTTCGGACAGTTCCTTGAGCAGTTTATAATCATAATCGGTTGCAATAACCTTAATTTCATAAACGCCTTTATCAAGTTGCTTCCATAAGTTAAGACTTACTTGTTTTCCCGGCGGTATAGCACCTGTTGAATATGTGGAACCGTCTTTATTAGTCATTGGAACATCGTTAATCAATATTTGATAGGATATATAATATGTATCCTTATTTGATTCGACATTTGACAAAACAAAGTTTGGATGTTCTTTATCCAAGACGGTTATTTCTTCAAACGGAACATAATAACAAATCGGTGAGTCAGTCATTTCCTCTTGCTGCTCAATAATGTCATCGCCCATAATAATAGGTATCGGATCAATTTTTGGGCAGTTGGTAAGCGTTCCTATAAGCAGTAGTGCGAGAAACAGAATTAAAATGATATATAACGGCGAGAACTTAACGAGCCGTACATACTTTGTTTCGCCTACCATTGCATAACCTACGCAATGACGAAATCTGTTTTGTTCATACAAATCATATTTTTGATAATCGTCAATGTGCGATAGTTTCATCATTACCGTGCCTTTGATTTTTCGTTTCAGCTTTTCATTTTCAACGCTGTCCGAATCAATCTCTTTGTACTTCTGCTGCAGAAGTTTAACATCGCCGATAACTTGAATATCGTCGTGTTCGTCTTTGAGTTTCTTAAAACCTTTTCTTGTTAAAAAGAAAAACGGTTCAAGCTTTTTGTTTTTTCTCTGCCTGCATTTGTATTCGTCTTTTGCAGGAAATGAAGTAATATAATAGTTTTTGTATTTTATACTCATAATCATTAATCCTTTCAAAGTGTTTCATTTATATGTAATCACACTATTTGCCACGCACCCCGTGTGAAAGGAGTTCATCAGCCTGCGTACTGCTTTTACGCATCATAGGAATTTCACCTCTCCGTCGCCCGAAGCTACTGTCATAGCAGAAGTATCATTATCAGTTCGACTGTCATCGCCAACACAGGAGGCAATCCTGTGGTTATAGCAGGTTTTCTCGCTCGCTTCCTTACGGAAGGTCTTGGCGTACCCCTAAAGTGGCTCGCACTATTTTAGAGTGCATCGAACATAACGTAACCGATGAACTGTATATTCAATTTTCAAGCATCAATTGAGAGTTCTTAAAAAGTCCTCTCAATATATAGCCACGGGAGAAGGCGTTTGTCGGGGTTCAACTAAGAAAATTTTTAATTTTTTTAATGCTGACTGTACCGATTCTGCTATTGATGATTTGTGTTTGTTTTCTAATCTGGCTATTTCAGAGTAAGTTTTACCCTCAAAATACACTTTTTTGATTAGATACTGCTGACGCTCAGTTAATCTTGAAATAGCGTTGTTTAAATCAATTGCAGAAATCATTTTCTTCTCAAAGCCATCGTCTAAAACAAACCAATCACCTTCATATGTAAGGTTTTCAAGTGAAACATGCCTGCGAGTTTCCTTTCGGTTATTTCTTTCTTCTTCGGCATCAAGGTCTTTGAGGATTTTTACCCACTTTTCATCGACATCTATGGTTTCGGGTCCTGTTACAGTCTGATATACATATTTCATTTGTTGTAATCTCCTTTGAATTTTGAATTTCGGTTTCTCTTCAAAATTCGGAGATTACGGATATTCAGCAATTTGGCATTGCCATTGGTTATATAGCATAAAAGGTTCCTTCCCTTAAGCAAGGGAAAGAACCTCAGTCGTGCAAAGTATTGAGCAAATAAAAAAGTGCCGTCAAAGAGATTAACCTTAAATTGGTTAATCTTACTTCGCACGGCACTTGATAAATCCAGCGTTACGCTGCCTTCACTTGCTCAATTACGAGTTATTTAGTTTTTTTAGTGTGATTTTGATAATATTGTTTTAGGTCTGTTATTATGTTATAATGACAATATAACAAAAACGGTGGAGAACTCTATAATGATTAGACGATTCAGAAAATCTGATGCAGAAAATGTTTCTAACTTAATCAAAACTACTATGAAAATTTCCAATTCCAAAGATTATCCCTCAGAAGTAATCAAACAACTCATTGAACAGCAAACTCCTGAACATGTAATGGAGCGAGCAAGCTGGACTCACTTCTATGTGGTAGAAGAGAATGAAACGATTGTTGGATGTGGGGCAATCGGTCCGTATTGGGATAAAGAAGATGAAAGTAGTTTGTTCACGATATTTGTATCGCCTGATTATCAGGGACAGGGAGTAGGACGAAAAATAATTGAAACTCTTGAAAAGGATGAATACTTCTTGAGAGCCAAAAGAGTGGAAATACCCGCCTCAATTACAGCAACGCCCTTTTACTTAAAAATGGGATATACTTATAAAAACGGTGTTGCTGAGCCTGATAATCAGTATTTAATTCGCCTTGAAAAATATGTTTCGATTTAAGAAAGGAAATTAAAATGTCTGACTGTATTTTTTGTAAAATTATCGCTGGGGAAGAACCGAGTTTCAAAGTATTTGAAAACAATGATACATATGTATTTATGTCTAACGCCAACGATGTTGACGGACATATTTTGGTTATTCCAAAAAAGCATTATAAAAACATCTTTGATTGTGATACAGATACGATGAACAGCATTATGGAAACAACAAAAATGATATGTACTCACCTAAAAAACGATTGTGGTTATGATGGCGTGAATATTTTGAACGCCAGTGACGAAAGCGCCGGACAATCAGTGCCACATTTTCATTAGCATCTTATTCCCCGAAAAAACGGAGACGGGGTTAATACATGGCCAGACTTTGGCGGTGCAAAACACGATTTTAACGAAGTCTTTAACAAGATAAGACTTCAATAAATTCAATCTTTATTTGCTAATATAGTACCTTTTGGGTATCTTTAAGGTTCTAAATTTTTCCATATCTACGATATATGTTCCGCCGCATTTTTTACACTTGACGGAAACATGACCTCTTGCGTCCTCATATATGTACTGAATAGTAAATTGACATTCGGGACATTTCAAAGGTCGCTTTTTAAGGTCTTGAACTTCTTCAAATGAAAGAAGAAGTAATCTTTCTTTTTCAGGAGTCATAAAGCTACGCATTGCTTGTGCCTCCGATATTCAGTATTTTCAGATATTCATTAGCAGGATGATTTTCATAGAGCTTAAGAGTTCTTAATCTGATTAACAAAGCTTGGCGTGAAACGCCGAGCTTTTTTGCAAGAACATTGATTTTTTCACTGTCAGAGTTTTCAAACAAAGAGTTTCCGTATATTTTAACTCGCTTTGATTTGAATGTATCAAAAACCAGTTCCTCGAGTGCATATCTTGGCATTAGAATGGCTGCAGCAAGTTTGTCAGCAAGCCATTCCTTTGCCGTCAAGAAGTCTTTAAGTTCTTCAATCTTATAGGTCTTTTCATTATCATATTCTGTTTTGAAGCTTGCGTTTAGCTTTTGTCCGGATACCTTATCCAAAATATAATGTGCTGCTTCGTGTGCAAGAGTGAATCGATAGCTTCCCGTACCCGTTGTTTCCTTAACTCTTGGATCAATAACAACTGTATTCTTTGGGTAGCGTACGGAAACAATTTTACCGTTTTGATAAACCTTCAGTGGTCTTATCCCATCAGAAAAGAACCCCACTTTATTAAAGTCATTCTCGGCAAATTCAGCTTCTACTATATTGAGTCCCAAATATTCACTGATAAAGAGCTCAATATCAAAATATACAAGAATCCATTCGCTGTCACTGCCTATGTAATCTGTAATCATAGTTTCGGCAAGTTCTTCGATTTCTTCGTTTGACATTAATACTTTTGACAATTCAATCACCTCACTAAAAAATAAAAGGGTTGGTAAATAATATCAGTATTGTCTGACATTGAATACCAACCCATTATTCGCATATTCACGGATGCGTGGATGTATTTCTCTACGCCTTATGCAGTTTTGTTATCGTTCGTTGTATGTACGGAATAGTGCTTTTTGCAACCCCTACAGTACACGATTGTGTCATAATCGCTGTCCTGCTCATTGTACTCTTTTAGCTTATATACTTTCTTTAATTCTGGCGTTCTGAGTTTTAGCAGAATGGTGTTACAGTTTGGGCAGCATAAATTTGGCTTTCTTAATCTTGTCATTTCAACCCTCAATAGAATTTAATAACATTCTTCAGCACCCCTTGGATTTTAACACTATCAAATGTCATATCATCAAGAAAAGAGTTTTCAGGATGCAGTATGATTTTGTGGTTTTTCTTGTCTTGATAGAACCTTTTTAGCGTGTTTTCATTCTCAGGAGTCAGTGCAACCACTATGTCGCCGTCTTTAGCAAAATTCTGCTGTTTAATAACAAGCAAATCACCGCTGTTAATTCCGACTTCTATCATAGAATCGCCTTTGGCTCTCAACAAGTAAAATGGTCCCTCACCGAATAATGAATTGGGTAGATTTATGAATTCTTCTACTTCTTCAGTTTCCTCCTGCGGTGTTCCACATAGTATTTCGCCTACTAACGCCGCTGTTGAGTGCTTGGTGTTGCATTTTTCAGTAATAGGAGTGGAAATAACTCCGTTTTCATATCTAATCATATTGAGCTTTCTCATTTCAACCAGATATTTGTACGCAGTTCCTTTTGCAATACCAAACTCTTCTCCAATTTTGGAGGTTGACGGGCTCTTGCCGTTAGCAATCATATATTGCTCTGCAAAAAGTTTAATCTCTTCCATCAAAACCGGATCTTTGCTTCTCATAAACCAACCTCAATTCTATCGGAAACGGTGCGTTTCTTTTATCGGTGTAAGCAAACTATATCACTTCAAAATTGCAAAGTCAACATAGATTTTCAAAATCGTGTTTATGTGTACTAAATATGGGACTATGCCTGTTTAATGTAATGACTTATAGCATAAATTGTGGTATAATAAAAGATTTTATTCTTAATAATATGATGATAATTGAAATAAAGCAAGGCACAGATAACAACCTGTGCCTTGCTTATTGCAACACTTATATATCTTTGATTATTTCAATAAATCTTTCAAACGAACAAGCTCCTTCATAATCAGGATTTTTGTGTTCAAATACCATATAATACTTCCACTCTGTCCCTGAAAGCATATCCCATTTGTGACCTATCAGAGCTTTATTTTTTGATTCGGAATTTTCAAGCTGATCACCTTTAGTTTCAACCATCAAAACTTTTCCGCTGTTAGTCATTGCAATAATGTCCGGATAAGCATAAATCGGACCGTTTATCTTAAAACCCTTTCTTGAAATATTCCTGTGCCACCACTTGATATTTGAATTAGAAGATAATTCAAGCACCATTTTCTTTTCATACTCGTTCATATTGCCTTCTTCACTTGTATAAAGCGAATGAGCATAACTGTCAGTAGCAGTGGTCGGCGAAATACTTGAAAGCAATTGATAATTCGGTTGACAAGAGATTTTTCCTTGTTCAACCCATAAATCAAACTTCTTTGATCTATGTTCGTCAAGCAGAGCATTCACTTTTTCTTTTATCTTGCTGATATATGGATATGGTGATTGCTCTAAATCACTGAGCCTATCTTCGTCAAGAGTAGCGATAACTCTGTCAATATACTCGCTGAGCTCGTTATCGTTTACTTCATTCAACTTAGATAACTGCTTCTTTATCATTCCCTTACAGATGGATAATCTTCTTTCATCAGGTTGAGCATTAAACCATTCCTTGAAATAAGCAGTATTGTCGCTGTCAAGCTTCATTATTTTAGGCTTCATTGATTCATCATCTTGAACATCAACTCTTGCCATTTCTGTTTCCATTGAATTGAAATCAATGCTGCAATCTTTATCTTTAAGAGTAAAGCCTTCTGATAAATGTTCTTTTGTTAATGGAACATACTGGGCATCAGAAAACAGCGAAGCACTAATTTTAAGCATAAATTGAGGCAAACGGAGTTCGGATGCTTCATCTTTATACTTTTCATTCATTCTAAAGACATTCATCTTATCTCTAACCTCCGTAGGTGCATCTGTATAATCGGTTTCCTCATAGTTGTTAAGAGCTTCATCATAAGCATTTCCTTGCTCTTCTGCAGATGATAACAATTCATCGTCTTTAATATTGGGAACATCTCCATCAGACTCTACAGCTGAACGGAATTTGTTTCTGATAAATGTTGTATCAACCTTTGGAACATCTTCTTCAGGTGTTTTCTCGTCTGGTTCGGTGTGGGGTTCAATAACTGTCTGTTCGGGAATGTCAACAACTGTTTCTTCTGGTTCCTCTGCTCTGCAGTCTTTATCAGAAAATCCGGCATTGTTCAAACCTTTAACGACATTTTCAAGAGTGTTTCCAAAATCTGACGAGGAAGTTAGAACATAAGATAGATTAAGCACATTGCTTTCATTCCTTTTTGTATAAGGTAAACGAAGCACTCTGCCGAGTATTTGTTCAACATCAACTGACGAAGTCCTGTTTGCAACAGTAGCAAGAATATAAGCAAACGGGCAGTCCCAACCTTCTTTAAGAGCGTTAACGGTTATTATGTACCTGATTTTACAATCACGGGACATAAGGTCAACATTTTTAAGTTCATCTTTATCAGCAGTCTTGATTGCAATTTCGTTTTCAGGGACACCGCAATCAACAAGTGTTTGCTTGATTTTTTCATAAGTTGTACTGTCTTTATTGTTTTTTGGTTGAGCCTGAAACAGTACGATAGGTCTTATGTAATTCCCACCTTTTTCCTCAAGCACCTTTGCCTGCATTTCAAGTTTTTGACGAATTGTAAGAGCATCAACAAAAACATCATTTTGTGATTTACGGTTATATACGATAACAGGCAATTTAACCATGTTTTCTTTTTTGAGCTGTGCAGCGTCAACAAAAGAAATTATATTACTATCCTTATGCGGTGTAGCAGTTAAATCAAGTACAAAACAAGGATTAAAGTTTTCAAGCATTTCCTTGCTTAACTGTGATGTTGCATGATGACTCTCATCCACAATTACAAGTGGATTAAGCGTTCTGATTACCTGAATAAGTGCTGTATCATCCGTGTCTTCAAGCAGTACGCTTCTATCCTCAATTTGTCGTGCAAAAGGTTCAAGATTTCCGTTTTCCTGATATGCTTTTCTTCCGTCTTTTTTGCTTGTTCTGAAAGAATCATAACTCAGTACAAAAACAGATAATTGTTCTGTAACAGTAGTTGGGTTAAAGTTTTGTCCGCTTAAAAGCTGATTTTTTGAATACACTTCAACTCTTGAACCAAAATCAACATCTAACTTTTGTCTGTATGGATGTTGCGGATTAGATAGAGCATTGTATGTTTGGGTCAAAATAGCATCGGAAGGCACAAGCCATACTACTGCGTTAGACCTAAGTGACGGAATAGCATCAAAAATTGGTTTAACCGAATTGGCAGCAAGAAAAGTTTTTCCACCACCTGTCGGTACCTTAAAGCAAACTTCTGGAACACCCGGCAATTTGCACTTATAGTTTTGCATACCACCGAAGCCAACATTAACGCCTTTATCATTCCAAAGCTTCTTATATGCCTTAGATATATCTTTTTCTGTTGACAAGAGTTCAAGATAGCGGACTAAATCTTTGATAACATTTTTCTGATAATTTTTCAGTTCCATATTCAGTCCTCCTTAAAACCTTGTAATATCTCTCGGTATCTTCTTAAAGATGATGTTAAACTTTGATAGTTCATCATCCGAAAGAGAACACAAATCAGCATAAATCACATATCCCTCTGCCTTTTGCTTTATTGTTGCAAGGAATGTGTGGTCAAGCGTTGTTACACAGTTTTTGTTATAGAAGAAATAATAATCTGTGTCATTATTTCTTCCAAGATAAAACTCGTTTCCATTATCATTTTCTTGGTAATCGGCTTTTGTTTCGGTGTACCAGATGTATTCTTTAATCTTATCAGTTCCTATGTTTTCATTGAGATTTTCGCCAATTAACAATGGTTCTCCAAGTTCATAAAAACTGAAACTGCCACTTGTGCCTTCAACAGCGTTTTTGCCTTCGCCGTAGCCTTTGATAACTCTCTTAACTCTTTCTGCTGTTATTGTATCCGCATAATCCATTAACTCTACACAAATAAACTTTCTGTTACCACCATCTCTTTTATTCAAATCAATAACAGAATGTGCTGTGGTTCCCGAGCCTCCAAACGAATCAAGAACTATTGAATTGTTTTCTGTTGCAAATCGTAAGATATATTCAATTAGTTGAATTGGTTTTGGGTAATCAAAAACTTTTTTTCCTAACAATGCAGCCATTGTTAACATGCCATCGCTATTATAACCTTGTTTATCAAACCAAGTCTCTGGCTTTTGGGTTAGGTCCCTATTTGATGCAAATACCTTTTGAACCGGTCGTGTGTTTCCACTTTTACCAAAAATAATTCTTCCATCGTCTATTCTTTTGAGAACTTCGTCCTCATTAAACACCCAATATCTTCCCTCTGGGGGATAGTATTCTTGCCCATTATTGGGATTTATTATTTTGAAGTAAGGACCCTTATGATTGGCAGATAAATCTGTTGTAGTCCACGCACCTCTCGGGTCATTATCGGGATTTGAATATTTATTTTTTAAGTATTCCTCAGAAAGCGGTAAGCCTTTGAACGATAATTTATTAATATTTTTACAGTAACAAACAACAAAATCATGTACGGCAGGAATATATCCCATATTATTTCCATTAGTTTTTTTCTTCCATACAATATTTGCTATAAAATTTGTAGTTCCAAATATTTCATCGCAAATCAACTTTAAATTTGCTTGCTCATTGTCATCAATACTAATGAAAATAGCTCCGTCATCTGCAAGCAATTTGTGTAATAATTTAAGACGAGGATACATCATACAAAGCCATTTATCGTGCCTTGACAAATCTTCGCCTTCACTACCTACAACCTCGCCAAGCCATTTTTTGATTTTTGGATCATTAACATTGTCATTGTAAACCCATCCCTCATTACCGGTGTTATAAGGGGGATCTATGTAAATGCACTTAATTTTGCCTTCATATTTAGGAAGCAACGATTTTAAGGCGACAAGGTTGTCACCGTGAATAATCATATTTTCGCTCCCGTTATCTTCTTCGTGTTGTCCGTTCTCATCAAAACTATATTGTCTTTCAAGCACATGATACGGCACATCGTGATGATGATTAATAACCTTATCTTTTCCAATCCAATTTAATGTAGGCATATCAAAACCTCTTTGTATGATAATTTATGTCTTATATTATAACAAAATTAAATATTTAATACAATGCTTTTATATTTACAGCCCAATTTGTTGTACTTTTTGCTCATAAAATAAACCTCTCACTAAGTTAAAGTAAGAGGCTTATATATGTATTCTGTTATGAATGTATTTAGAGTTCAGCGACAATACTATTCATTATCGTTTGTCAGTGAGTCCAGAATCGCCTCAATTTTAGCCCATTCGTCGTCATCCTCAATAGGAAAAAGAATTGGATTTTCTTCTTCTGGATCGAACGAGCTTGCAAATACTTTAGTGTTGCCTTCGTCATCTAAAGTATTATCCGTATAAGCAATGAAGTTTTTTCCAGTGTCTTCGTCTTCGTATGTAAACAAGACTTCGCACTTAATCTCTTCTCCGTCCTCGCCTAAAATTGTAAAAGTGTTTTCTTCGCTCAAAATGATTCCTCCTTTAATGGTGATAGTGTTCATAAATCAGTGTTTCATTTTCATTATAAATAGTTGATTCACAAAAATCAACATTAAACCTGTTTTATTTAATGCGTATAGTCATCACCATCCACTGTATATCGTATCGTAACATCTGCGTTCATCGCTTCACTGAAAGCCTCAATTAGCTCTTTGCTGTAATTGTTTTGTAAGGTTTCGCAGAGAAATTTGTGTTCTAAATTAAGATAAATGATATCATTATCTATCTTGTGTATTTTTATTTCCTTGAAGAGCAAATCGTATACAAAGGGGTCAATGGAATATTTGTAAACCTCTTTTATGTAATTCAATGCATAGTGAAGTATAACGCCTTCTTTTTCGATTTCTTCGAGATGAAAGTCAATATCAATAATAGCACCATTTTCGCTATAATAACCATATACTATTTTAATCTCGTTGACTGGTTGAATCACCGCATTTACCGAAGCCCTTATTTTTTTATAAAAATGCGAGGCAATATTCGCCTTAAATTCGTTTGAAAAGCAAAAGTGTATTTTTACTATTCTACCATCAAAGTCTTCAAATGCTTTTAAGTCGGCATCTTTTATCCATTCGTTATATGCTTTTAGCGAAATGTGTTTGCTTATTTCTAATTTAATATCTCTTGATATTTCGTCGTCGGATTTCTTGAATTCACAGACAGGTGTATTATCTATATCATCCTCTTCAAAATATTCTTGCTCCTTATCATCTGTAACATGAAAAGTCAATATTACATCAAATCCTAGCAAATCTTTTGAAAAAGCCTTAATAAACTCTCCGTATTCATTTTTCACAACATCACATCTTAGTTTTGAATTACAGGAAATCTCCAATATACCATTTGAAAGATACAATGATATTGGCTGAACCCAAATCATATATGCAGTAGGACTAATTTTTTCTTTGAGTCTGTCCTTTAAAGCTTTATAAAAATCATTACTTTGCATTTTTTGCTCCTTCCTTCTTAAGTTAAGACTTTTCGTTGAGTATGAAACTACAGTTTATTATTCTCAACATTAGTATGTCGCCGAATCGAATAAACTAAGATCATACTTTTCCACAAATTTCAGAAAAGCTTTATATGACTTGCTATCTCTTTTTATGCTGCAATTACCATATCCCAGTGCTTGTTTTACAACTAATGAATTTTCATCAATTTCAATCGCTGCCATATATTTTCCATCAGATATTCTTATGCAGACATATACTGGACTGCATGAAGCATTGTAGTCAGAAAGGCAGTTGTTAAGTTCGTTTGACGCACGCAAATAGTCGTTTTTATTCTCTAACGCTTTAAATAAATATCCTTCAATTTCCACATGGTACTTAACAGAGTTAAGAGGCTTGGGAACTTGAGGTGCAATGCTAAACTGAACCATTCTTTCACCGATACTATCGTAGTTGCGTCCTTCAATGTAATATGGCTTATAGTCAGTAATTGAAAAGAAAAAATCTCGCCGGTTTTCCTTCTTAGGTACTTTCCAGTAGTTTTGCTGTTGAACTTGGAATTCCTTTGCCATAGCTATATAATGGAGTGCGTATTGGAATACTTTAATTGGGTCTTGAGAAAGCTCTTTTGCAACGCTTCTCTTTGTAACACATTTAGTATAATCTTTAAAGAATTTCATTGCTTTTGGAAACGCTTTCAGTCTTGGAAGAATTATGTCACTATTGTCGTCATTAAGTATTGAAAGCAGAATGTTGGTATCATTTTCAAATATATTTAACAGCATTTTTATTTCGTTAAAAAAGAAGAATATGCCCGATGACGATTGTTCAAAAATGAACTTCTTCAAACTTTTTATATTTGGCAACCTTGATTTTTCATATAGCTTAACAGCGTTATCACAATTATGTAACTCATATGCAATAGGCTTGTACACATCCATAATTTTCATGGTGCCGACATAATATGGAAGGTTTGAATAAAAACTTCTTGAATAACCGATGAACTGGGACATTTGAACAATTCTTTCTACACTTAGTTCATTTTCAGAGAAAGGCAAGGAGGTGCCCCATATTTTTTCTACCTCTTTTTTTACAGCTCTTCTTGTTTTGGTGTTGTTTTCAACCATAGAAAAGAGTACACATTTGTTGTACAACTTAAAGATTTCTTTGTTAACATCAATCACGGAAACTTTTCTTTTTTTACTGTCCTCAATAAAAATCGTAGATTCTCCGTTGTTAAAATCAAACGCAATTTTCTGGAATAATGGTGCATTCTCTAATAATTCCAAGATATCTACATTGTCAAGATCTGCCCACATTGCATTAATTAAATCTGCGATATCCTTTATTTCAATGGAAACAGTAATTATATTATCATTACTATTAATTAAAACAATATACTCTTTCGTGGCGACTTTTGACACTTTATGACAATGTTTACATTCATATTCAAAAGGAACTTTTACTGTATTAAACTCTATTGTCTCCTTGTCCTTTATAAACAATGAGGTTTGAGGAGAGCACCAGTCATTAAAGAACGATTTGTTCTTATTGTTTAAATTCTTTATTGCCGATTTGTATCCACAATAAGGACATACTACAACTTTCTTTGTAAATGATATACTATTTCCACAATGAGTTACCGACTTAAACTTTTTTATTTTGTCAGAAGTTAATATTGCTTGTCCGGAAACAATGTCAGTGATTCTAACGTCCTCTTCACAAGTATATCCGTTAGCAATAATAAATTGTTTTTCCATAGAGTAGTCTCCTTGTCGCTAATAATACCTAATCTAACAGATTTATTATCATACCGATTATTGTTAAAGCTGAAGCTGTTACACCAACTGTTTCTATGATTATAAACTCTTTAATAATAAAGCCATTTCTTCTCAATTCGTACTTATATTGCTCGATAAAGGCAGATAAAGATAAAAGTAGTAGAGCAATAAAACACATCAAAGCATATGGAAAAGGCTGGCAAATAATGCTATATAAGGCAATTGGTGGGTAAGAAAAGAAAACACTAAATAATATCAATCTTAATAGGCTAAAATCACTACAAGCTATAACAACATTGTAAAGAAGAAAAATATCAGCAACGCAAAGAATAATACTCGGTATGTATTTTATACTTAGCTCCGCATAAAAAATAAAGTATAAGAGATTAATTAGTATAGATATTATCGCAAAAATATAAAAAGAATAATATGTGCGTTTATCATTATTTCTTTTGTTTTCCCTTTTGTCACTCATTTTATGTTTCTCCTTTATATAGTTTCAATTTCATTAAAAATTGCACGAAGTTCTTTTCCGTTTGGCAAGACGATTTTTTCTTCTGTGTGCCAATGACCGAAAAACCATTTTGTAAAGCTGACTTCATACATAACGAAATCAAAGAATCCACATAATTCAGCATCGTGAACATCGGGATAATAACCCATAAGTTTGATTATTTCCGAGGGACAGGTATGAGTAATAACATAATCCACTTTATAATTTACTTGTTTTAATTCCTTACTCGCTTGATTGTACTCCCTGTTACAAGGAATCTCCTGTTCCCAATAGCTTATATCTTTTTGACGCATATAACGGTCAATGCTATAAGCACCGCCAAAGGTAAAATATCTTTTTCCTTCTATGGTATAAATGCGTCCTCTTTCAAGGTGATAAATATTATCTCTTATTCTGTGAACCTTGTTGCCGTATTTAGTGTTTTCCGGATATGAATATATTCGGTTAAAGTTCTCATGATTACCATCAACCCAAAGGATTGTATATGGCTTTTCAGCAAGTGTGTTTAGTGCTCTTTCATTAGAACGGTAGCCTACATTATCTGATTTCTCATACCAAATAAACCCAAAATCTCCACAGATGATTAAAATATCGTTTTCGGTCCAAGATGATTCACCGGGCATACATTCTTCGCAGAAGCGCCATAGCTCTCCGTGTATATCTCCTGTTATATGTACCATAGTTATTCTCCTTATTCTTCTAATTGTTTGCTATTGATAATCATAGTATTTTGCCCTTATCTTTCAGAAAAAGAATTGCAAAAATCCCAAACAAACATATTGTTTTTTCTATTTTAAACAGTTTTTCTGCATTTTTGAGGTGTATTAGAAAACAAGCCAAAATCAACTAAGAGAGTTATCAGAGGAAGAATAACGATCATTGAATTAATGTATATTCCAAAACGATGCAACCCTATATCCTGATATATAACAGTTACCGTAACAAATACTATACATAAAATTGTTTGGAATTCATAATGCTTTTTTTCAAAATATACATTGTAAAATAAAACAATAAAATATGCTGCTAAATCAATGATAGATATGCTGTAAGCATCCCAAAACCATGAGTTAAAAAGGTAATCAAGCTGCATACCTTGAGCACATAGACAACAAATTGTCAAAAGCATAATAACCATCAATAAAGCATTGGATGTTTTATTGGTTTTGGGTTTTAATGCAAGTGTAATAAATAAAGCACATATACAAATCATGTGAACTATCTCCAGTATTACAAGAAAAGCACATGGTCTAGTTAAATAAATCAAATCCGGCGCATACTTTATAATAAAATAAACGACTAAAGACATTGATATGATAGACGATATTAGGGACAAAACTCTTATAATTCTACTATTCATTTTTTCTCTCCTGTTTTGTCTGTTTGTCTTTAGATGATAGGATGTTTAAGCAACTTAGAAACACATATATCATGTTAAGTATTATCAAATGAATCATTCTGTGGAAATCATAGCAAATGCCAATCGAGACTGAAATTAAGAATAGAATAATTGAAAAAGCATCGCAATTAATACTTTTATAAATACCATAAAATCTTTTGTTTATAATGCTCGCTAGCATAAATGACGCTCCAATGATGCTGAACATATTTGCCACGCAAAACAAATCCATATTTGTTTTCCAGTTATTATCAGTCAACAGAATCATAAATTGATTTGTATACAAAATTGTGGGTAGCGTCAAACACAGCATTTTATAGAGTTTATGATTAGCTTTAGTTTCTTGAAATGATAATACTAAAAATATTATACTGACGACTAGAAGATTTGACCTAAAGTATTCATTGCTTAACTCTCTATAATAAGACGAAAGATTTATTTTAAATATAGTTGTTATGATAAATAGCACCAGTGTAATTGCCCCAATCAGAAACGCAATATCTTTTTGTTTTATTTGTATATCTTTCATTTTCTCCCTCAACAATTTATAATTCGTTCTGTTCTTTCCAAATCAATCTTGCGCAAATTCCTAAAACTATATTTTCAGCACAAGAAATACAAAATAATAGCATTAAAGAATAGATTAATCCAATAATCTCATATTCGTCACCACATATAGCGAGAATGTTTTTTATTACAGACAGATTTACTGGTTGTAAAATAATTGTTGACACAACAAAAATAAACATATTTTCGTGAAGAAAACAAATTGGTAGAACAGACACCAAAACAAAAATCAGAATAATAATCACTGGAACAAGGTAATAAAAGCATGCTTTAGCTGATATTATTGAAATGACCAGTGGAATACAGAATAAGCTCAGTTGAATTAGTTTATTATCCAAAATAATCCACCACCTATATTTATCAAAATCAAAACCGGGTAAGCAAGTTGGTTATATCTAATAATCCTAAAAAGAATGAATTTGATGTAACCTAGTATACCTTCAGATAATAGTTCATTCTTAGCTGTTTCATTTCGTAGCCTTTTGGCTTTTTCATTTAGCTCGTTAGCACCAAGTAGAATTTGCATCGCTTGGTATCCATCCAAACCATCAATAAAAAGTAAATTTACAACTGCAAGCAATAGATTGTTAAATGCAATACCATAAAATAGAGAAGAAGAAAACAATGTAGAAATGATAAAAAACAAACCTGCAAGCAACAAATTCACTTCTATCCCTGCCAGAAGGACTTGCACCTTTCTCAAAGTACTTTTAATGCATTTTTCGTTAATTTCAACATACATTCCGGGTGTTATTCCAAGCAGTATTCCCATTGAAAAAGCCTTCCCACCTAACCCCAATGCTGCTACTAAGTGTCCAAATTCATGACATGGTGCTCCAAGTAACACCCCAATAATAGCACCAACAAAAAACAATGGAAATCTAAACTCTAATTCGTTATAGCGAGGCAGGAACATACATAACCCGTAAATAAAAATTGGCAAGAATGAGTTCATCAAAATGACATTTAAGACAAACGAAATTATCCTTTTTTTCATACTGACTTTAATATTAAACAAACGAATCAAAATATTTCCATTGGAAGCAGTAATCCTGCTGTACTCAATCAACTCTTCTTCAATTAAGAATTCAATCAATAAACCGATCTCGCTAGGAGTATAGTATGTTTCAATTCCATTATATGGATCTGTCTTACCGTCAAGATGCTGTAATATACGAACAGACTCTTCTTCAAAAAGATATGATTCGTCAATCCGATTATCTTTAACTATAACTGTTCCGTCATAGTTCTTCTTATATGATAAACCATTGACAAGTCTTGGGTACTTCATAATTACTCCTATCAGTAGAAACTATATTCAGTAATATAAATGATTCATAGAAAACTGTGTAAAGTCATTTTTAATTTGACCGTCTTATTGGCTGTTAGCGAGTATAATTCTCTAACAGCCTTTTGTTAATTTGAATTATTCTTTATTTGCTCATCTATCTCGCTAATAATAAGTCTGAGCTTGTCTATTTCAATATTGAACTTATCTTCTTCATAGGCATTTATAGATAATCTTGCTTCTCTTATCTCGTTAGTTAGAGAATTCTTTCGATTCTGAAGTTTGTTAAGTGTGTCACCTATACCATCAATAGCATTGTCAATTCTTACCAGAACGCCTTTATGGCTTTCACCGATTTCAACATTATATTGCTCTTTTCCAGAGACTATAATATAAGGCGTTTCGCCTTCTTGTCTGTTGGAAGGAAGGACTAAATCAAATCCTCTGTACGAAGTAGCGACTCTTGCTTCCGGTTGAGCAATATATGTTCCTACAGCTTCAAACAGAGTGTTCTTCAACTCGTTTCTTTCAGGCGAAGCCTTTTTTGGACGAGGGTTTTCTTTTACGATGCTATAGTCACTAGTTAAGCGAGACTTTTTTTCTGATATCTGTTTGTATGATTCCTCCATTTGACGAAGATTGTCCTTGAGTACGGCTATTTCTTCTCTTTCTTTAGCACGCAACATAAGAAGACGATTGAGTTCGTTCTGCTTTTCAACTCTTGTCTTAATCAAAGGATTTCCTATAGCAAGAGCTTTGACCTCTGCATAGCTCAATACAGTTTCGTCAATATCACTAGCGGTGTTAATATCATTTTGACCTGACGTGAATTCGGCTATAAATCTTGCTTTTGCCTCAATGATTTGCCAAGAATAAGCATCGAAGCTGCCCTCTGTTATGTACCTAAAGATTCTAACCTTCTTATTTATGTTTCCCTGTCTTATAATCCTACCTTCACGTTGAATAAGGTCTGACGGACGCCACGGAACATCGAGGTGATGTGCGGCTACCAACCGGCTTTGAATGTTAACTCCAGTGCCGAGTTTAGAAGAGCTACCGATTACTATACGGATTTTGCCAGAGTTGATATCCTCAAAGAGTTTCTTTTTCTTGGCATCCGTAGTGTAATCATGGATGAATGCTATTTCTTCTTCAATGACACCCTCATTGGCAAGCAACCGTTTGAGTTCATCATACATATTGAATGTTGTTTTAGGTGTTCCAAGATCACAGAAAACAACTTGTGTAAGTTTGTCTTTCTTTGTTTCATAATAGATTTCAGCTACCTTACTTGCGCAGTAATATGCCTTAGATTCAATATGAAATGTGCCAAATGGACTCGCTAGACGAATATCAAGTGCAGCCTTTCGTCCATCCGTGGTGATTTTAAGCATATTATCCGTGCTTCTTGGCACCTCACCTGCCTTTACTTTGGTTGCACGCTCGCTAATATATTCAAGATATCTTGCAAGAGCTTTTGTTTTTTTAATTATTATGTCCTCATAACCATCAAATTCAGGCAGCTCAGAGTTGTCGAGTTGATAGTCATGGAAGATCGCAACTTGCGAGAATTGTTCTGTAAGAAGCTTTAAATTGTTAAACTTGCTCAATCTTCGTGTGGGTACAAATTTACTTGTAGTCACATCAATTTCAAGATCTTCTGTTATTTCAGCGAAATTTGAAACCCAGGTATCAAAATCTTCGTTGCCTGTCTTAATAAGAAGTTCAGGCTGAAGGTATGTCTGTAATACGAACAATTCTGCTAATGAATTATTTAATGGAGTTCCGGTTGCAAAGACAACTCCTCCACCGTTTGTTTGTACGCATCTTGCTTTTCTAAGCATATCAGCACACTTTTTACTGCCGGCTCCTGAAAAACCTTTTACCTTAAGTGACGAGGCAAGAGGAAGGTTTTTGTAACTTTGGCTCTCATCGACAAAGAGCTTAGTTATACCAAGTTCATCGAAACAAATAGCATTGCTTTGCTCTTTCGCACTGATTTTAACAAGCACATCTGACAACTTCCTTCGATCTTTCATCAGTTTTGACGAAGGCCTTTTGCCACTTGCAATAATCTTTGCCTGCTTATTATTTAAATCTCTGATCTTTTGTTCTGTTTCATTAATGAGAAACTGTTTTGAAAGAGCGATCATATCAAAACTGCTCTTTGACATAATAACTGCATCTGAATCTGTATCTCGAATTTGTTGAAGCACTTTGTTTCGCTTTGACGGAGTAAAATCACTCGGTGCAATTACGAGCACATTTGCGTTAGGATAGATGCTCTTAAACATCGTACTCCACTGATTCAGTATGTCTTTTGGTACAATGATAAGGTTTTTTTCGGATATATGCGCCTGTTTCAATTCCATGCAAGCTGCAATAACAATTGCTGTTTTTCCTGCTCCAACAGTATGACAAAGAATCTTGTTTCTTGAATCGATTGATTCGCCATTTTCAAGAATTGCTGCGACTGCATCTTTTTGGTAAGGTCTTAACTCAAAATCTTCTGCTATTTCGGGAAAAACAAGTGCAGAACCATCAAAACTGCATCTATCAGTTATATTGTACTTTTTATAAAAAACCTCTCTAATCTCATTTCTGCGCTTTAAACTCTCAAAAATCCAGCGTTCAAATTCATCAACAATTGCCTTAGCCTTTTCATTAGCTAAGTGCGTTTCTTTTTCATTAACGCTACGCTCGCCGTTCCATTTATTGTCATAAACTATTATAGGACGGTTATTTATTAAATGTTCCAAAATTGCAAGCGCGGACATACGGCTTGTGCCATAGGTTTTTGTATTGCGAAGATGCATGCCTCCATAACGATCCTTATCGGGGATGTGCTTTTTCCCCGAGTATTCATCAAATTCTATTTTTCTTGGAGCGCAACGGTAACGATATTTGAACATGTAATCTCGTCCTAATAGATTAACAATGAATTCGTCTAAATAAGGAACGGCTAACGGACTCGCAAGTGTTATAACAATTTCATCAGTAACTTTTATTATCTCGTTTAGTCCCATAGATATTTCTTGTCCTTTCCTCTTTATGTGAATTTTATAATAATAATTGCTTATATAGCAAAACACCTTCATAATACAGTTAATTAACGAGCTGCATTTTATGTTCAATTCAAGTTTCCTTGTTCTTGTATACGTATCGCAATTGACTTTCTCCAGTTTTTATTTAATTATAGTTGTTGGCAAAAATCCGTTTCATTTGTCTATATCAAAGAGACCTATGAAACGGATAATATTAAGATAAGACAATTATGGGTAAACATTTATATCTAAACGATCAACGCCTTTATTGCGAGTTTAGTCTTTCTTCCATGGCTTTCATAAGGGAACTTCTCCACTCATCTGTCAGAATAAGAGCACAAAAGGCTAAATAATCTTGATCTACCTTTTTGAAAAGTAAGTTGATTATTTTTTGATATTTAAACAACAACTTGTTTGCTTCTTCATATTCTTGATTAATGTATGAGCGAGTAATCACATCAACAACAGATATCAACATTGATACTTGTTTGTTGTCATTGACCAATTCATCTACCGTGTCTTTTGTAAAGTTTCCTAACAGTGAGTTTCTAATAAGAATGTTTTCGTTTTTATGTAGTGCAATAAACAACTGCTTCACTAAAACAATTGGAAGGTTGAAAAATGTGTATCCCGCTCTAAGTTCATACTTATATTGCCCACAAACAATTTCTTCAGTTTTAGGCATTATTATTCGCGAATCATTCTTGTCCATATTTAAGAATTTTTCACCGGCCATATATGAAAGAACAGTTTTAAAGATTTCATGTTCATGATATACATCCGCATCAGATATGACTTCAAAAAATGCTGCAAATGCTGAAATTTCAAACAAGTAAGGATTAATGGACTCCAATTCTTCAGACAAATACAATGTGCCGTTCTTAATTGAATAGTGTTTAACACTATTGTCGGTTCCAATATTATAGTCATATTTTATGCAGCGGATTTTTGAACAAAATCGGTTAACTATTACCGGAAGGTCTTCCGGTGTATAATAGCCTAAATTCAAACCGCTTATAGAAAACCGACGAATGAGAAAAGTTGTTTCGATAGGATAGCTGCATTCATTAAATGCTATACATTCATCCAAAATGTCCTTTATGGGGACTTTAATGTTCCTGCCGTCTTGTTCTTCAATTAACCCGTTTAACATTTCGCTATTCATCATTTCTCTCACTTTCAATTTCTCTTTCTCTTTTGGCGATTTCCTCATCTATTTTTTTCACTAACTCCTCTATGTCTATATCATCAGGCATTATTGGATCGCTAGGACAAGAAGAGGGAAGACTGTGCGGCTGTGCAAATGGATTTAACTCGTTATTCTTTCTTATTGCTTCCACTTGCGCTCTCTCCCTTGCTTTTTTTACATACTCCTTAATATTGAAATACTTAATTGAATTAACTGCTTTTTCAATTTTTTCTCTTTCTTGACCTGACGGAGTATATTCTTCCACTTTATAGACATCAGTAAAGAATTCAAATTTACTGATGAATTTATATCTGTTGTAAAGAATAACAAGGCACTGTAGAGGAGGCATTGCTGAAAGCTGTGTAGGAGTTATTAACAAATCTTTGTCATTACAATAACCGCATTTTTCGCTGAATTCTTTAAGCGTATCTAAGTTGTTGTTTGAAAAACTATATGTAATACCGATACAGTTTTTAATTGCTTCTGCAGATTCACCATAGATAGCATCAAGTTGAGATAAACTCTGCAATATAAGGACCATTCTTATTCCTCGAGAGCGACCGGCTGTCATGAGGTTTGCTAAATTTGGAATTGAACCTCCAATAGAACCTAATTCCTCTAAAATAAAGCTAATTCGATTTTTCAGCTTTCCATCAGGCTGAGAACGAGCTAATTTAATAAATTGCTGCGATAATTGTTGAATTAAACACCCCGCCAATTTCGCATGTACATTGTTTTCATCAGGTAAACATATATAAATGGCAACTGGAGACTCGCTATTATCAAGGTGAGCAATGTCAATTGTATCTTGAGAAATCATTTGCAATAAGCCTCTGCTTCTTGTGAACACCGATAAAGCTGTTGAAGTTACAGCATAGATAGAGTTTCTAGTATCATTTGGAGCATTCACAAAAGTACCAAGATGTTGCTTCGCAAGTGAATCATCGGACAACGAGTCATAAAAACTTTTAAGAAGAATATTTCCGCCAAATCTTTCGTTGCCGTCCCTAAGAATTCTGCAAATACTCCCCATGTGAACCTCGCGAGGATCGTTTGATGATTCAATTAACGCTTCTGCAGTTCCAGTTAATAATTCTGTGGAACTATTTGGCCAAAATGAATCCTTATCTTTATCGGGCAAGCCAACTGTGAACGCATTAAGATTTTCGTATCCAAGGTCCTGTTCTGTAATATCGGATGAGGTTAATTGAACACGAATTAATTCAAGCGGATTCCACTTGTCAGGAGATTCGGCAGGCTTGCTAAAATCGAAAACAAATTTTTGATAATTTTCCGGAACGGCATTAAATGTGTGCCTAAGTGCATCTTTCTTTGAATCAATAACAACAAAGCTTTCAGTTGCCTCAATACATCTCATGATAGCTGATAATGATACACCATATGTTTTACCATAGCCAGTTGTAGCTGTAATAAGTGCATGCGCTGGTCCCGGATCACAGTGTAGCTGTCGTTTCTTATCATAGTAAACGGGTAATCCGCTTACCCCTTTACCCGCTAATGGAAAGTTTTTATTTAGCTCTTTCTCTTCAGAGAACCTTTCATATCTGCTCATGATTTTCCTCCTATTACCCTGTCTGTTTTGGGCGAATTAATTGCTGAAACATCAACCTTCAGTTTCCCATTTACTAGTTTTGAACCAAGAAATAGTTCCTCGGCAATTAAGCATGCATCTTTCATATTGAAAGACTTATCTTTATTCATTGATTTCTTTACGATCTCATTTAACGGTGTGTTTTTAGGAACAATAACGCCATAATCGCAAAGTTTTTCCTTTATGACTTTGCAATAATCTTCCACACTATATTCATGTGGCTTGATTATATTGGCAAAAGGAAGTACTTCTTTAATTCTATCTATGAGCTGACTTTCTTTTGAATTAGGGTTTTCGCTAACAAAAATCACAAGTACAGCAGTTTTAGACATTGTTTCAACATGATTTAAATAATCATCAACGTGCTGTTCGCCGAGATGCTTAGAAAGGTTGTTGATGCCTGTTTCAACGAGAACATTTGAATATTTGTCATCGTTTGTATAATCGGCTGCATCGTTAACTTGTTTCATGCAGTCATTGAATTGTTTATACTCTCCATTGAAATCAAGCTCAATAAACTCACTTCTGGACATTGAAAAATCCATTACCTTGTGAACAAAGAACATATCTGTGATATATTCAGCAACGGTGCTGCGCCCTTGCTTTTCATTAAGATAAATAATCATGCTTGCAGGATGGCGGAATCTATATTTTGCGGCTTCGCTACAGATGTTTTTAACGGTGCATTTAACAGAGTCAAGTCCTGCAGGTTCCTTAATATCACGAATCATGGTTTACCTCCTTAAATAATCTCATCAATTAGCCCATACTCTAATGCTTCTGCTGCTGTCATCCAGTTATCTCTGTCAGTATCTGTGGCAATAATGTTTTTTTCTTTACAACAGCTTTCAGCAAGCAAGGTGTTAAGCGCATCTTTTCTGCTTAAGATATGTTTTGCAGTCAACTCGATGTCGCTTGCTTGACCCTTAATACCTCCAAGTGGCTGATGTATCATTACCTCTGCGTTTTTATACGCCTTTCGCTTCCCTTTAGTACCACCGGCAAGTAAAATTGCTGCCATGCTTGCACACATTCCAGAACACACTGTTTCCACATCAGAATCTAGACTGTTCATGACATCAAGAATTGCAAAGCCATCACTAATACTGCCTCCGCCCGAATTGATAACGAGCACAATATCTTCATTTGACTCATTATCTAAATATAATAACTGTGAAATAATTGATAAGGATAAATCTTGATCAATTTCTCCTGTCAAAAAAACCATTCGGTTCTTAATATAGAGGTTGTCTCTCGGCGTTACCATTTGTGCCTCTCCATTATGTGTAACAACAATGTTTGGATCTCTAATCATTTGGTTTTCTCCTTTTGTATTTTAATATTGAGCAATTTAGTTGAACCTTGATTTGAAAAACTATTATTCTCTTCATCTATATATACGGAGCATCAAGAAAATCTCCATTTTGTCAAAATGTGCATATTAATTTCAGCATTATTAGTCAATTAAAATACTATTCTGTTTATAATTTGAGATTCTTGTTCACTCATTTGGTCCAACAGAATAATTCTATTTTCGGGAACATAGATTTTCTTTTCAGAAGCAATTAGTAGTGAGTGAGGCATTTGTTCGATGTTTTCAGCTCTGTGATTTGCTACGCAGGAAAAATCGTAATCTTGAATAGTTTTCATTTTTATCACCCTTTTCTGAGTTGTTATTTATAAATACGCAGTAACACTATTTTTCTCCAAGAGGTTTTTATTGTTGCACCCGTTTCAGGGCTTTTAGGACATCAAAAATCCCGATTCTGTTATCGCATCATCGATAAATCATGAATCGGGATTTTAATTAGCACAGCAATTAACCTTTAAATTGTTTAACGCTATTTATTGTTTCATTAATTAGAGATGTTTTTAGCAGCTTAATTCGATTTGATAAATCATTCGCATCCAGTTGTACGATAAAGAAACTGTAGACTTTAGTTTATATGACATGGGAATTGCAGATACGACGATTTGCAATAATAATTCGGATGCTTGTTTTTCGCTTTCAAAAACATTTGGAACTTTGATTACAAGTGGTTTTCCTCCTACTTTTAGTTCATTTTTTACAAGATGTTGAAGTTTTTTTCTGCTATCTGCGTAGTGTCCGTTTGATATATAGTGTTCGTAATCGCAACGACAATTAAAAGTAGGTTTAAATTTATGATCATTTTGTATTTGATTATCGGATAAAAGATAATAATCGTAACGGATAGTTTTTCCTTTTGAAAGTGAGTAATCAAAGGTTACATCAATGTGATAAGATACGGAATTTATAACTGCAATATTCCAAGCATGACCAGATTCGTTTGCCGTACGATAAGTTCCTCCGTCTACTGCTTCTCCGATAAGGACTATGGAGTTGATATTTGCTCTATCTGCTAAAAACTTGAATGCTTTCGAAATCCCTTCGCATACTGCAATGCCATATAGAATAGCTCCTGGAGCTTCATGACTATATGGAGCGTCTAAATCTTTATATGTAACT
Organism: Oscillospiraceae bacterium; assembly: GCA_015065445.1. Lineage (GTDB taxonomy): Bacteria > Bacillota > Clostridia > Oscillospirales > Acutalibacteraceae > Eubacterium_R. The sequence goes on along the minus strand of SVQF01000001.1, from coordinate 60,045 downwards.
GTTTCTACTATGTAATCGTGTATTGCCTTAACCTTCTCTTGTTCTGAAAACATTGATATTTTTTTTATTAAAGGCTTTGTTTGTTGTTCCATGTTCTTAATAATGCTAATACAAGTCTCATAATCGAAACGGTATTCCGGGTAGACAGTAACCGTTGTGTTTACTGGATTAAAAGCTGCCTTGATTGATTTGATAAAAAACAATTCTGGAACATCATAACAAAGCGCTCTATGAACTAACCAAGCGTCTTCGATATTACCTACATTAACCTTGATATCTCTTTTGTGCTTCAAATATCCATCAAGCAAAATACTATAAGCATTTTGCATTTTGACTGAGAGAGTGGTGTAGTAGTATCTGTATTGGTTTTTTGCAATGTAGCCAGCCAAACTATTATTAAAGTCTTTCATTGTCTCCATTTTAAACCAATGTCCCTTTGCTAATTGTCGCTGTATAATTATCTAGCATAATGAATTCGTTGCTTTCAAGAGATTCGATTTCTTCAGGTTTAATAACTCGTTTCCTTTTTTCAGATGTGCTAAAACTAGAATTAGCACCATAATGATAGCCAATCCTTCCGATATTATTGTTTCCTGCATGCGACTCAACTACATCTATATGTTCATATTCTCCTAATTCAGCAGATAATAATTCACATGTTTTAATTCCATGTGAAAACAGTATTGCTCTGTGTGACAAAGCCAACCAAGTGGCAAGTTCTCCCGGAGTATTTCCAAGCATACAGTCAATGTCTGGAGATGAAATAGTCCATGAGGCTGAACCCGACGTGTTTTTTAGAACTTGAATTAATTTGTCATTTCCATAAAATGATACCGCATCAACAATTATTCTAAATTGTGTTCCTGTTCTTTTACAATTATTAATTTCAGTAGATATTAACGATAATTGATTCTGGTTTCCACAACTGGAAATATCTAAAGACATGATTCCGTTCCTCAAAATGCATTCAGAAACGGAAGTGCATTTTGAAAGATTGCTTTTCCATGCTAAAATAGGAGATTCAAGTTCTGTTTGTTGAAAAAAATACTCAACTTCAGCTTGCTCTTTTATTCCCAACAATACTTCGTTTCTTAATTTATCAGCTTCATTTGCGGATATGATACCAGAGTTTTCCATATTTACAATTAAATTGTTAATAGAACCATGGGGACAGTTTGCAAACATTCTGGTGTATGGTGTTATACCCTTTTTGCGAAGAATAGTCGAGAGTGCACTTACATATAATGCACCATTTGATCCGATTTTGTGTTCTTTTAAGGAAGAATCAGATATGAAATGACCAATCTCCATGTCGCTTAATCTAAAGAGCGGCTCATAATATGGGTTATTAGGGTTAATTATTCTCAAATATCGATGATTTGAAAATGTAGATTGCAATAGTTGTTCTAAAAGATAGTTGCCTTCATGTATTATTATTGTTGGAACCCCCAATGATACGCTTTGCTTGCAATTTTGAATTATTAATGCATTTCGAATATCTGTAGTACCTCCGGAAATGCTTATATTACCCATTTGGTAATTACTAGGGATAATATGTTCTGTAGTTGAGCTTCCAAGCATTTGAATGTTTCGGTTTTGTTCGTTTAGCAAGTTTATTCTTTTTCTCGCTTTTTTACGATTGGAACGGTCTATTAGTGCAGCGACCAATGACAAAACAGTGTTGACTTTTCCACCCATTTTTCCTATCCTCCATATTTTTTTATTTTAATCTTAAATGGCAATTGATATGGCATGCCGACTATGGCCTCTCCTTTATTTAGGTTCGTTATATCCCAATCTTCAACACTATATCCACTGTGTTGTTCTTCAATGGTTTTTCCAGAAGGCGTCATATATTGAATAACCGATTTGTTTTCTCCAAACATTCCTTTTATGTACTGCCGAGAAGCAACGTCATTTGTATGAAAACAAAATACCGTCTGAAACGCGGAAGCAATGTTTTTGCCACCGTATTCTCCATATACTTCATATAATTGTTCCATACTCTGAATGCCGGCAATAACTGAAACCCCAAGCGATCTACCAAAATTTAGTGCATCTTCAAGATGATTAAGAAAGGGAAGCATTTTCAGTTCATCACAAATAACGAATACATTACCTTTTGTACCGTCTTTTGGAGTTAAGGCTTCTTTTAAAAACAGGTCAACAAGCAACTGATATATTGGGCGCAAAGACACTCCTCTTGAAGGATCATATTCTATAAATAGCGTACGACCATTTTTTTGTTGAACCGTTTTCCTTATTGAAAAACGACCATCTTCAGCAAAATTTCTTGTAAAGATGTGTCCAACTACAGATTGGAGTTCCGCAAATACTCCAAGGGCTTGCTCTGATTTTCCATTACCTATATACTTAAGCACACCTGCAAGTTCTGGTATATTTGTTAAAAATGCATGCAGTTTTTCTGCATTTAAAGCTGTAAGATACTTAATTAGAGCTTTGTTATTCATATAATTAATTCTGTAATCTTTGTCGGTGATTCCAATGAAACACATTCCCTTAATGATTGCGGCAAAGATATCTTTTGCGGCTCTTGGAAAGAACGGTTGGGAACTCTCGTTTATTGCCTTTGAAAAAATAACGTCCGCTATTTCATCTGCATTCATAATGATACTTTCTTTTTCCCATCCGTCTGCTATAACATCACGAAACAGGTTCCAGGTTTCTTTTTCACCTTTACTCTGAGCTCGATAGCTGATTACATAATCATCTTCTCTGTGAAATTGCTCAAAATCTTGTTTAGAATCAAATACCAACATGACATCATTGTTTGTCATTTTTCTTTGCAACTGCGGTATAAGATGACAGAATGTATTCGTTTTTCCGGAACCTGTTCCGCCCATAAATAGAGTATGCATATGGAGCGTGTCTTCAGTGAATCCAACAAAGGTTTGTTTCCCATTTGTAACACCCGGGATAATAATTAGTGGTTTAGAGCAAAGTGCAGTTAAAGCGTTATCGTTCACGGAATTACCATATAGCATTGTTTTACGAATAATCATTTTGGTTCAATCCTTTCATCGGAATTATCTAAAGTTTATATACGGGATAGCGAATCGAATCTCCATATTCTTACTGATGGATTGTTTCCTCTGTATTCGCAACTGAAGATAATTCTTGTGACTTGTTAAGGTCATCAACCTGGTGGTAATCTGCTGCTAGATTTGATTCGCCGTTTTCTGCATTGCTGATTTGTTCTTCAAATACATTTTTTGCACAATGGTAGTCCGTTTGATGTTCGATTTCTACTTGTCGCTCCGATAACAGCTCATTATAACGATTGCTTGCAAAGTCTCTTGCGTCTACTTCCACCGGCTGTTCAAAGTATCCTCTAGGATTGTCTTCAAACGATATATAATTTTCACCATTTAAGTTTTCCCGCCATACTTCTGCTTCTTCTAGATTGTCATGTGCAACTGTTCCATTTGCAACTTGGTGTTGATATGCGTGTCGACCCTCGTGCAGGCACGTTGTAACTAAGGTCGAAGAATCCTTTCCATACATAGACTCTGAATCGAATTGAGAAGTGTTAACGTAAATACATCCTTTGCCAGGATCATATTCTCCTAACACTATTCCGTCGGTCCCAGTATAAAGAAATTTGCCTTCCACAGGTACAGACATACGGTTCGATTCGAATGCCATGTGATTTTCTATTGATTGTAATACTTCTATTTTTTTATCATCACTTAATGTTGCCCATTCATCTCCAATAAGCATAAGGCTTTCTTTATAGGTCACTTCATCACCGCCTTTACATACGCATTTTCAGCACTGATGCGGCGGTTTTTGGGTCGGTTCTGTACCAATCCAAAAAGATTAAAGCGGCAGGATAGGTCATATTGTATTTTTCTGTGAGAATATGAGTCGAATATTTTCCGTCGATTATCATTGTGTGCGCATTCGTATTAAGCCAATTCTTAAGTCCGTCGTTTAAATCGGGATACTTTAATTTGCACAAATCGTCTGCAGTTTTATTAGCAACGGAATTAGAGTATCCCAAATCTTTAATTAGTTTTCTAATAATCTTATCTTTCATATTTAACCTCCTGAAAGTATGCCTATAATTATTGCAATGATTGCAGCACCAACCAACAAATAAAACAAGGCAATTGCGATAAGAATTACTAACCCCATAACAACACCAAATCCAACGGTGAACCCAAATGCAGTTAAAACTGATAAGAGATATTCCCACCATGAATACGAGCCTTTATACTTACCCGGGGCCCATAGACAATTGAATAGTATTGAACCAACTATGCCTGACACCAAACTGCCTATAACCCCAATTATTGCTATCGTCTCATTATCAAATACTTCACTATAGATTTCTGGTAGTGCATACAGCCCTAATAACACCTGCATGATTATAGTGATTGTGAGTGTAATGCTCCAAAAAAGCCCCGAGTTCAAGCGATTTGTTCGAGATGAAACAGCCGTGGCAGTTGATGCAACCTTCTTTGATTTGTAAGTGCTATTAGTATTGGTTTTGTTTTTTGAAGATTGTGTACAGTTGTTTGTATTAATAATCGTCTTTTTTGATATACTCTTTGCAGGGACGAGACCGATTTTTTGATTGTATCTGCGATCAGCTTCGCAATATGGACAAGAATGGTCTCCCTTCCAATAAAAGTGCAAATGATTGCTCTTACATTCAATTAATTCAGAATTGTATTTAATTAACGCTCTTTTCCATTCAGAAGCAGAAGGTCTTTTAGATGGTTCAGTATGTCCCTCAATAAACGCCTTTCTAAATAAATCTCTAAGATATAATGGAAGTGAGTTAATGTCAGGTGCATATTGAGGTGCAACACAGTTTGGAACAGATTTGAAAAATGGAGTTTCTCCAGTTTCTACCCTCTTGTCAGTTGACTTAGGTGCAGGTGCTGAACCGACTCGCGTTACATGTCTTTCGCAGGTAAACGGGTGACATCCGTTCATCAGCATTCTAAAGATGTGAATAGCAAGTGCAAAACGGTCGGTTTCTTTTGTAAACGTTGTATACTTGCACTGTGCATAAGTTGTGCCTTTACAAGCACGTATCACCTCTGGAGCTACATATCCGGGTGCACAAACAACACATCGGTACACATTCCCTTTATTATTTACATGGTATGAGTCAGCATCAACAAAACTCACTGTCCAATCGGATTTGATTTTGATATTATTTGGATTAAAGTCTCCAAATACCTGATCAATCTTATGCAGTCTTTCAATAACATCACAAAGACTAATTAAACATGTAACTCGATCCTTAATTGTTACAGTTGCATTGTTTTTTGTAGGATAAACATATAAGTCATCAAGTTCGGTTGTAGCTGGAATTCGATCCATTCCAAAACCAATAAAATTTCCATTGACATCATAGAGAGGAGCCAATGGCCAAGCTATATCGTTAGAAAGGCTTGCACTTTTAAAATTAAAGTTTTGGCTGATTGCCACCATGGCATTTATTTTGGCTTCCCGTTCTTTTTTTTGAAAGTTCGATTCGTCATGATAGATCTTTGCAACTCGGTTAGGGTATCCAACAATTTCATAAACTGAACCTTCTCCTCCCGAGCCTAAAAAGGAAAGCTTAAGTTTTGTTTTTCCTTTTGTATAGGCATAATCAACCGTATTCATCATTGATTCCTCCTTTTTAAACAAATAGCACCATTTCGTGCATCAACCAAACATAACATAACATCTTGATCAGTTTTCCGACGAAACATATTCCTAAAAACTTCAAAGCATTCATTTTTGTCGCCCCTGAAAGAATTCCGACTATATCAAAAATTGGCAAAGGCAACACAGAGAATAAAAACACAACTAAGTATTTATGACATGACATCTTTTCTTGTATCCATATTGTGATTTTTTTTGGAATGACAGATGTTCCACATCTTCCTAAATAGAATCCTGTTAGTTCTCCAAGTGATGAGCCGATTGCTCCGCAAAGCGCTACAAGAAGTGGATTAATTATCATAGAGTATTCAACCACAATGAAAATGCTTGAAGATGGCAGCAGGACAGATGCATTTGCAAAGAAACACACTAACATTATGCCTATAGCACTAACTGCCACATGCTTTTGAATGACTGACTTTAAGAGCCATGACACAAGTCCGAACAGAAAAAGGCCGATAATTACAAATGTATTAAATTTTCGGCTTATAGTTATGTTGAACAGTCGTTTTTTTTTACGTCATTTATAGCTGAAGAATGTGCTGTTTCAGTATCACCCGTTTTCTGAGAATCATATTGATTTTGTGCGTCTGATATTTTTTCACCAATGCTATTATTCGCAACACTGTTTTGTGCTTCTATTCTGTTTTTTGAAATGGGTTTCTTGTCGGTTAATGTTTCATCGTCTTTGCTAATATACATTTCTGACTCTATCGATGTACTATTTGAATCAATTCTTTCACCATCCTGATTATCAGGTTCCTCGGAATTGTTATATAGTTTTTCTAAAGCCTCAGTTTTCATGGATTCCCAATCGGGAATTGCATAATAAGCTTCATCCATTTCTTTAGGCTTTCGCTCGGTGTTAATTAGCACAAGTATAGTTTTATCGTCATCAAGAAGATATCTCGGATAGTGTTCAAGGTATTCATGTGCCCACTTTTCAATATCAAATATATCATTTTCAGTTGCATTAAAGTGATCCATAAACTTTCTGGCAAGAGGAACATTGATATCAATATCGCGATTTCGCATAATCGGGGGACACATCTGTTCAAAGACTCCGTCAGTCATCAGCATAAAAGCAGAAACGGGTGACTTAACACATCCAAATTCCCATTTATCCGGACCCCAACACAGTGGATACACCCTTCCTTCATCATCTCGCTGTTGAGATGTAACTCGGTAGTATTCTCCGTTTTGCAGTAATGCTATAAGCCCGCTGTCACCCGATTGCGCATAGTACAGGTGTTCACCGTCATAAACAGCCAAACACATGGTTGTATCGTATTCATCTGGGTCATTATTATCACACGCAGCTCTTTCAAGTACAGCTTTATATGCACATACAAGGGCATTGTTCATAACTTTTTTAATGTCCTCAAAAGCCATATTAACGGATAAATTCTCTGAGCAATAATTGACAGCGGAACTAGCGGCCTCGGAAGCACCAATATCAGAATATAATTCACTTCCTAAACCATCAGTTACAGCTAAAACGCAAAAGTTCTCACTTTGAAGGACCGCATATGAGTCCTGACAAGGCAGCCCATTTTCAATATGGTATGGACCGGCCATGTTACTTTTATAAATAATCATAGTGAACCTCCGTTTATGTGATTCTGGCTGAACAAGTTTGGTTCAGTCAGAATCACAGCATCATATCAATCATTAAGCCATGCATCAAGGTCGGGAACACGACAATTAGAACCATCTCGACCAATGTTTGATTTTACGTTAACAGTGTCCTGACCGGGTGCGCTAGTTGAAACGGCTTTTACACTAACTGCCATAAAGTCAAAGAATTCAGTAAAATCATATCCGTCTTCATTAACTAATTCAAATACTCGTTTACCATCTGTTAACTGAGCGACAGTTGCTTTATCATAGCCCTTAACTGCAAGAACCCACAGCTTCATTTTACGGTCAGCCGTGCGCTGCTTGATAACTTCAGCTATCTCGGTAACATCACCGCCATAACCATCAGTAATAAGAATTAGATAAGGCATTTTTACATCGATGCCAACATCTTCATAAAGGTGACCTCTATCGCGAAGCATATTTACACCTTTCTCAAGAGCTGCAGAAATGTTAGTGCCACCTCCAGCAGTGAATTCTACGGGGTTCATTTCAGTAATTGGTCGCCAATTTTGCTCGATATGAGGAGCATCGTTAAATCCAATCACTGCAACATCGACCCTTGCTGCTGCTTTTGAATCCTTACAAACATCACTGGAGAAGCGGTTGATTGACTTGTTAACATTTTGAATAGGTAAACCCGCCATGCTTCCTGAAATATCACCTGCGATTAAAACAGGCATATGAGATTCATTGATGTTTTCGGGAGCGACTTCTTCGTAATCGCCATAGTTGTAGTTTGACATTGTCAATACCTCCTATTTACATTATTTATTAAGCGGATGGCTCCCCGCGACCATGACAGCAATAATACTGCCATAGTTTCGGTTAGACGCCAACTAACCTCATCGGGCGGGAATTTTATGCTGTTTAACTAGCAACTTCGTCAGCTAACCACGAGGCGAAATTGTCAAGCTCTTCGTCGTTAGCTTCTCCATCGTCATTCCTGTCCTCTGCCTCCTTAAGAGCAGCCTGAAATCTGCGAAGAAGTTCCAGTTTGCGTTTCTTCTCTTCTTGATTGAGTTCTTCGTTTGTGTAAATTGCCTTCATCAATACACAAAATCGGTCATCAAGAATTTTCATTGTTCGTACAAATATTTCAAGAGCCATTTCTCCCACTGCTTCATCGGGAGTGCTGTTCAAAAAGTCATATGAAGCATTAACGTCACCATCATCATCAATGGTAAATTCTAAACAACGCACCTCTTTGTTTAAGATATTACACGCCTCCATTGCACGGGTTCTCCTGGCTTCAGGAGTGTTTGTTACAATGCGAAAAACTCTTACTGCTACATCATTATCATTACTATTACTAATGAATTCTTCGGTAATAAGAGGTCCACCATCAATGGGAAATCCGGCTACAATAGTTTCAAACCCATGTGCATTTTTCACATCAAACTTTACTCCATGCTCTTCAAAAACCTCTGCAATAAGATTGGTCGCTTTAAATTCATATTTGTTCATTCTTTTCATCCTTTCTCATTTGAAATTTGAATATTGGGTCGTTCCCATTCTTACATACGAAACTACTTCCAAAATCTCCATTTTTTGCGACATTGAAGTCACAATAGAGTTTCTATTATCGTTTTTTCGTACTGTATGGAATAACAACCCCATCAATAACTTTGCATAATTCTTCTGTTTTAAATACGCCATCGGTATGATCATCAAAAACAACATACACCTTTTGTCCATAGTATCCACAGGGAATTGCATCATCGACAACTCCAAAGCCCCTTTTGGGATGGAGAACTTCGTCACCGGGTTCATAATAAGCATTCGCTCAACCCATTTTATCATTTAATAAAATCCAAGATAATTTCTTTGCATTAGTTGTTAACGACCCTCCGAATCTAATAGCCCTGCGTATATTAAATTCAGGCACGTCATCGGCTCTATACGCAGCTTTTGCTTCATCAATGGACCAGTTTTTATCCTTGAACGATTCCACATCATGGTAACGCTTGGGTTCTGCTCCGACCATTATGCATGCCCATTTCCATGCATCTCCGTGTGAACGTTCGCTATGTGAATAATTAATATATCTATAAAGTTGTACAGTATCAGTATAATAATGTGCATACTCATGACGGATTATATCTATCACTTCAGCTTCTTTGGTAAAAGGATCGTTAAAATAATCAATGGCAAACTTAAATCCTTTATTTTTACCAACGGCCATGAAGCAACCTAAACAACTCAAAACATCTGATTGGTACTCAGTAAGTCTAATGGGATACGCAGCACCATTAAGTCCGGTTTTTTCATCAAGTGCACGGATAATGTCGCGAATTTTCTTTTCATCCCATTTTTTAGTAATAGTAGACATCAGAAAACCTCCTTTTGCAGTTTCGTTTTTTAATACGTATGTGTGGTTAATTTCTCCAATTTTTACAAATTCAATTTATCTGAATGTCTAATTTATTTCGTCTAATATACAAAAACAGAACGCTCTCTGCTTTTGCAAAGAGCGTTCTGTTTTTAATTATCTAAATCCATTTAGGTATATTAAATTTTTCTTTCTTTAGTTTTTTTATTATTTCCTCTTTTGTTCCAAATGTACTTTCTTCAATGAGTTTGTTTCGTAACAATAACAAATGAACTACTAAACATTCAGTTGTTCCGACATTTTCAATATCTGACCACCAGTTTATTACACCTGAAACATTATTGTTGGGTATTAGTTTTATTATATCATCCGCAAGATGCCAATCGTTATCCGTTCCATAACAAAGAGCAAGGGTTAAGGATATATTAATACACATAAATGGTTCAGTGTTGCAAAATTCCTCTCTTAGAATTTTGAGAGCCTTTAACGGTGAATTATTTTCTGGGTCAGATATTTCACCTCTGCGCATCATGTAGGCATAATTGTTTAGGCCGTTAGAATCGCCACTATCTGAAAGAATTCTAAACGCAACTTCAGCATTTTGGTATTCGTGATTTTTATATGCACTTAGGCCCAAAGAGGTAAGACCATATAGTCCAAATAAAATATTTGGAAATCCATTTATTTCTTTATAACACGATTCAAGAAAAAGTAAGAACTCCAAGACCAAGGATGATTCATCAATTTTGGATGCATGGTCGATTATGTTGTGAAAAAAAGACGAAACATCCTCAAAGTCTTTACTCTCAGATATATTCTCCCACTCTTTTTTCCTATCGCTTAACCAAGCTTGTTGGAGAGATTTATTGTTTTCAATGCTCATATCTTCCTCAAAATTTCTTTCACCAAAATATCAATTGTCAAGATATTCACAAAGGAGATCGTATTTTGGATCAACCTCTATGCCTGTTTTATTAATTATAGTGTTGGTTTTTGTGCGTATTACATCTATATAACTGTTTTTGGTATCTTGGAATTTTGAAAGAGCAATATTGAAATCCGAATAAATTGCTTCTACAGCATCCTCGTCCAAATCCAAATCCATATTTGTTTTTTGTGAAGTCGCAATTTTACATAGAGCAGACAAATAATAAAGATAACCTTCGTTTACGCTTGTTTGTGTTTGAGTAGCATCACTTATCGCACGGCGTATAGCTACTGAAGCTTCCTCATACAATCCGCGTTCAAACATTATATCAGCATATCTGAGTGCACATTTTGGAGCTATTCGCAGATGCTCCAATGCTTGTTTCAAAGCTTCAGTCTCTTTGTCAGGCATGTTTAGACTACGATACACGTTTGCTTCTGTTCTGTAAGAATCTTCGCTATAGGGGAATTGCTTTTTAAAGTCGCTTACAACCGATAACATCTCTTCTTCTTTTGCATCTATCTCTTTTTCGGAATCACTGCGGTCTACCAAAAATTGAAGATAATCAATAAGAAATGCAAATCCGCGCCAAGTCCATCTTCTGCGGGGAATTTTAACAAGCGTCTTGTACATCTTTTTACATTCCTCTAGCTTGTTGCAACTAACACCATATTGAAGATAATCCGAAAGCAAATCCACATTTTTGGGAAACAATTTTAAACCGCATTCAATGATCTGGCAGGCAAGTGCATACTCATCGCGACGAGCGAGGTCTACAGCGAAATTATGAAAATCATCTGCATCTCCCGACTGCTGATCTTGACTCAAAAATTTGTTTATCAAATCATATAGATCCTGTCGTGCATCATCGTCCTCCAATTTATAAATATATTCTAAATAAGTTTGAGCTTTTACACTCGCATTGCTGACAGGAATATTAACTTTATATTCCTGAAACTGAACATTATCATCTACGCTGGAATTGTCTTCGTGGTTTTCAATAATTATTTCACGTTCTGCACTCATTGTCTATTCTCCTTTCTTATCGTTATTTGATTCAGGACTGTCAGTAGTATCTGGTGAATCCTTACCTTCCTGTTCTTCGGCTTCCTCTTTTTCGAGTTCTGCAATGCGTTGATCAATTCGTTTAAGTATATCATCTACTTCTACATCACTGTTTTTTGGCTTAGAAGTATTTTCATGTAAATCATCCGTTGACATACTACTAAAGGGATTGCCATCTAGAAACGGATTGGTTGGCATTTGTGAAATATACTTGCTTTTAATATCTTCCCTCAACTCGAATGTCAATTTTTCTCTGTTTAGCCGTTCGCGATGCTCGTGAGAAAGAAGTGTATATGTTCGATCGCCGAATTTGTCAATGTCAAGCATATTAACTTTGGCAGGTTTAAGCCGCCCGGACAGAATCAACGCTTCACGTCTTTCTTTGTTTAAATGCTGTAAATCATATACGCTGATATTTGGCATTTGATTTTTTTGTGTTCCACATAATTCGGAGATTTCCTTGAGCAGGCTTAATTCACGGCTTGTAAAGAAAATCCAATTAGTACAGTTGGAAATTATTGTCTCCGCTTCCTCAGAATAGCGTTGTTTGAGCGAGGACTGGCTTTGTACAACAAGTAAAAACCTAATATCACGACTTCTTGCAGCGCTTATCATTGAAGGCATATCTGCAATCTGCGGAAGAGAAGAAAACTCATCTAAAATGTAGTTGATTCGGTTTTCAACCTTATTGTCCTCCGTCTGTGTTGCCAAATATATTAAATATTCATAACTCTCTTTTACAAACATCGAAACAAGTCGATGATAGCTTGTCTTTTCATCCGGTGTAATTAGAAAGACGGCGGTTTTTGTCTTGCCAATGCCTGCAATATCAAAATCGTTATTTGCAAGCATGTCTAACAGTGTCGGTTGAATAGTAAATGAGCGCATTTTTTGATCAAAAACGCTTAAAATACTGTTCATTGTATCTCTCGGTGCATAGACACTTCCAGACAGGCTTGCTGCCACGAGCTCATCTTCTGAGGCATATTTCCATAGAACTGTGTTCTGTGCTTGCTGTTTACCTGAGAAAAGCGCTCTTCGTAACGCTATGAGGTTTCCAATATTTACTGCGTTGATAGGCGCATCATGATCTTTACAATATCTAAACAAGAGTTGAATTAAGCCGTAAAGAAGGTCAGACGCTGAAAAATCCCAAAAAGGATCGTCAGTGGAGCGGTCGCTGACCATTAAATTATTTGAAATATCGTTAATGAATTCCGCTGATTTATCAATATCGCCGTTTATATAAAACTGATAAGGAATGTAAAGAGGATTCCACGAATTTCCTACACTTGGGTCACGAAAATTGATCTCAACTATGTTATATCCTTGCTTTTTCAAATCTCCGGCATGTCGAGCAAAAAGTTCTCCTTTAGGATCATTTATGATCATTGACTCTCCGGCATAGCCCAGTACTTTTATACCTGGAGATACTATCGCTCTTGTTTTCAAAGAACCTGTAGAGCCGTAAACCAAACTGTGCGTATCGCTTGCATCAATGTATAAACGTTTTGTTTCCGAATCATATAAAAGCGGTATTCCACCGTGAAATTTTGTCCCTTTGATATTGGAAAACTTTCTTGTTGTCAAATCAAAGCACGGATATATTTTCTTTATCTTTTCAAGACTTTCAAAACCTGTTATATGTGCCATATTATGCCTCCATTAAATTGATGGTCTGTTTTTTACGTCACCGTGTTCATAAGCGGCTACCATGCCATTTATTGACGTTTCCTGCTTCTTTACTCTTTTTTCAGCATACTTAAGTTCCCGTTGGATTCGTTCTATTCTTGATTGACGAACTTCTTTTCCTATTGATTCGCCAGACTTTTCGAGTGCGTCTTTTTCGTAGGCATAAAGGGCGCTTAACATTGCAAATATAGGATAAATATCTGAGCTGAAAAAGAGCACTTCTTTCTTTATATCTATTAAATTAGGGTCTTCATTAAGTGAATCAACAAATGCAATATATTTATTTACTACACTTCGTATTCTCTGACTATGTTTATTAAATTCATTTTGCCAATTGGAATCGTCTGAGTCTTGGCTATTTGTAAAAAAATTCAATGCTACATCCGAGAAAATGTTGTTTATATCTTGTACAATCTGCCATTTAGCATATCCGACCTCGTCAGTATCATTCGCCGCAGATAATTGTTCGAATGATTCTCCGAGGTTTTCCCAAACGCGTGTTCCCTTGACAGCCGAAGGGACCACGATCTTAACTGTGGGACTAGAGCCAACAGGCTTTTTGACTCTTGGTTCAGGTTGGACATTTTTTCCTTGCTGCCAAGACTCTTCTGATAAGTCACAAAAATCCACATCAATTTGAATGAAGTCATAAGCTTCTTCCGGTAGACGAAAATCATATTTGGAACCTTTATAGCCAATTTGTCTTGACCATGATATAAAAGTATTTTCTCCGTTTGTGTTGTCGGTCTTTGTGAGAATATATTTTAATACTGAAGCAACAAATGGCTGTATTTCTAAACTAGTAATGTTTCCAATGTTTTTCTTTGATATCTCTTCTTCATTCTTGAATGTGGTCCTAAATTTTACATCATCATTTATCGTGACATCATTTTTTATAATCCAAATAAGATTTTTGAAAAAGTATCCAATATCGCTTTTATCTTGTTTAATATCTTCGTTAAATAGTATGGTAATACGTTCTATAAGATTCATATAATCATTTTCGTCTTTATATTGTTCACGAAAACTAGAACATATTGTTCCACTTTTTTGACTACTATCAAAATTAAAATTTGCCGTTTTATTCTTCGTGCATTGCTTTATTGCTGTTACTTCGCTTCCTTGGATGTTTAAAGAACGAATATAATCCCATCCTGTTAACGCCCAACACAATTCTTTCATTAATTCCTTTTCGGGGACACGACTTTTAACTCCCTGTAATTTTAATCTTTGGGAGGGTGAAGGGGCAATAATTGTATTAAGCAGATTAAAAAAGATACCTATACAAAGGTACGGGTAATTATCTTTGTTTTCCATTTTTCACCCCTCCTTTCCAAAAAAAAAACTAAAAAAACTAAAAAAACTAATCAAACAATAACAACTATTTACGAAAACTAAAACCTACTTCATGTTGGTGTATAGAAAGTGAACAAGCACTTTCAATAATTCTTAAGGGGGACACCATCATGAAAAATGAAAATTGCACCAACTTTGTTAATACTCTCAACACCATCGCCAAAAAAGGCATTACTACTAGGGAAGAACTCTTGGCAGACCCGTTGTTATATACCAACATGTTTTATGCGACGGAAAGATACATAAAGTATTATGTACTCATGAGTAAAACTCATAAAAAGAAAAACGGTGTTGTTGTGAACGGAAATCTCGAAAAAGTCCGTTTTATTACTGAAAACTCTTCATATGAAAGAGAAGACATTGAAATGGAGTGCCTTGCTAAAGTAATGGAAAATATTGAAAAGGCATTTGCAAAACCGCTTAACGGTCAAGCATGGTATATTTTCAACATCTGCTCTAATGTTGTTAACGACTATCTTCGCGAGATCGATCTCGGGATGGTATGGCTTGACAAAACAGTCGAGGTACATACGAATTCCGATGATAAACCATCCACAATCGGAGAAATGACGCCCGACAACACATATAATCCTGAAAAAACATTTATAGATAACGAAACCATAAAAGAACTTACTGGAATGCTTAAGGAAAAGCAGAGAAATGATGCTGAACTGAAGCGCAACACTATTCTTCAGGAAATTGAAGTGCTTTCACTGAAGCCAGCTGAGGTTTTTGCGAATTTAACTGTTCATCTCAACATGAAAAACAGAGATGTTTGTTCACTGCTTTTAGATAAGGGAGCTGTCGCTGCTTGTGATGAGATATTAAACAACATTTCACGAGAGTTTGAAATAAAGAATATTAACGAATATGTTAATACTGCTTCTATTTCAGACAAGCTCTTCAAGGTAGACAGTAATGATCCCAAAAAAGTAGGACATCAAATCTCAGAACTCCGTTCTCGCGCAAAAAGCAAACTCAAGCTTACTCAAAAGAGTACTACTAAATAATTTAGCTTGACCGGTGTATAGCAATATGCACTGGTCTTCGCTTTTATATATACGAAAGGCTGAAAAAATCTCTATAACGGATACTGTATATGAAAATGCAAACAGTAGTGATTGTCTTGTCATAATTATTTTACTTTGGTTATTCTCAGCTTATCAATATCAAACCACAAAAAAGTTATCATCAAAAATATTCGACATCTTGTTGCGCTATTATATTAATAATAACAAAATTAACAATAACTTTCAAGATGTTTACCATAAATAAGTCCGTTGTTTATATTTGTCTAATACAGTTTCTTTGTTATATTTTACGGAGAGAAGGATATTCTCTCCGTAATTATTACATTAAGCCACCAATAGAGTCGTATTCCGGGTTGCCCGAAAGGTTTATACCTTGCTCCCAACCCCAACATACACCTTTGTATGTGCTAACCCAATCGGAAAGCGATTCGATTTTGACTCCACCGATATTGTGAGCCACCATACCGTCGCCTATATAGATTCCAACGTGTCCCCATTGTGATGAGGAATATCCGTAAACTGCTGCACCAACTTGAATTTGCGACCAGTCTTTTGATACGCTCCACTTTCTTCCTGCATCAACTGCAGAGGCAGCGTGTCCTCTTGTACCGACTGCAATTTGAAGCACATCGGCAACCCAAGCCTGACAATAGCCTTTGTTAGCCGGAACGCCGTACTGTGAAGAATTGATTGCAATAGACACGACCTTCTTTTGAACTTCTCCTGCTTCCTCATTTGTAAAGGTAATTGCAGATATATCAACTGTCTGGAGCGAGTTCATACCAAAGATAAGTCCGTTCCATAGCTTGTCGTTTTTAGAATCGGTTAAATCGTAGAAAAACGCTTTTTGTTCATCAGTAAAACCGTATTCCTGTATCATATCTTCAGCAGATTTTGATGATATGGTTATTGTAAGATAAGTTTTAGTTATCGTTGTTACGGTTTCAACCTCATTACCTTCTTCATCAGTGGTTGTTTCAACCTTTTCTTCTGTTTTTGTTTCAGTTTGAGTAGTTATGGTATTCATATCCCAAAAGATGTCGGATATGATACCTTTTTTGTTTTCATCAATCGTTGCTATCTCTTGCGGGTTGTCAGCATCCGTGTTGGTCTTAATTGCATAAATAGCAATAATGTCTTTCCAATTTGCTTGACTACCCGTTATATATACTTCGTCATAGGTGCCTTTGTTTTTCTCCGCATCAACAGTATCAAGAAACTCCATATTGAGTTCCTGAACAACGCTTGACATTGTAATACCTGTTCCTGAGTCCTCAGAAGAAAAGAAAATACCGTATGTTGAAGCAACAATACCTGCAATTAAGGCAACAACGGCGATTACAAGTAAAACTACCCAACCTCCTTCAGCAATGGCTGCAATCAATTCTTCTATTGCTTTTGCTGCTACTTTTCCTGCGGCAACAGCTGCTTTCATAGCAGCCTTGAGAGCCGCAGCAGAAGCCTTGATTGTTTCACGAGCAGCAACCTCCGCCTTCTTTGCACTTTCCACAGTAACCTTTGTTGCTTTTGCTGTGCCTTTTGCAGTAGTTTCAGCAGTTTTTATCGTTGCTTTTGTACCGACTTCTGCTGATTTAATTTCCGCCTGCGCCGTTTTGATAGTGGTTTCTTTGACAACTTTCTCTGTGCCTTTCTTTGCCGTCTTGGTAGCTTTCTTGATATCATTACCGGTTCTATCAGCGGTCTTAATGGCTTGCTTGACATTTTCTCTTGCCTCCTTGAAAGCCTTTTTTTCTGTTTCAAATACTTCTTTTTGAAGCTCGTACTTTTCATGGGCGATTTGACGCCTGCTGTTATATCGTTTGATGCGTTCAGGTGCTTTCTTGATTGCTTCCTTAGTTTGATGAGCTGCTTCTATTGCTACACCCTCGCTGACAGTTTCCACCTTTGATGAAGCATAAGAACTGATGTTTTCCTGTCCTTCGGACTTCACAGCATCCTTGCCCTCATTCTTAATCTTGATGGTAGTATCTTTAATCCTTTCAACGCCAATGGAAGCCTTGTCAACGGTTTTAATACCATCCTTTACAACATCAACAGTCTTAATATCTTTTGCCATTTTTCACCTCCGTGCGTGGACCTTTAGAACCCGTTTTTTAGGGTAAGACAACAAACTATACATACCCCTCAAAATCAAAGTCCCGAAACCCGCACAAATAAAGGGTTTCGGGGTTTCTTAAAGCCCACGTTTTTGTCTTCGTT
The DNA here is from genome assembly GCA_015065445.1 of Oscillospiraceae bacterium. Taxonomy (GTDB): domain Bacteria; phylum Bacillota; class Clostridia; order Oscillospirales; family Acutalibacteraceae; genus Eubacterium_R. The sequence continues at coordinate 42,095 of SVQF01000001.1, read as the reverse complement.
TTCGCTCACTTTTTGCCTTGACAACTCTTTTGCTTTTTTTAGCACAATCCGAGCAATATCGCTGACGGTTATTTGTCCTGTTAAATACTTTGCCGCATATTACACATCTGTCTCTACTAATGCTTCCTGTAAGTTCTTTTTCAAGGTAACTGTCATTAGGCAGTACAGCGTTTCTGAAATAGTTACAGTACAGTTTATTGTTAATCATCTGTATGCAGGGACAGCCGTCATAGTAATCAAGAGCAATACAGTTGTTATCTTGATAGTTCGCACATTTTTGAGTTATTAGTTTCTTTACCCTTCGTCTTTGCTCAAGGGTAAACCATCTTTCCACAACATCACCTCATTTTTCTTGCGACAATTACGAAACGACCATTGTACCTTGAATATTCACAGGTTGAAAGGGTAATAAGCTCGTCGCCGTATTCAAGAGATTTGCCCGTATCATACAGGGCACAAGAAGCACAGTTAATATTGAATTTGTTAAACTGTTCTTCCGTTAAGAAGCCGTCATAGGAATAGTAATCAAAGCCATATTCTGAATACGCAACTGTTTTGAAAGCGTACACCACCTCATAATCAACAATCTCAAAAGGCGTATTAAAATGCACAATCTTGTGCTTTTCACAAAAGTCCTTATCTGCATACTTTGTTAAATCGTGAAACATTGTGTCGGTTTTCATATTATGACCGTAGATAATGATATTATCTCGGTTGTATTCGCTACCTTCGGAAATATACGGAGTTCCGCTTTTGGAATACTCTTTTTGAAAATTGTGGCGTAAATAGAAATCATTACAATTTCGCATAACGGGATAATCAATGTGAGTTCCATCAATCTTAATCCAACCGAAAAAGTCTTCGTTTTGTGCCTGTAATTCCAGGTACATATCAAGTGGATTTTCGGTGTCTTTTGTTTTTTCTGTAAGAACCTCAAATTTCTGTTCCTGTATTTCACTTTCAATATGCGGTGTTGCTATCTTTGCCATACAGAAGGCAAACAGTCCGAGAAGGACAAACAACACTATAATCTTTAATGTCTTTTTCATTGGTCGCTCCTTAATAAAGCAAAGGCAAGGGATTAACCCTCGCCCGGCTTTGTTGTCATTAGTCTGTATAGTGAGTTCTTCGGGAATTTGTTTTCAAACGGAACAAGAGATGAACCAATCTTGAGAAGTCCGTGACCTGCATCAACATTGGTAATATACTTTGACTCCTCCTCTGAAATATTAAGGAGTTTGCCGAGTTCAATTCTGTCCGTTGCTGCCTGATTAAGCATAACAATAAATTCCGAGTTAGAAAGCATCGTTCTCGCTGTATGGCTCTGGAGCAAGTCCTCAACATTCTGCGTAATGCCAGTTGCAAAGGCTCCGTACTTACGAACACGCTTCCAAAGAGTGAAAAGGAAGTTTGCAGAATACTCATTTGCAAAGAGAAGATAAATCTCATCAATGAAAACATAAGTCTTTCTTCCTCTTGCTCTGTTTGCAACAATACGGTTAAAAATGCTGTCAAGTACAACAAGCATTCCGATTGACATAAGCTGCTTACCAAGGTCAAGAATGTCATAACAGATAAGACGACTGTTTGTATCAACATTGGTATCTTGAGCAAATGTGTTAAGTGAACCGTTTGTGAAAAGTTCAAGAGCAAGAGCCATATCGTGAGCCTCAATTTCGGGCTGTCTTAAGAGTTCTTCACGGAAATCCTTGAGCGTAGGTGTTTTGCCTGTATATCCTCTTGCAACATAATCTCTGTAAACATTCTTGGCACAACGGTCAATAATTGACTTTTGATTTGCTGCTACACCTGAACCACCCATAAGCAGTTCACAAAGTGACATAATGAACTCTGATTTAAGCACGATAGGATCAGCGCCGTCAGCATAGTCCTCGTTCATATCAAGTGCGTTGATATGGTTTTTAGATGTCGCCGAAATCTTAATAACTTCTCCACCGAGAGCCTTTGTAAGCGGGGAGTATTCTCTTTCTGGGTCAATGATGATAACATCAGCATCCGAGGCAAGAATTTGATTAACAATTTCTCCCTTTGCAGCGAATGACTTACCACCGCCCGGAACACCGAGAATAAATGAGTTGCCGTTAAGAAGCTCCATTCTGTTGATAAGAATAAGGTTTTTAGAAATCGGGTTTAAGCCGTAATATACACCTTTGTTGTGCTGAATATCCTGAACCTTAAACGGCATAAATACTCCGAGTGATTCTGTAGTAAGTGTTCTGAGCGTTTCAATCTCTCTTACACCAAAAGGCAGAACCGTTCTTAAACCGTCATACTGCTGAAATGTGAGTTTACCCATCTGGCAGCGTTTTGCCTGTGCCGTTCTTATAACCGTATCCGTTTCAATGTTTAACTGCTCAATAGTATCAGCAGTAATAACCATTGTGAGAACACAGAAAAACATTCTCTGGTCACGCTCCTGAAGGTCGTGCAGGAGTTCTTCCTGTTCCTTTTTTCTCTGCTGCATATCATAAGGAACATCTGCACCGTAGTTGCCGTTTGAACTCTGCTTACGCTTCCAATTTGTAATCTCTGTATTGATACCGAGTAAGGTATTCTCAACCTGCTTAATTCCCTCGTGTGTAGGAATAGGAACAATGTCAATGGACAACATTAAATCATTGTCAAGCTCGGTTAAATCAGAGACAAAACTGTCGGGAATAGCAGAGGCATATTCACGAAGAAAAAGCACTCTTGCACATTTATCGCCGATACGGATATGGTCTCTTTTGAACTCTAATGAGTCGGGACAGATTGCATCCTTAAAGGAATGACCTTTCTTTCTGTATTCATCAAAGTTAAAAGAAAAGTTTTCCTCGCTGTCTGCTCTGTAAAAGTCGTGAATGATATGGAGTTTTTCCTCTGCGTCCAAATCACGAAGCTTGCTACCTATCTTTTTGAGCCTTGCAGAATACTCGGTTTCAATATCGCTGAAATACTTTTTTGCTTCCTCAAGCGTGTTCTTAACTACCGTTACGGTCAAATACTTTTCCTGAACGATTGAGTTTGCGCCGGAAGCCTTATCCATAAGCATCTGGTTGTATTCTTTTCTGTAACCGTCAAGATTGTCCTGATTATACGGAATCATCATTGTCTGCTCAAAATCAACCTTGTTAATTCTGCGGTTATATATCGTGAGCTTTGTTGTAGCATCGTCATCATAAGTGTTCAAGAGTTCGGAGTAGCCGAGAAAGATTGATTCCTGATCCTCTCTGCTTGCAACAGAGTAGTTGACATCTGTAAAAGCAAAGGTTTTTGAATATCTGTTTTCGCCTACGAGGAATATTCCATCCTTGTATATTTCCTTTACGGGAATAGTATCCTGAACACTTTTAGGAACAACAAACTTTGTCTTGTCCCTTTTAAGAATTTTTCTTAGAGTGAACATTCTTCTTACCTCTCTTTCCTGTGTTGTTATTGCTTTCCTCAAGCATTGTGTAGTATTTGTTTTCGCCCTTAAACTTGAGTTCGGTTGGCATAAGAAATTCTGACTTGATATATGCCCAAACGAACTTTTCAGCCGTCATTCCGTTGTACTTAACAAAGCCGAGTATTGCAAAAGGTGCTGCCATAATAATACAGAGCCACGAAAGCGTTTCCGTGCTTAATCTGTCACGAAGCAGAAAGTATGAACCTACTGCTACACCGATTGCAAGGGCAGAAAAAATGAGCTGACGCAAGTTCAGCCCAAAGAATATAGATTCGCTGTAATCACGAAACTCTTTATTAACTTGTACTTGCATAGTTAATCTTTCCTCCTAACTTATAATCCCATCATTTCGTGGATAATTCTGTCTGACATTTTGACTGCACCGACGAGAACGAGTAAATTGAATACCAATTCTCCGATATATTTCCATACCATTGATACAGCTTCCAAACTTGTATCAACCTCCGGTGGGGAGGAAGCATACACGGAGAATATTACGCAGGCAAGAACAATAACGCCACCTTCAAGAAGGACAGCACAGTAACTCTTTAAGAACGACTTGCCTACGCTTTGTGTCGGCTCGCCTGCAAAGGTTGAAAGCGGAATGGGAGCCATAGCAGTGTACATATAGATTTTGAAAAATCTGCCGTAAACCGTCAGTATCATAATGAAAGCCAGAACAGTTACAAACAGTCCTCCTATCAGCGTGACAGCCCATAGTGGTATGCTCTCAAAAAATCCGCAATCTTCTATTGCCGTTTTCATTTCATCCGGCAGCGTTGCACCTGCACTTTGAGAAACACCCGAAGTAGTCATTATCGAAGATATGATACCTTGTGCAATCTTAAACAAAGAAAGCATTAAGTCCATACCGTAAGTGACGACTATCTTTGCAACGGCAAACCGTATGAATAGTCGGAAGGCGTGTTCAGGGCGTTTAATTTCTGCAAACGAACCGCAGGTTTTAACAACGCCAATAACGAAGAACAGGACAAGTAATCCGAGTCCTATTGCTTCCAAAGCACCGTTAATATCAACGATAACATCCCATATTCTTCCGCCTTTGAAGTCTTTTGGTGAAGTTGTCAGCAAACTCCACATTTCGTCAAACTTGGTATTCCAAGTATCAAGTGTGTTTTCAAGGTTATCTACAACCCAATTTGCCAATTTGTTCACCTCCTAAATCGTGGCAGACACCATATCGGTGCCTGCCTCATTCATTTTTTAGCCTGTAATAAGGTTAAGAATTTCCTTCGCAAAGGTAATTACTACGCCACCTGCAAGGGTAAGCAAGCCGTTTGCCCTCTGTGAAGGATCGTGTGATTTAAGAGATAAACCTACCTGAACAATACCAAAGCCGAGGATAATAAGTCCGATTGCTCTGATAAGTCCGAAAATAAAGGTTGAAAGGTTGTTTACTACCGATAACGGATCATCGGCAGCAAATGCCGTAATGGTAAAAGCACTGAGAACAAGAATAACTGCGGCAAAGACGCCGAAAAGCTGCTTGCCTCTCTTGCTCATGTGAATCGACTGAGTGTCTGAATGTGAATTTAATCTTTTCATAGTTTAATTACTCCTTTTCTTTTTCAAGTTTCTTGAATTCCTCAATTAAGGTTTCTTCGGATTCAAGAGTGAAGTCCGTGTCCGGAACATCAAATTTGTCTAAATCTCTGTAATCAATATTCGTTAAGACAATCGTTGCAACATCCTTATCAACAACGCCGTGAAGGTAAGGCTTACCGCCACCGTCTTCTGTCAAATGGAAGGCAGGATGCTTAAAGATATTGTATTTCAGGTCAATAATCGGTCTTTCGCCACGAATAAAAAGAATTGCATATTGGTTATCAAGCATACGCACCTCATCGGGTGTCATTAACTCTCTGCCTGCAATCTGATAATTTGTGGAATAGTTACCGTTTCTACCAAGACTTCTGCCGAAGGTGTTGGTATCAATAGTTTCCTTGCCGAGGAGCTCGGATACATACTTGTGCGTGGACTGCTCATTACCGCCGAGATACAGAAATTCATCGCAGTTACCGACAATGCTTTCCCATTGCTTTTCAAACAACGCCTTGAGCTGAGCCAAATTCTGAATAATAATGGATACGGATACGCCTCTTGAACGCATTACTGCAAGGATTTTGTCAAAGTCATCGGGAAGCGATACATTGGCAAACTCATCCATACAAAAGTGAACGGGAACAGGTAAAGAACCTCCGTGAATATGGTCGGCTGAATAGAACAACTGCTGAAACAGTTGGGTATATAGAATAGAAACAAGAAAATTAAAGCTTGTATCGTTATCGGGAATGATAGCGAATAAAGCAACCTTCTTTTCTCCCATTGATGGCAAGTCGAGTTCATCTGTACTTGTCATTGAAGCAAGTGCATCAAGATTAAACTTTTCAAGTCTTGAAGCAAGCGTAATCTGTATTGACTTCAGCGTTTTTGCAGAGCCTGAATGATAAGCATGATAATACTTAACTGCAATATGCGAGGGGTTAAAGCCTTCAAGCTCATTAAAGAGCAAGTCAAGAGGGCTAAAGGTCGAGTGTTCTTCATCCTGCACTTCGCCTGCACGAAGCATTTCCATTACCATAGCAAAGTTCTGTTCTTCTTCGGGTGCTTCATAATGCAGATAAAAGATAAGGGCAAGTAAAAGCATTTGAGCAGCCGTATCCCAGAACGGGTCCTGGCTCTGCGCTCCCTTTGGTGTTGTGCTCTTAAACAGGTTGGTAACGAGCTTCTGAACATCATTATCATCTTGCAGATATACAAACGGGTTGTAGCAATGACTCTGATTCATATTAACAAGGTCAAGTATTCTGACTTCAAATCCGTTCTGCTCTAAAACACCTCCGCAGTTTCTTGCGTTTTCGCCTTTAGGATCGAGCACGACAAGCGAGGTGTTTGCCTGAAGGATATTCGGTTTAGCGTAAAAGAAGGTTTTACCTGAACCGGAACCTCCGCAAACAAGAGTATTTAAGTTTCGTCTGTGCTTTTTAGCATTCAATCCGAGCCTTACATTCTGCGTTAAAATACGGTTATTTGTATCTGGCTTTTGCTTATACTTCTTATTGATTTTCTCAATGCTGCCCCATTTGGCTGAACCGTGCTCCTCTCGGTGTCGGTAATTCTTCATATTTGAGATACCGACTAACACGGCAAAGCCATAAATCAGCAACAAAAGAAGGACAGTTGTTACGCTGTCCTTCGTGATTGTTATCTGAAACGGGTTGTTAAAGAAGTCGCTTAAATGCTTTATGATTTCAGCAAGTCCTTCCTTACGGTAGGGTGCTATGAACAGTCCGAGCCACGAAACGAGAATAATACCGATTATTGATAAGATAATCAGAGATTTCTTTTCGTTATCTCGCCTCGTCATCTCGTTCAATCACCTTAACTTTCTTTTTAGGTGCCTGAGCAACCTTAAGCAAGGCTTCGTCAACTATTTCGGTATCCTTTCCGTCACGAATAAGCTCGTTTCGTTTTTCTACCATACAGTTGATAATTACGCCTTGCTCTGCATCGTCAAGGACAACATAGTTGCGTTCTTCTTTCATTAGGACACCTCCGATTATCTGGAAATATCCTGCTCTCTATCCTGCCTCTGACGGTTGAGTTCCTCATAGACATTCTGATGAATATTACTCATAGCCTGTCTTGCCTTTGAGAGTTCAGCACGGATTTCGGAATGTTCCATTGAATCCCACTTTTCAGGAATACCGACAGAAATCGCTCTGGTATCAACGCCGTATTTCTTGCAAAGCATATATGTGCTGCAACCTGCGGCCATACTTGCGTCCTTTCTGTCAAAAGCATCACTGTTAAGTGCAATCTCAGCATAGGACATCTCCCTTGCAAGCTGCTGAAAGAGTGATACGCCGTATTCCATACCCACGCCTTCTTTGACATAAAGGGTAGCCTTATCGTTGTCATAGTGTGCAAGGGTATTCGGTGTGCTAAAATTCTCAACAATCTCATACTTCACATTGGAAGTGTCAAGCATTGCTGCAACAATCCTTGTAGGATCATGCACAACTGTCGGTGCAGGCATTCTCCTTGAGGTAGTCTGTGACACATCAAATACCTTCTTGACATTGTAGGAAATGCCCTGAGTGCCGTTTTGTCTGGTGTATTCAACAGGTTCAAGAATAGAAATAGCCTTTGCACCTTTCTTAATCTGAGCCTTTGATTCAGCCCAGTCATTGTAGTCCTTAAGCTGTGTTGCTTCGGGACACTGCTTCATAATGAGCAGGGCGTTGGCGGTTGAATATCTGTCCATTCTTGCCTGAGTATCAAGGTATGCCTGAAGCTGGTCAGGGTCCTTTGAAATGAGGTCAAGCATTTCATCAATGGTCTGATATACCTGATCCTTTTCCTCCTGCTTATGAATAGCATATTCCTCTTTGGTATAACGAGGTCTTGAGTCCTTTGTTTTAGCATTAAAATTAGCTGTCATAAATTATCTCTCCTTTTCTTTCTTGACACGCTTACGCTTTGGTTGTGTATGTTTTGTTTCACGGTTTGGTTCAGCCTTTCTCTCGGCAACTTCCTTTTCTCTGCTGATTTCGTTCTGCTCATTAATCTGTGCCTTAAAGTTCTTTAACTTTTCCCTTACAGAAGGGCGGTCTTTCTTGGTAGTACCCTCATCAGTGAGCATTTTTGTAGAAGTTGAGGATCGCTCGGACGGAGGGGATTTTTCCGTCCTCGCCTCGGAGGGGTTTGAACGATGGTTCTCCTCCTTCTTAATAGGTCTTGCTAAGATGCGTTCAGCATCACGCTGTCCCTGTGTCTTTTCAGGTTTAACCTTTTCCTTTGTTTCCTTTTCATCCTTGCTCTTTTGAATTTCTGTTACAATACCTGCCTTATCCTTAACGGTTGCAAGCTGCAGCTTCTCCTGTATCCTTTGGATTTTAGAAGCATCATCCAAACGAGCAATGATGTCAATGGTTGCATTTGGGTCTTTATTGTTCTTATCACGAAGAACGCTATAAAGGACACCGTAGCGTTTTGCCTCTTTAACAAACTGTTCAAGTTCCTTGTTGCTTATTTGGAAAACCTTTAACTCTTTGCCGGACTTAATCATATTGGTAAGTCTTGCTTTGCCTTTGGTTTTCTGTTCCTGCTTCAGCGCTGAGATTAAAAGAACGATAAGTTCCTTTGTTGCTTCGCCTGATATTTTGGCTGCAACCTCAACGCCTTCAAGTGATAACCTGACAACCTGTTCGGCAGCATCACTGGATGCGTTCATTAAGTTCTACCTCCTTTGTTTGTTCTAATTGTTCATCACGCTCTGCTATCTCTATGTTTTGCTCTATTACCTTTGACCTCTCGGCAATGTCATCGCACATACGGACATCCTTACGAAGTTTCTTAAGCCGTGTGTTAATATCCGATATGCGAGTTTCAACCTCTGTGCGTTTCTCTCCGGCTGTATCCTTATGCCGTTTCACTTTATATAGCTCGGCTCGTTCATCGGTTAGTGCCTTAATATCTGCCTCAACGCTTTCCTTAAAAGAAAACAACTGCTCGGTATCATCAATGTGATGTTCCTCAAGCAGTTTCAGTTCATCAGATATTCTGTCAATCTTCATCAAGTCCTCACGGTATATATAGTGAAGGCGAGATGAGTTCTTGGCGTTCTTTTTTCTTTCAGGCAGATAACCAAGTTTATAGCAGTAGAAAAGATAAAGGTTATATAGGCTGCCTTTCCTTCGCAAAAGGTCAACAGTTTTGGGAACGGAATATGTGATGTGCTTAACAAAAGGTGTTGTCCTTGGTTCCCAACTGTGTTCCTTGATGCGTTCTTGAATACGGTCATTGGTATAGTCATCACCCAAACGATATAACCTTATTGGTTTACTGTAACCTTTAGGAGTAACCGTCCAATAGGTGTGATTCATATTGAAATCATAGCTATAGCCCATAGAGCATAATTGTTGTTTGAATTGTGTAAAGTTATAGCTGTTAGCAATGCAATAATCTATTGCATCCTTAACCATGTTATATCTTGTCGGGTATCCCTTCTTATCCTTATTAGTGAGATACTGTGTATCAATATTCCTTTCGGGCTTTTCAATAATTGATAATCCGTGTTCCTGACATATTCTGTCAGCTATGTGTCGATTGATAACCCAAGCCTTTTCATCGTGAAGTCTATGCCCATCAACAAAGGATATGGAGTTAATGACAAAGTGATTATGAAGGTGTTCTCGGTCAAGGTGTGTAGTTACAACAACCTCAAAGTCTTTTCCCCATACCTCGCTTGCATATTCAATACCTATTTGATGTGCCTCGTCGGGTGTAATGGGTTCATCCTTCGGGAAACTCATATATCCGTGATATGCTTGTATCCCACCTGTTTTGCCAAACGCTTGCTTTGTGATAATAAATTCTTCACGGGCTTTGTCAGGGTTACAGTTGATACCTGAAATATAATACCTTTGGTGTGTTTTGCTTTCATTCTCGGCATAGTCAATGACATCTTGAAGTGCTTGAAAATCCTGTCTGGAATAGGTTAGTTCTTCATCTGTCTTATCAGGGTTCTTAACATATTTCAAAACATTACCGAGAGAAAACTCAACCTTCCATAGTTTTGTTACTGCCAAAACTCATCGTCCCTCTCGGGCTGAACATATTGGCGTTTGAGTTCAAAGGCTAATTCATCTATACGGTTGATTACTTCCTTTAACCTGTCAACATCAGTAAAGCCAAGAGTGTTAGCCTTAGCGACAAGCTGTTTAAGATTAACACCAATCATATTAATCTCGTTAACCCTTGTGTAGAACTCTCTGGGCGGTGCTTCTTTGGGCTTGAAACCCATTACAAGCATCCTTATTAGTCCTGCTTCGGTAAGGCAACACATCTCTGCTTTCATTTTAAGAGTTGCTGCCTCTTTTTCATTGAACCAAAAGTTCTTTTTTATGTTGTGTTTCATAGACTATATCCTTTCTGCAAGTATTCCCACCAAAGGGGTATTAGGGGTCACCCCTAACGAGCTTATTACCGTTTTTGCCCGATAGGAGTAAAAAGGGTCTGCTCGCTAAGAAATGACATCGGCATTTCTGACACTATAAAAACTGTCTGAAATTGATTTTTTTGTACTTATTTTGATACATTTTTGCAAATTATATTGCTTAAAAAATGGTTTTAGGTTATATTTATTTGATTAAAAGTTCTGCAATTATGCCTGATTTTTCTGCATTTATGCCTCTTATGTTGTATTTTCAAAAAAAGTTGTGTTACTTTTTTATAATTAGGTTACTACATAAATGAGGTGACCAATTATGACTAAAGAAGCTCTAAAAGAAATACTATCTTCAAAAAGCGAAAGATTTACAATAGCAGAGATTAGAGATATGCTTGATGAAGAACTTGATAAGCCAAGTGATGAAATGGATACAGATTTCGTCGAAGAATTATTATCTGCTCTGGAGGCTGTATATGAAAATTGACTTTGCCAAATTCAAGGAATTAAATAGAGAAATGAATGGATTTCACTATGAAATTCTTGAGACTTCTTTGCTAACCTTCTTCAAAAATCATTCTGATAATGAGGATGAAATGATTGTTCACAAAATAAACGAATACGAATTACTATGGTTTGCTCGTGGATTTCCTGCCGAAAATGAGTACAAAATGCAACTCGCTGTTGAGCCTATACCCAAAGAACACGAACGAAAAAAATCCTACTCGCTTGACCTAATAATCACGCCGGATAGAATAAATGTTGACCTAAAGTATGTCTGGGTTAAAACAGTAAAAACAGATTATGCAGAAATGATTGTCAATGCTTCATCTTGGATACATAACACAGTCATCAATTATCTATTTGAAAACGATTGTTTTTTGAGCAATTCGGAAGATGAAATTGAGACAAATATGACCTAACGAGATTCCTCGTTAGGCCTTTTGTTTGCCTCAAGTATTTATCTTTCAGGCACTTCGTTTGCTTTGCTTTGATTAATCGGCGGAACCGGAATTGCTACTATTTCACTGCCTATTCTTCCAAATCTTTCAGGGTTCCAAAATCGTTTTGTGAATTTTTCCTGAAGGTCTTTAGGAAGCGAAAGATAATTTTCGCTTTCAATCGGTGCGTAACAGATAAAGAATTTGCCCGCAATAATATCAATCATTTCCTTCGTTTTGTTGTCATAAACAGCACGGTTAAGGGGCAAGCCGTTTATCTTTCCTTCCTCGTTACATATAATCATACAGTCATCTGAAAGCGGAAACTGTTCAATCCATCCGCCTACCTCTTGCTGCAGCGATGTTAAATCATCGCCGATTGTTTTCATATATGGTCTTTTTTCGGGTTCAACAATCAATACTTCTATACTCATAAAGTCCTACCTTTCATCATTTAATTGTTGCTCTCTCGGTTCCTTAAATATACCTTTTTTGATACACAAAAAGTCATTGACATCCTTACCCGTCAAGGGCGGTTTATCAATGACTTTATATCTGTTCGGCAACACTATTGGTAATGCTTTTGCTGCAAGTCTGCCTGCCTTGTCATTATCAAAATGCAAGGTTATGATTTTAGTATCAGGATATGTTTCAAGATATTTGGTAAGAGCAACGGGAATTTTGCTTTTTTCAATCTTCTTGTTCGGCTGATATACGCCTGATAGAGATAGCAAATTGTAGTTTTTGAAGTCCTTTTCATAGTCTTTTATCAAGGTTGCATAGGACAGTAAATCTATTGCGCTCTCAAATATATGAACCGCATTACTGTTCGAATTATTTACCAACCGGAAAGAATACTGTTTGTCTGAGCCTCCGTAATCACCGAGTAATCTATGTCCGTTCGTTGCTCGGTATGCTGCGTGTCTTGCTTTACCGTTTTCGTCATAGCCGACAAATACACAATTATGATGATTTAAGTCCTCATAAATTAGGTTATTATCAAAGCAATAATCAATGATTTCTTCATCAATTCCACGACTCAGCAAATACTGTTTTACGGTGTCGTTATTGGTGGATTTAATTGGTAAATGCAATTCCTTTTTCTCGGTTTTTGGTGCAACATACTTATCAGGCGGGGGAATGTCTGCTTGACCTATAATCCTCTCAACTGCGTCGTATAAGGTAAGCCCTTTTACTTTGATTAAATAGTCAAGTGCAGACCGTCCGCCGAAGCCTCTGCTCCACCACATCCACATACCATTTGATAACTTCAAACTATCGTGTGAACGGGTGCAGTAGGTGTCCTGTCCAAGAGAAACAAGCTCATCTGGTTCGTAGGTTTGCAGATAGGTAAGCAAGTCCATATCCTTTGCTCTATTAAGCGTTTTCGGACTGATATATACCATAACTATCTGCTTTCCTTGTCAATAACCGTTTTGCTTTTTGCTATTTCTTTTGCAAAGCTTTCGGCAGTTTCTTTAACGCTGTATCTCAAATCCTCCATAACAGAAACATCGGTATCAAGCCAGCCCTGATAAAGTGTTTCAAGCGGTTGCTTTTTACTTAACAAGGCTTTGATTTCATCTTCGGAAAGCGGGCAGTCATTATCCTCAAATATATACAGAATGTCCTGCTTATATGTGATTTCATAGGCAGCCTCAACGATTTCTTTCGGCGATTTAGTTTTGATGTCATTAAGATATGCGTTATATTCGTTTTGCATTTTCCAATACAGTGCGTCTGAATTTGTCATAACATCAACTCCTTATCTATCTTTCATCTCTGTCAACATCTGAACGAGCAGGGGCTGAATTGCCCTCATCGGGTGCTTCATCAACGATTTCGTTTTCTCGTTTATCAACATTGAGAAGGGCGTTAAGTTCTGCAAGTCTTGCTTCCTTTTGCTTTAGTTCATCCTCTTTTGCAAACGGCTTTTCAAGCTGCTCTTTTGATAGTTCAAGCTGCTTTTTTGCATTTTCAAGAAGTCCCTCTGTTTTAGTCAGCATTTCTTCAAACCCGTCAATCACATTATCAATACGGGTAATGTTACCGAGAGCGTCGGTACCGAGAATACCTTGATGTGAAATCGCACCACGAATATTAACTCTGTGCTGATGCGAAAACGGCTCATAATACACTTCCATTTGGAAGCCTCTGTATTCGCCGAGAGGATAAGTCTGTGAGTCGGGGAGTGTCTTGCAAACATTGATTATTGCTTCACCGGCTTTTGCCTTATCCACATATTCAACACCGTTTACAATCATACCCGTAAACTCATCTGCAACTGTTTTTGGGTGTGCCTTTGCAGTTGCAATATCAACCTTTAAGCCCTCAACTTTTGATGTCAAACGAGCAATTTCAGCGGGATAGTCTTTAAGGATTTTATCCTCAAGAGCGTATCTCTCTGAAAGGAAGTTGGATTTGAGAAGTCGCAGTTTCTGAACCTGAATATCCAAATCCATCTTTTCCTTGATATACGGATTACCCGTTGCAAGCATTTTGATTTCTGCATAAGACAATGCAGTTTCATCAATATCCTCAGCCGAGCGAACAGGAGATTTTGAGGTCATAATCTGACTCGCAAATTTCTGCTTGCCCTCAACAAGCTGATACAGATAGGCATCAAAGGTCTGCTCCGTTACATAACGGAATATTTCTACTTCGGGATTTGAATTACCTTGACGGATAATTCTGCCTGAACGCTGTTCCAAATCGGAAGGTCGCCAAGGACAGTCAAGGTCGTGCAATGCAATTAGCCTGTCCTGAACATTGGTGCCTGCGCCCATTTTCTGTGTTGAACCGAGCAGTATTCGTACATCTCCGCTTCGTGTTTTTTTGAACAAATCCTGTTTTTTAGCCTCTGTATCGGCTTCGTGAATAAAGCGGATTTCTTCTTCTGGAACACCTCTTTCTATGAGCTTCTTACGAATGTCATTGTAAACGGAAAAATGTCCTTCTCCTTTAGGAGTTGATAAGTCGCAGAACACAAGCTGTGCCGATTTCTTATCTTTTGTATCCTCCCAAATTTTGAAAATGTTACCAATGCAGGCATTGACTTTGCTGTTTTCATTGTCGGGGAGCATCTCATTAAGGAGCCTTTGGTCAAGCGCTAACTTTCTGCCATCATTGGTAATGAGAAGCATATTATCAACGGTGGAATCAACCACTCCATTTCGCACCTTATCTGCTCTTTCGGACAGTGTTTCAACCATATCAGCCTGTATTTCGGAAGGCTTAACAGAAACATTGTGATAGTTCGCTTTCGGTACGGGGAGATTGAGCATATCCGCAGTCTGAATGTCTGCAACCTCTTTGAACATTGACATCAGTTCGGGCAGGTTATAGAACCTCGCAAAACGGGTTTTTGCTCTATATCCGCTTCCTTCGGGTGTCAGCTCTATGGCTGTAATTGTTTCGCCGAAGGTGGAAGCCCAAGCATCAAAATGCTGCAAATGATGTTTGCGTAAGGTTTCATATTGCAGATAACGCTGAATAGTATATAACTCAACCATAGAGTTCGATATTGGAGTTCCCGTTGCGAAAACTGTACCTCTGCCGCCTGTGATTTCATCAAGGTATCTGCATTTCATAAACAGGTCGCTTGACTTCTGTGCTTCGGTTTGTGCAATACCGCCTACATTTCTCATTTTTGTAAATAAGAAAAGGTTCTTGTAGTAGTGGCTTTCGTCAATGAATATTCTGTCAACACCGAGTTCCTCAAAGGTAACAACATCATCCTTACGGCTTTGGTCATTAAGTTTCTGCAACTTGTTATCAATGCTCTTTTTAGTGCGTTCAAGCTGCTTGATAGAGAACTTATCGCCTCTGTTATATTTCAGCTCGGCAATACCCTCAAGAACCTCATCACGCTGGTCTTCAAGTATTTGAATTTGTCTGTCAACGCTCATTGGGATTTTCTCAAATTGAGAGTGTCCTATGATAATTGCATCATAATCACCCGTAGCAATTCTGCCGCAAAATCGCTTTCGGTTTTTGGTGGTAAAATCTTTTTTAGTTGCCACAAGAATATTGGCTGAAGGATAAAGCTGTAAATATTCGTTTGCCCATTGCTCTGTTAAGTGATTCGGGACAACAAATAAAGACTTGGAGCATAAACCAAGTCTTTTGCTTTCCTGTGCTGCAGCAACCATTTCGTAGGTTTTACCTGCGCCTACTGCGTGCGCAAGGAGTGTATTACCGCCGTAAAGGATATGTGCAACAGCGTTTTTTTGATGTTCTCTGAGTGATATTTCGGGGTTCATTCCTGAAAAGGTAATGTTGCTTCCGTCATACTCACGAGGTCTGATAGAATTGAACCTTTCATTGTATATCTTGCAAAGTCTTGTCCTTCTTTCAGGATCGCTCCATATCCAATCCTGAAACGCTTGCTTAATAAGTTCCTGTTTGGACTGTGCAATAGCGGTTTCCTTTTTGTTAAGAACAGGCTTTCTCTTACCTTCGTCATCCTCAACATAATCAAAGACACGAACATCCTTAAGGTTTAAGGTTTCCTCAATAATCTTGTAGGCATTAACACGGCTTGTGCCGTATGCGTTATTCGCCTTGACATTCATTCTGTCATACGATTTGCCTTCAACATTCCACTCTCCTGTGTACTCTGAAAAGTGAATCTTTACATTCCACCTTGCATAATACGGAGTTTCGAGCAGGTTATACATAAAGTCCTGAACATCTTCTATCGGAAGCCAAGTTGCGCCGAGTCTGACATCAATTTCACTTGCTGTTAAATCCTTCGGCTGCACCTTTTCTAACGCTTCAACATTGATTTGATATTCGGGATTGTTTTCTGCAAATTCCTTTGCAATTTTCAGTTTCTCACGAACATTGCCCGATAAATATTCATCTGCAGGGAGGTATTCCTCCTCATCAGATAAGGGATTACGGAATATAACACCGGCAAGGGCAGAAACGATTTCTTCCTTGCTTTTGTGTGAGAGTTCACACATATATTCCATATCAACCTTTGCCCTTTCGCCCATAGAAACGGCAAGCGCCTCCATTGGTGTGTCAACGCTTGTAACAGGCGTATGAGGTTTGATAGTTCGCTTTGTGAACATATCCGCTTTTCGCTCAAGATTGCCTTCATCGTCAAGCACTTCAAGTGCAGAAATAAGCGGGAACGAACTGTCATCCGAAAAAGCAGAGATGTTTGCTCTTGAATTGATAACACCGTATTTTGCAGTAAACTTATCATAAAGGAAATTAAGGTTTTCTTGTTCGGCTTGTATATCAGCATCAGGATAGTCATTGATTTCAAGGTCAATAAGCCTTCTTACCGATTCCCGTATTTCAACCATACCCTTAATTCTGTTCTTTGCCGTTGCAGAAACCTGACGGGGAACCATTACGGAATTTTCTCTGAAATATACCTCTCCGTCAACGATAGTGAAAGAAAAGTTACGCACGTTTGGATCAGCCGGAATAGAATTATCTTCTTCCTCAATTTCTTCATCAACCTCATAAGCGGTAATCTCACCGTGAATGTTTGATATTGCTTCATTAAGAAGTTCGGATAAATCGCTATCCTCATAAGGCTCACAAGTGCTTTCCATACCGAACCTTCCTGATTTCATAACCATATTTCCGAGAACCATATCGGGATTATCAACAAAGTATTTGTTCATCCTAATACCGTCCTCAGTCGTATCAATATGAGTCCAATCAGGCTCGGTCTGAATTATTCTGTCACGCTTTTGAAGGACAAGAATATCAGATACAACCTCTGTTCCTGCGTTACCCTTAAAGGTATCATTCGGAAGTCTTATTGCACCGAGCAGGTCTGCTCTTTGAGCAATATACCTTCTGAAAGAGGAGTTTTCTTTATCCATTGTACCCTTTGAGGTAACAAGCAGCATAACACCGCCCGCACGAAGCTTATCAAGCGATTTGGCAAAGAAATAGTCGTGAATAAGGAAATTATGTTTGTCATAGCGCTTATCCATAACCTTAAAGTCGCCGAAAGGAACATTGCCTACAACTGCATCAAAAAATGAATCAGGCAAGTTTGCTTTTTCAAAAGGCGAAGCCATAACTGATGAGGTCTGGTATAACTGTTGAGCAATCTGCGCTGAAATGCTATCAAGCTCAATGCCGTACATCTTGCTATCCTTCATTTCGTTAGGTAACATACCGATAAAATTACCGATACCACACGAAGGCTCAAGGATATTGCCTTGCTTAAAGCCCATATTTCCGAGTGCTTTATATATCGCAGATATAACAGGCTGCGGTGTGTAAAATGCAGTCAAGGTGCTTTCTCTTGCGGCTTCGTATTCTTCGGGAGAAAGTGCAACCACAAGTTCTTTGTATTCGTCTGCCCAAGCGCTGTTGTTTTCGTCAAACGCTTCGGGAATACCGCCCCAACCGACATATTGCGACAATATTTCCTGTTCTTCAGGGGTAGCAAACCTGTTATCAAATTCGCATTCTTTAATGACTCTTATTGCTTCTATATTTCTACGGAAGCGTTCTTTTTTGCCTACACTTTCAATATCCTTTTCAGCAAAGTTATAGTCGTGACGAAATTCCATAGGAATTTCGGGGTGTAAATCAAAGGTTTGCACCCTTGTTCTCGGCTGTTTAGGCGGTGCAGGGAGTATCTCAACTATGGGTTCTTCTTTCTCTGTAAGATAAGGCTTTATATCCTCAATTCGTTCTCTGCGGAATATCGGGAAGCCTGTGCCTTCTTCAAAGGTATTATCCCTCATTGAAACATAATCGCCGTCAACACTATCTACAACAAAGTGCCTTCCATCAATAGTTAGTTCCTCGCCAAGCAAATCTGAGTTGTCCGGTGCATCAACCTTAACTATATCTGCAAGAGTTTCGGTATATGCACTTAAATCATCAAGAAGCGTTTGCAGGTTTTCAACTCTTGTCATATCAGGAGTATCAAATGTCTGCAGCTTTTCTTGTTCGTTAATGCTTATCTCAGCGATATAGTCTGTGATATAACTGATTGCACCTTCACAAAACATCTTGCTTTGTAATTGCTCGGTCAGTTTTGATATGGTGTCAGCATCGGTTTCACCGATTTCAAGGTTATCCATATAATCATAAAAATCGGTGTCCTTTGCAAATGCAACAAGTCTTTCGGCAAGAGTTTCAACTGTATTTTCTTTTTCGGTTTCAATACGCTTTGACTCTTCCTCATCAAGATAAACTAAATCGTTAAAGTTTAATCCTGTAAGCTGAGTTTTGATGAGTATATCAAGCGAATCAGCCTTATGTTGCTTGAAAAGGCTGCCATCAACATAAGTGTTGAGATTGAAATTAACAAGGTCGGCACTTACTTGAATTGTATGCTTGCCATCCTCTGTTTCGGTATATGCGAGTTCAACATTTGACATATCGCTGAAATCGGGTTCGTGCTCAAATTCCTCAAGCGAATATTCGGTTATCAACTCTTTTGCTCTATCCAATGAATTATCAGGCTCATTAGAAGGAACAACAGAGCGTTGCAGTTCTTCGTTTTCAGCAAGAGCCACCTTATACCCATTCGCGACCAAACGGCTGATATACGCATCAACAGCGTGTCTCGGAACGCCACACATAGGAGTACGCTCTCCCTCAACGCCTGTGTTACGACCTGTCAATACAAGGTCAAGTTCCTTCGCAACGGTTTTAGCATCATCCGCAAAGGTTTCGTAGAAATCGCCTACACGCATAAAAACAATGGTATCGGGGTAATCCCTTTTAAGTATGTTATACTGTGATACAACGCTGCGAGGCTTCTGCGGTACAAGTGTAGGCTCTACATCATAATGTTTAGCGTACTCCTTAATTGTATTGATGATTTTTTCATCAATATCGTAACCGTCTGCAAGCTCTCCGTTTTCATCAAAAGCAAGAACATCATCAAGCAAAAAACGGTACAATTCAGCACCACGCCACTCGCTTTCGGTATCTGTTGCCACAATTTCGCCATTTTCAAAATCAACGACCATATCGTCAATCTTGCAGGCATCAAGCAGGTTATATACTGCTTCAAGTTCTTTGTCCTGTTCTTCGTTTGTGCTTTTAGCAGGTTGAGAAAACTTATTCGGTCTTGGCAAAGGTTTAGACGGAGTAGGTATTGCATACGGATGATATTCGCCATTTTTGAATGAAATAAAGGTTTCATACTGTTCTTTGCGTAATGGATAATCAACATAATCTTCTTCGTTCATCAGTGAAATTGCATCATCCATCATTTTTTCAATGCTCTCAAGAGCCTGTGGATCAACAAGCTGCGCTTCTATGACCTTTTGAATATCATAAGCGGGTGTGCTTTCGTTATAAGGCTTTGCATATTCGTTGGGTAATGCCATAAAGAAACTTGTAAGGTCTCTTGCAATATGTTCCCGTTCAATTTCGGGTATCCTTACGATTTCATCAGGATAGAAATACTCGTTAGCCTTAATCATTCGGTCAATACGCCTTGCAACATCAGTCCACTTTAACTCAACCTTTGCATAAGGTTCAAGACCGCTTCCGTGACTGAAGGATAAACCCTTGCCATCATAGTTGCTGTGGTCATTACCGCCTCCGTAACCTCCTATACCGTATTCATTTTTTATCATCTTTGCTCTATCCTGCAAATCTGAGTTATTAACAAAGAAAGTATATATACGGTATTTTGCTTCGCTCAACGAGGAGTGTCCACGAATAAGCCTGTTAATTTCATCTTCGGTAATGAAATACTTTCGTTCAGGGTTATAACCGCTTTGTGCTTTGAAAGCAACAGGCTCCATTGACATACCCTCAATAACCTCGTGAATATATTCCGGCGAATACTGATAAGCATATCTGTAAAGCCCATAAATATTGCCTTTTCTGCGGTTATCCATAAACTCGTCATATTCCTTAGTGAGTTCAATAAAGGTTTCGGGGTTAGCAAGTAAACCTTTTACAATTTCTACTTGGTCGGGATAGCCGTGTTTATCTGCCAATGCCTTATCAAGAGAGGGGAAAAAGGAGACACCTTCTTCCTTGTCGGCATCACGATAAAAGGTAACTATCCTATCGGCTACTACGGTTAATTCATGGTCGTCAACCTTATCAAGCTGATACTGTGGCATATATCTGCCAAGTTCAAGCAGTTCACGAATACGCTTTGCAACCTGTTCCCAAGATAAATGCGTTGCAGATGACCTTTTTGCCGTATCGCCCTTTGCAATATTGAAGCCGTCTTTGTCGTACCAAACAGATACCTTTTCGCCCTCAAAGAAGAAGCCGGCACCATTTGTTCCGTAGTGATTTTTGAGCCATATTTCATTATACTTTGTCCCTCTGTCCCTACGAAAAGTCATAGCAATATCAAGAGTGCTGTTTACCTCGTTAGAACCAAGACATAGCGCCTCATCAATAATCTGCTGTGAAATGCCGAAATCGGTAAAGAATGATACTTGTTCCGTATCTTGTTCTGCGGGCAAGTCGGGCATATCAAAGAGTGAATACTGCGGTGTTGTTTCAACCTTTTCGGGCTCCTTGTAGTATTCACCGGACTTAATTAAGCCGTCAATGATTTCTGCCACTAAATTCCAAGAAAAAAGAGACTCCTTTGTACGCTGCTTGTAAGTGCCCTCGTACAGTAGAAGTCCCTCTTTATCGTGTTTGTAGCCGACGGTTTCACCGTCAATTTCTAATTCCCCCCACTTGCCTGCATACAGGATAGGGACATATCTGCCCTTTTCGTCTATGCTTTTAAGCTCGCTCCACCTTTGAACTGCAAATTCCTTGCGATGTGTTAAATCATTTTTAGGATTTTGAAGCATATACAGAATTTTGCTTTCATCCGTAAATGCAGGTAATTCGGGTTCTGTTTCTGTTACTGATAAATCACTTCGCTCAGGACTATTTCCTCCACTCTGTTGCGAAGGTTGTTCATTCCCTGAACCCAAGTCATCATATCGCTCGCTTTCAGTTCCTCCGTCAGTCCTTCCTTCGCTGCCATTTCTTTGATAAGATTCTCTCTCATCTCGGTTGCTCTCGTCTGTATCTCTGCTAAATGCTCGTCCAGACGGCATTGTGTCAGAAGGCTCGTGTACTTCACTCTGTGGTGTTCCTTCAGAAACTTCCTGCGAAGCTCCGAATACCGTCCGAGCTGAAGGTCGTTCCTCACCGGAAGCACTAAGTTCGGTATCTGATAATTGCCTTCCTGATGGTAGGTTATCTCTCTCATAGTCATTACTCCTTTCGGTTTTTATTACAATCCCAGTATATTTATCATCGTTATTTTTTTCAATTATGCGATTTTCTCTTTCAAGTGAAAGTATTGTTCGGGATACTTCGTTAAGAGCCATTTCGCTGATTTCGCTTGTTGCAAGCCCTAATGCACTCAAAGTATCGGGCGTGTTAAAGTTTACAACATCGGCAAAATCTTCTCTTTCAAAAAACTCTGTCGCATCATAACCAAGCCTTGAAAGAAGCATAAACGCAATGCTGTTTTCAACCGTTCTTCTGTAAAAAGTTTCTGTTGCACTTTCGTCAAGTTCCTCTAAAAAACTGTCCCTTTTACCGTCAAGAAGGTCGGGTAAATAGTCCTGTAAATTATCATAGGCAGCATTTTTCGCCGCAGAAAAAACAGCATCAACAATATCGTCTTTCTTTTCAAGCTCGCCGAAGGTTGCTTCAAGTGTTTCAATAACTGCTTCTGAGTATTCTCTCTTAAAGTTCCATATAGGAACAGATCTTGCATTTCTGCTCTCGTGGGTATCAGAAATATCAAAGTAGTATTTAAGCCTTTGCTTTTCTCTGTCGGGGGATATAAAGACAGCAATGCCTTTTGCATTTCTGTTTACCCAGCGCCCAAAGTTTCTGTTCCACTTTTCAATCTCAAGAACAGCCGTTGCGTCAGGTCTTTGTGCATAGACAAGTACCTGTTCATCAAAACGCAAACGGTAATTCCTGCAAGCAGAAGTTAAAAAGTGCTGCCATGCGTCAGGGGAGCGCACAATTTCTTTGGATTTTTCATCAAATAAATCTCTGATAAAATCATATTTTCTCATTATCTGCCTCCTCTGTCATAGTCAGTCTTTTGTTTTGGTTCGTAGGTGCGGGGGTCTGCAAGCTTGTCTGCCCAACCCATCATGCTTGCCATTGTCATTGCTTCCGATTGTGCTTTTGTAATGCCGAGTTCTTCATTGAGCTTATCAGCATATTCAAAATTGCGTTTTCCATCGGGGAATTTTGCTTCTGCACAAAGTTCAAACCCGTCTTTACCTTTGGTCACAATACCAAAAGCCTCACGGGTATCTACATACACATAACACTTTTCAGGAAGCGAATTGCGATACGGAATAACTGTGGCACCGTTTTTCTCTGTAATCTCCGCAAATTCGCATATATGATATATACTGTTGCCGATTTGAGTATGGTAATCGTCTATATATCGGCAGGCTCTTATAGAGGTATCTCCGTCGGGATACCTAATCATAATTCCGTCTCCGTCCTCAATATTAAAAAGAGGCTCATAATTGGAATTAATAAAGCGAATACCTTTTTCGGCTCTTTTGATATGTTCGTCAAGTAAGTGCTTATCGTATGAATACAGATGAACTGCATAATCGGCTACATTACGAGGGTGCATTACCAAAAGAAATGTTTGGTTACCGGAATCAATACGGAAGCCATAATCTTTTCCGAAAGCACCCTTAAAAGCTGCTTCTTCGTGATTATCACAGTATTTTGTCATAGCGTGCAGATCACGCAATATCTCTTTTTCAAGAAAATCAAGCAGATTATCTCGCTCGGTTTCAAAATGCTCACGGAGGGGAGCACCGCTGAACTGTTCAAAAGTTGAATTAAAATACTTTCCGTCCTTGCCAAAGTCGCCGTGCAAATAGCCGTAATATCCTGTTTGCATAGATATTTGCTGACTTTGACGGTAAGAATAAAGGTTTTCCACTTTAGTCATAGGTGTAAGTGTATATTCCGTCATTACTCATTCCTCCTTTGCATATTAAGTTCAAGTAATCCGATTTCTCGGTAGGCTCTGTCCACAATATCTTTTTCAGCATCAAACAGATAATCAAAGAAGCGTATCCACGCATATTCCTTGTCTCCGTCCCTGTGAAAGAAGGTAGCATAGCGGTGTTTATCCGTTTTACTGATGCCGATATGAAAGTGAACATCGCCGATAGTGAGTGTTCTGATTACTTTATAGGTAAAGAATTTCTTTTTCATCGGGTATCACGCTCCGACTGTTCAATGCCGTGCATTCTGTCATAAAAGCGTACCTTATCCATACCACGCTTTACTAAATCTCTTTCGGCTGAGTATTTATCTTTGAAATAATGTCCCCAATAAAAGCTGTTCATTTCGGAATTTGCTTCCCAAGTAGCATAAGGGGTAGAGAGGTCGTTTCCGTCCATATTCTGATTATGACCGATTACCAGAATTGCTTCGTCAATGTGTAATTCCTGTACCACGACATAATCTGTACTACCTATCTTTTGTCCCATCATTATTGTTTTCCTCCTTTTCAGCCCATTCCTCGCCTAAGTAGGCAAAGAAGGTACCGTTACGAATACTCTTTACGATTTCGGATATGATGCTGACATCATTAAAATTCAAGTCTTTAATCTCACCGAGTTTCTCTAAGGTGAGGCCTGCCAGCTTTTTTCTGTCTGTATAGCCATTTTTATAGAGTTTCTCTAAAACGGCTGTTTTCTGCTTAAAAGGTTTCGGTTTTTCCATATTTTAACCTCCGTCTTTATGAATATAGTTCATACTGCTCGCCGTCTCTATCTCTTGCAAGACGCCAACCGTAATCGGTAAAGGCATACCAATTTGTGTTGTCAAACTCAGATTTACTGAGTTGCTTTTTCACAAGTACACCTTTTTCAACCAATTTGTTAAAAGCGTGTCTTACTTGATGTTGCGACAGGCACATTAACTCGCCTGAAAGCATCCTTGCTCCGCAGCGACAGTATTCACGGTTTCGCAAACACCTTATATTTTTAGCGGTTGACTCTGAGCATAAAAATTCGCTCATAAGGTATTCGGCAACTACAGCGGCATTTACACCGTATCGGGTAGCAATTGTTTCATTAAAATAAATCAATTTTTCATCCCTTCCTTTCGTCTTAGCGAGCGTCCATATCGGAGCGCTCTTTTATACTTTTCTGTAATTCAGCAAGTGAGTTATTTGCCCAATCGGGAAGTTCGTTTTCATTAATAACACCGAGCAAATCATAACGTTCAAGTCTCACTTGCTTTTTGTCATCAAGGTTGTATGCAAAAACGGCATTTCCTATTGCTCCTGCTCTTGCTCCGTTACCGCCGGATGCGAGATACAACTGATTTCTGTCGCTCTGATATTCTCGCTTTAGCGTGTCTGCTCTGACTACTACGACCTTACCGACAAGACTATCAAAGTCCGATAACGGCTCGCATTGTTCGGCTGTAATTATGTTTATTTCCTTCGGCTTGTTCTTTTCAAGCTCTTCAATTTCGTGGCTTATTCTGCCGACAAAATCCTTCATAATCTCGATATAGTCATCGCTGACCTTTTCATCGGGATACAGTTCAAGCACTCCGAAATATTCAACAAAGGAACAAACATAGCGTGGAGATTTTTCTTTGTTTTCGCATACGATTATTTCGCGGGGACCGATTTCAATACTCTGAATGACCTCATATTCTCCCGCCATTCTTTTTTCGTTTTTACTCATAAACACCTCCAAGTAAAAAAGGGTGGCCGTGATTTCTCATAGCCACCCTTAGTGTCATATTACTTTTTCTTTTTCCTTGTGTTCAGGAACACAAGACCTGCGATGATAAAGACTAAAAGTCCGATTGCAATATAGTTACTCACTGTCATCGTCAGCTTCCTCCTTTTTCTTTCTGCCTCTGTAAATGCTTACACCTGCGCCGATTGCACCTGCAGCACAAAGAGCTGCCACTACCCACCAAATAGTATTGTTTGTGTCATCGCCTGTTTTCGGCGTTTTCTTAACAACTGTGGTAGTAGTCTTTTCAGGTACGGTAATCTTAATGGTCTGCCCTTTGTCCTTGAGGTCAGCGTGTGAAGCGATTTCAACACCTTCACGATATAAGGTTTCAAATACGACAAGCTCTGTATCAGTTGTAATGCCGCCTCCGTCAAACACAAATGTTACATCAACTGTTCCATCACTCTTTTTCGGTGTAAACTTCACCTCTGCCCTTATCGGCTTTTCGTTGATTAAGTACGGTTTACCCGTTGCCTTATCCATAAGCTCACCGCTGATTACATATTTCTTACCTACTGTAAGGTTCTTGTAAGTTACGGTATCAACAATGGTGATTTTCTTACTTGCCTCAACCTCACTTTTGCCGTCAGCTTTTGCAGAGGTCTTAATTTCAGGCACCTTAACCGTTACCGTCTGTCCTTTATCCTCAATATCGGCGTGAACGGCAAGCTCTTTGCTATCTTTATACAGGCTTTCAAAGACTACAATATCTGTTTCAGCCTTGATATACTTGCTGTCAAAGGTAAAGGTTACATCAACCGAGCCGCTTGGAGTATCAGGAATAAAGGTTACTTCGGATTTGAAGATTTCTCCGTTAATCACAAGTTCTTTTCCTGTTGATTTATCCATAAGGACGCCCTTTACGACATACTCTGTTCCGGGTACGAGGTGTTTATACTCAACCGTATCAGTGAGAGTAAAGGTTTCTGTTGCACAGATAGTCTTTTCGCCGTCTACTGTTGCGGTTGTCTTGAGTTCGGGGATAAGGTCGTTCGCAACTTTGATTTCAATTACCTTTTGGTCTCTTTCAACATCAAAGTGATGAATATCTATGTTTTCAAGATAACCGTCAGCAGGCTTTAACTCTCTGATTGCCCATTTTTCGAACGGCACATTGTTAAATTCAAAGACTCCGTTTTCATCTGTTACGGCAGTGAGGATCGCTGTGTCCTCGTTGAACTTAACTTCGTCATTCCTAAATAAGCCGAAGGTTGCGCCCTTAATTGCTTTCTCGGTTTCTCTGTCAAACTTATATCCCTTAACCGAACCGTAAATCAGTTTGTTTTCAATAGGTTCATCTTTACCGAAATCAATGTTTATGGTTTCTACTTCCTGTCCCTGGTACTTGGTATCAAATTCGTGCTTGTCGGTTGATAAAATATAATGCTCATCCGTAGCTATTTCCTTTGCATACCACTTAAAGCCGATAGGAAGGTCAACACTGAACGCAATCTTACCGTTTTCATCGCAGTTTGCCATACAAACGAGTGAATCCGCAGGGATTTTTGAGCCGTCTGATGCTGTTACATCCTCGGCAGCATAAATACCGAACTGAACTGATTTGATTTCGCCGTTCATGCCGATACCGAAGGTTTCGTCCTGTTGCATTGCTTTTGTGAGCGTTACCTCAACACGCTGTCTTTCATTAAATACCGAAAGAGCCGTACTTGTTACCCGTATATCCTGTCCTGCGTATACAAGCTCAACATCATACTGCTTATTTGCATTAAAGAAAGTGTCGGGAGCTGTCTTTTCAACAAGTGTGTACTTGCCTAAATACAGTTCCTTTGACTTGGCTGTTCCGTTGTTGCCTGTGGTGATTTCGTCAACCTTTTCTCCCTGCTGATACCTTCTTGTGCCATCGGGAGTAACAATATCCTCAGCAGCATAGATTTCAAATACCGCATTTTTAAGGTTCTGCACCTCATACTGCGGTGTATAGACTGTCGGGAATACGGTTTCGTTCCCGTCTTCATCAAGTGTTGCACCGCCGACAGCAGTAACGCAAGCGAATACTTCGCCTGTCTTAGTGATGTTAATGACGCCTTTCTGTGCGATATTATCTCTCTTTACTTTAATCACAGTAAGGGCATCTTCTTCTGTAGCATTTTCCTTGCTGACATTGAAGATAATAGGTGTACTGTCAAGCACATAGCCATACGGAGCCTGAACCTCAACAAGCTTGTAGTTCTTACCGTAATCAAGCTTTTCTGGAGTGATTAAATATCCCTCATCACTTGTGTAGAACACATCAATCGTGGTCTTTTTTGGATAGGTAAAGGTCTGTGAAATTTTCTTTCCGCTTGCATCGTAGATTTCAAAGCCTGCGCCTGCATAGGGAATTGTTTTACCCGTTTCTCTGTCAACCTTTGTTATCTTGAGATAAGCCTCAAAGGGTGCATTGTTGATAAGGTACTTATATGTCTTGCCGTCCTGTGCGATATACATCGTAAAGTCGGGCATAAACTCATTACCTTCTTTGCCCTTGGTCTGATGCACTGTATATGTGCCGTAGGGCAGAAGCTTTGTTTCGGCAAAGCCGTCCTCATCGCAGTCAAGGATATCTCTTTCGCTTGCTTTAGCATTTGCATAAGAACCGGCGCTCTTTAGATACACCTGAAATTCTGCTTCGGGTTCGGGAGTTTCAATCTGTGTACTGCCGTCATCGGAGTGCTTGATAATAGCGATTTTACCCTTAATTACATCTTCCTTAACAGTATTTGAAAGCGGGTTATACTCAATCGTAAAGTTCTTTGCTTCTGCGCCTACATGATACTTGGTATCATCAAGCAGATAACCCTCGCTCGGACTGATTTCCTGTACCGACCAATTATCTCCGCAGACATAATACTTTGTGGTAAACTGTCCGTTTGCATCTGTGGTATAGGTATCAACAAGAGTGCTGCCCTTATAGATACCATAAACTGCACCTGCAAGGGAAGCATCGCCCTGTGCGTTCTTGGTTTCACTATCTTCCTTTGTAACCGTAACTTTGAACTTCTTGAGCTTGTTGTTAACACTGGCATTGGTTACTTTCTTCCACTCGATGTTTTTAGTTTGGCTATCAGGGATAACATAACGAATTGCCGTATCAACCTCTGTGAGAGTATATCCTGTACCGATAAGCACATCCTTAAAGGTCGCTACGCCACTTGAATTTGTAGTTGCGTATTCGTTTACAGCTTTACCCGAAAGTGAAGTGCCTGTTAAATGGAATTTAACTCCTTCAACGAGTCCGTCTTCGGAGGTCTTTGTTACCTGTAAATCGCCACGTTTCAAAACATTGCTAAATGATACAGAAGCTGTCTGACCTGCCTGAACCGTTACCGTTTTTGCGCTCTGCGGTTCATAACGGTTAATGTCATATTCAGTCACAGTGTATTTGCCGGGAATAAGGTTGTCAATCTGAACAGAACCGTTTGAACCTGTGGTAACATCCTTATCAATGTTACCGCCTTTGATATGGAACTTGATATTATTTACCACACCATCTTCGGAGGTCTTAACGATTTTACAAGAGCCGTAGGAAACCTTGACATTAAGATATGCTTTTACAGGATCGTTAACTTCTGCACCCCAAGTTACAATGTCCTGACGGGTACCTGTAATAGGACCGATTTTTTCATCAGTCCAAGTGATAACACCTTTACGCTTTGAACCCTTGTTAGCAGTAATTGTTACTGTGTCTGAAGGTGCTTTACTTGCAGTAATGGTCAATTTGTTGCCACTTTTGCTGAAGGTTAAGCCCGAAGCGGAAAAATCATAGTTTGAAAGCACTTTGTTAGAATCAGTCAGGGTAGCAGTGTATTCGCTGCCGTTCCAAGTGAGTTCAACGGTTTGTGCCTTATTCTTTGATTTAGCCATAAAGCTCGGTGCAACTGTGTGATTTTTAACCTTTGCTTCAATAGAATTGTAGTATGCGAAGATTTCATCACGCAGAGGATTTGTGCTTTTAATTTGCTGCTTCACATTGTCCTTACCGTAATCTTTTGCGTTAATCTTATTGAAGTTCTCATCACGCTCACCTACGATTACTTCCCAAATAAGAAGCTGAGTTCCCATATAATGAGCAAGCTCATCAGCACCTTTTTTATTGTTGGTTTTCCAATCAATACTTGTTTTGCCGGTAAAACCGTACTGCATAATTCTACCAATGAAGATCTTGATGGTATCGGGATCAATTGTCTTATTGTATTTTTCGGGATAATTATCCCAAAAGCCTTCTGCTTCCTTTGAAAGCGAATCGCCCGAAAACAAGGCAACGCCCGGCTCAATACAATAGCAACAATCACCCTCATAATCTCCCATAGCCTTAACAGTGGTAAAATCAACGCTTGATGCATCCCATCCATTCATAAAATCAAGAGAGGGGTGTCCCCAGCCTGACTGTACGGGATCATCGCCACGAGGAATGTTAATCAAATACACATCCTCTTTCGTGGCTGCAAATGCAGTTAAGCCAATTACTGTTGATGACAAAATCGTAAGAATTGCCAGAAACAGCGCAATCAGTTTTTTTGATTTTTTTGCCATTAAAATACCTCTTTTCATTAGAATAAAAAACAGCACATCGTCTGATGTGCCGTCTGTTCGGTTATTCACTTTTAAGCATAGCCGACATATAGGTAATATCCACCATCACTTCGTTTTTCCGCCCATACGCAAAAGTCTGTGAAACCCTCAATGTTTTTGTATCGGTTGAGTCGTGATTTTATGGAACTCCTGACCGAATCGCCGTTTGTTGCGGTTACTGATATAGGGTTATCCCAGCAGTCTGTCGCAGAGGAGTCATAGTGAAGTCCTATGCTCTTGCCGTATTCTTTGGCATAATTGATATAGTAATCAATATCAACATTCTTTTTTGTAGTTGTTTCTTTCTGCGTGGTCGTTTCCTTCTGCGTTGTAGTCGGCTTTGCTGTTGTGCTAACCTTTTGTGTTATTTGATTAGTTGTTGTTTCTTTCGGTTTTGTGGTTGTTTCAGTTGGAGAATTGTTATTTTTACCAACCGTAGAAGAAACAGTATTATTTGTTGTGCTTTTAGCCGCAGTTATTTCATTTTCAGTTGTTGCATTTTTTGCAACATCTGTTGTAACTTCTTCAACCTCCGAATTCATCTCAGTGGTTGTAACAGAAAGAGTAGTTTCTGTATTACTTACCGAAAAAGAAATATTATTATCTGCGACATTTTTAGCCGAACAACCCGCCGTAACCATTACTATTATTGCGATTAAGATTAAACTTGTTTTTTTCATATCCATCGCTCCTTTCAACCTCAAGAATATCATCTATTTAGTTTTTAGCAACTTTGCAATTTGGAGATTGATATAGTTAAGGAGATAGTTGTAGAATTGATGAGATTGTTTAATTCTCTTTCGGTTGGTAGTTACTTATGGTAATAGGGTTAGGTTGTAGGGAAGGGATTAGCGGTCAGACCTGTCCTCACGCTGCCTTATCAAAAACTTTGTGTAGTGTTCAAGCGCTTTGCAGATATATTCCTCACGCTCGGATACTTTCAAATTTTGCGGCAACAGCTTTTTTACTTTGTCGCCACGAATAACGATTTTATCCCTTTGATTAGGTTTTTCCTCCTCCATAATTGATTGTATTACAGCGGTGTCAAGTTTGCCTTCTTCAAAGAACCTTCGCATTTTGATTGTTTGAGCGTGTGAAGGAGTACAATCATTGAGGTCAATTTCTTCAACAATATCCCTTTGAGCATCTTCG
Source organism: Oscillospiraceae bacterium (assembly GCA_015065445.1). GTDB lineage: Bacteria > Bacillota > Clostridia > Oscillospirales > Acutalibacteraceae > Eubacterium_R. The sequence continues at coordinate 11,273 of SVQF01000001.1, read as the reverse complement.
TCAAGGTATGAGAGTTCAACAGCAGGTCGCATTTTAATCCTGCCCTCGTCAACAAATTCAAGCAATTCGGGAACAAGGTATGTCAAGCGGATATATCGTTGGATTTGGGAATGACTTTCGCCCGATTCCTGCGACAGCATTTCTCTTGAATATAACTTTTGCCCCACTGGGGCAGAAGTTGCTTTTCCCTGATGATTCATCGCTTCAAGCCTCATTTTGTAGGCAAAGGCTTTTTCGCTTGGGAGTATTTCAGACCTTTGAAAATTACTTTCAACCATAAGGACTGTAGCCTCATCTCTGCTGAGTTCAACAACCTCACAACGAAGTGTGTCCATACCGAGCAGCGAACAGGCTCTCATTCGCCTATGTCCTGAAATCATTTCATATCTGCCGTCTTCCTTTTTGCGAACAGTCGCAGGAGTAATAACGCCACGCTCTCTGATGCTTTCAACAAGGTTTTGCATATCCTCGTCATCACGAACCTTGAACGGGTGGTCGGGAAAATCATCAATCATATCAATAGGAATATCCCTTATTTTTGATAACTTGTCCTCCTTGCGTTCTTCGTCCGTTTTAAAGAAATCATCTAACGGCTCCAAATTGAAGCTCTGACCTTTTCTTTGAGCCAAGGCTTACCACCTCCTTTGAAAGTTCGGCATACGCCTTTGCGACATTACAGTTCTTATCGTAACTGAAAATGCTCTCTCCAACTGAACTTGTTTCGGCAGCTCTCACACCAACAGGGATGGTCGCCCTGAATACATTAATAGTTCCTCCGTATGCACGGTGTATCGCCATAATGGTATTCCTTGATAAATTAGTTCTGCCGTCAACAAGAGTCATAAGCAACCCGTCAATCTTTAAGTTCGGATTAAGGCTTCTTCTCACTTTGTTAATAGTAGAGAGAAGCTGCGTCATACCCTTTGTAGGTAAATACTGAGCCTGAATCGGAATAATAACCGAATCAGCAGCCACAAGAGAATTGAGCGTCAGAATACCAAGAGAGGGCATATTGTCAATAAGGATATATTCATAGTTGTTTTTAATACTATTTATATACTCTTTCATTATGCTTTCTCTGCTCAAGGCATTGAACAAACTCATTTCAACAGATGACAATTCAATATTTGAGGGTAAAAGGTCAAAGCCTTCTTTGTGATGCAGTATTCCGTCAAGAGCATTTGAACAATTATCATTCATAATATCAACGAGCTTGTTTGCCAATGTGATGCTTAAATCATCATTATCGGTATATCCAAGACTCGTTGTTAAGTCGCCCTGTGGATCTGCGTCAATTAAAAGCACCCGTTTACCTTGCAAAGCAAGTCCGGCACCGAGATTGAGCGTTGTGGTGGTTTTACCGACACCGCCTTTCTGGTTGCTTATGGTAATAACCTTACAATTAGACATCTTTTGCCTCCTTTCATAAAATTTAGCCGAAGGAATATCCCTCGGCTATGTAAACAAAAAAAAGACCTACCATTTATTTCTAAACGATAGGTCAACCTGAGATATTAAATTTTTTCTTTTTGCATTTACCGAACTTGATAAGCAGTTCGTCAATTCCGTCTGTGTATTTACCTTCGGAAATAAGCTCATTTCGTTTATCCATTAAGCAAGTGACTATGCTGCGTTTATCTGTATCTGTAAAAACTAAATGGTACTTGTTTTTCATAGGTATCCCTCCTTACAGTTATATATTAGCACACAAGAGATATTTTATGAATTGTGCGTTCGGTTGTTTGCTTCAAGTATTTCTTCAAGCGTTCTCGGTCTGTATCTCATATATGTCATCATACAGCCGACATTATACATCTCTATTTTTGCATTGTGAACTTCACGCATTTTTGTTTGTACCTCAGCCATCATTCGCCACTCAAAAGTGCTGTGAACATGACCGTAAAGATGATACCAACCGTAAAAGTGCTTGTTGTAGCACGGAATAGGGTAATGACAAAGAACTACGCCTGTACCGTCGCCAAAGGATATTTCCTTGTAATCAACAATTTCAACAAATTGCTGCCTAACATCAGCACTCTTGAGTAACTTATGGTCGTGATTACCAATACATAGGTGCTTTCTGCCCTTGAGCCTTTTAAGTATTTCTGCTGTTTTTGCCGCAGGATACCAACTTATATCGCCAAGTATCCATACATCGTCATCATCGCCAACTGTATCGTTCCACTGACTTATTATATATTCATCATTTTCTTCAATGGTAGAGAACGGGCGATTGTCAAAACGCAGAACATTCTTATGACCGAGATGTAGGTCTGCAGTAAAGTATGTCATATCTTAACCTCCTTTCGCAGTTATTATACATATATTATGCATTATTGTTAATTGTGCGTTTAATGTATTTATTGACTATTCAAGGTTCAAATGTTACAATAGGAAATGCCAAATACTTTATAAATTGAATTTACAGACTTTTAGTATGCGTTTTTATCTTATGATAAAAATGCAGGCTCTTTTTTGCATACTATTTGTCTGTAGTTTGTAAAGTGTTTGGCGACAGTTGAGCTTTGCGTTTTTTGCGTACAGTTCTGCTGTACGCTTTTTTATTTGGAGATAAAATGAAAGAACAAACCTGTTGTTTTACCGGACATAGGTTAATCGCTAAAAGCGAAATCCCTATTGTTAGAAAGAGATTACGAAACACCGTTATTGAGTTGATTAATAAGGGTGTCATTTATTATGGGGCTGGTGGAGCACTCGGATTTGATACTATCGCCGCTCAAACAATACTTGATCTGAAAGCGGAATATCCGCAAATCAAGTTAATTCTTGTATTGCCCTGCATAAATCAGACTGCTAAATGGAAGCAATCGGACGTAGATATGTACGAGTATATCAAATCAAAATGTGATAAATATGTTTATACAAGTAAAGAATATTATGATGAGTGTATGAAGAAAAGGAATCGCCATCTTGTTGACAACAGTGCTTATTGCATTTGCTATCTTACACATAATCGTGGCGGAACATATTACACATATAACTATGCAAAAGAAAACGGTTTGCAAATATTTAATGTAGCAGAGGGGAAGGAGTAAGTCCTTCCCATTTTTTTATGAGTTGGGTATTGTGTTTCTGTTCCAATTCAGCTTCCAATCAATATATGATTTGTTTGAAATCATATTGAGTTCAGCAGCCTTTTTCATAATGCGATAATTTTCAAGATAAGGATAGAGGCTTGGAATATCCAAAATGATTTTTCCATCAACAACCTTTACCTCATTTTCGCCGTTTGCTTCAATCCAGAAGATTGTTTCCATAAGCTCAATAACATCATCGGTGTCGCAGCCTTTAAGTACATTGGGAGATACGCCAATCTTTCTTGTGACAACTGCTCGGAACCTCTCTTTTATTTCCTTGATTTTCTCGTACTCATCAAAGCTCTGTCCACTAATCGGAAGGTCAGAAATGAAGTCCACTTCAACCTCAATATCTTTGATGCCTTTGTACTCCATAATGGTCTGTAATTTCTGTTCTTTTGTCATATTAAATTTCCTCCTTAAAATAGAAAAAGGCAGTCCTATTCTTTCATCAAATAAGACTGCCTTATGTAAAGATTATTTAGTTAAAATTAGTACCCCATTTAGTACCCCAATTAGTACCCCAGTACCCCACAAATCTACCCCAATTTTGTCGTCTTGTACGGGGTTTGTATCGACTTGTATCGACTTTTATTTTTGAAATTCAAAAGTCCGCAAACGCAGTAATAGAGCCAAATTTGGCTAAAATAAAGGCGATAGAAGCTGTTTAACTTCTATCGCTAAAGGGTGGTGACCCGGACGGGAATTGAACCCGTGTTACCGCCGTGAAAGGGCGGTGTCTTAACCTCTTGACCACCGGGCCATTTGGTGGCTTTAACTGGATTCGAACCAGTGACACTGCGGGTATGAACCGCATGCTCTAGCCAACTGAGCTATAAAGCCATTTCAAATTGCAAGCAAGATTATATCTTATTATTTGCCAAATGTCAACACTTTTTCAAATTTTTTAAAAGTAATCTTATATGTTGTGTACATTTGTTTGACAAAGCACTAATTAAGTGTTAGTATATTAAAGTATATTATAATATAAAGAGGTGTGCCTTTTGGAAAAAATGAGCAAAACCCGTCAGAAAGTGTTTGACTACATCAAAGAAACCATAGACGAGCGAGGATTTGCCCCGTCGGTGCGTGAAATCTGCAAGGCGGTTGGCGTTAAGTCCACGTCCACGGTTCAGTACCACCTTAACGCACTTGCCGAGGGCGGACTTATTGAGCGTGGCGACGCAAATCAAAAACGCTCCATAACCATCGCAGGCAGAAGCCGGCGTGCAAACTACGTGCCGCTTGTAGGTACTGTTACGGCAGGTCAGCCGATTCTTGCGGTTGAAAGCATAGAGGACTACATTCCCGTTCCGATTAACAGTGCAGGCAGGGAGCTTTTTGCCCTGCACGTTAAGGGCGACTCTATGATTAACGCCGCTATTTCGGACGGCGACCTTGTAATTGTTGAAAAAACACCCGTTGCCGAAAACGGCGAAATTGTTGTTGCACTTATTGACGACGAGGCAACCGTAAAAAGATTTTACAAGGAAAACGGGCATTTTCGTCTGCAACCTGAGAATGATAACTATGAGCCGATTATCGTGGACGAACTCGCAGTGCTCGGCAAGGTAATCGCTTTAATAAGAAATTACGAATAAGGAGATACAGAAATGAGTGAATGTACACACGACTGCTCAACCTGCGGCGAGGACTGTTCATCAAGACAGCAGAGCTTTATTCAGCCCGCAAACGAGCATTCAAAAATCAGAAAAGTAATAGGCGTTGTTTCGGGAAAGGGCGGCGTAGGCAAAAGTCTGGTAAGCTGTCTGCTTGCCGCTAAGTGCCAGAAGGCAGGGCTTAAAGTCGGTATTCTTGACGCCGACGTTACGGGCCCGTCGGTGCCAAAGTCATTTGGCATCACAAGCCACGCAATGCAGGACGAAACGGGTCTTCTTCCCACCGTTACAAAAACGGGCGTAAAAATGATGAGCGTTAACCTTCTTCTTGAAGACGTGAACGCACCTGTTGTATGGCGTGGTCCCGTAATCAGCGGAATGATTCAGCAGTTCTGGACAGACGTAAACTGGGGCGACCTCGACATTCTTTTTGTTGATATGCCTCCCGGAACAGGCGACGTTGCACTTACGGTTTTCCAGTCACTTCCCGTTGACGGAATTGTTATTGTTTCAACTCCGCAGGATTTGGTAAAGATGATTGTAAACAAGGCGTACAATATGGCACAGATGATGAATATTCCCGTGCTTGGTCTTATAGAGAATATGAGCTACTTTGTATGCCCCGACTGCGGCAAAAAGCACAGTATTTTCGGCGAGTCGCAGATTGACGAAACCGCAGCTGAACTCAATCTTCCCGTGCTGGCAAAACTTCCTATTGACCCCGAAAATGCAAAGCTTGTTGACGAGGGCAGAGTAGAAGATATTGAGGCTGCCGAACTCAACGATTTTGTAAACGCACTCAACATTTTTTAATAACAGCAAAAAGAGGAGAATACTATGCCAAAAAGAAGCGACTATATCTCGTGGGACGAATACTTTATGGGCGTATCGCTGCTTTCGTCTATGCGTAGCAAAGACCCAAGCACGCAGGTCGGTGCGTGCATTGTGAGCGACGACAACAAAATTATGTCGGTTGGCTACAACGGTTTTCCACGTGGCTGCAGCGATGACGATTTTCCGTGGGAACGCAGTGCGGCAGAGCCGAACGACACAAAGTATCCCTTTGTCTGCCACGCAGAACTTAATGCAATACTCAACTCGGGCGGACAGGATTTAAGAGGCTCACGCATCTTTGTTGCACTCTTTCCGTGCAACGAGTGTGCAAAGGCGATTATACAGAGCGGAATAAAAGAGGTTGTGTATATTTCGGACAAATACGCCAACACGCCGGGCACAATCGCCAGCAAAAAAATGCTCAATTCCGCAGGCGTAAAGCTTACTCAGTTTAAGAGCGACAAAAAAATCACCTTCTCTTTTGACGAGAAAGAAGTATAACAAATAGTATAATATGGAGATAGATATTTACGATTTTGACAAAACAATAGTTCCGTTTGACAGCGGCTCGCTGTTTGTGGGTTACTGTTTGCTGCATTACCCGTGGTGCATTTTGTGGATGCCCGTGGTAGTTGTCGGTCTTGTTCTTATGCTGCTCAGAGTTATAACTTTTACGCAGTTTAAACGTATTTGTTTTATGTTCCTTCCGCTTATACCTAAAAAGCGTGCGGTCAAAGGATTCTGGAACCGTCACGAAAAGCAGGTTCACCCTTGGTTCAAATCACGTCAGCGGTACAGCGTTGTGATTAGTGCAAGCCCCGACTTTCTGCTCGGCGAAATTCAGCAGAGGCTCGGCTTTGAAAAACTTATATGCACACGGCACAATCCCGTGACGGGTGCCATTGTGGGTGAAAACTGCCGTGGCGAAGAAAAGGTAAGACGGCTGCACGAGGAACTGGACAAAAAGGACATAAGAGTTGTAGATGTTTACTCCGACTCACTTAAATTTGACAAACATATTTTTGCACTTGCCACAGGCAAATGCTATCATATAGTTAAAAGCAAAAAAGTTGAATTTGTTTACAGCGACAAATTCGGAGATTAAAGAAATGAAGTATTTTTTCAGAGTGCTGCTCGTTCTCGTGCTTGCAGTCGCAGTTGTGTTTGGCGTGTACTATCGCACAAACGGCAACCCGTTTGACAAAACAAACACGCTGCAGCTTACCACGGTTTCGCAGCAGCCGGCAACGGAAAAAAATTCAAACCGTGTGCTTATTGCGTCGCTTCCCGACGACGATTTTTACCTTTACAAAGGCAGCAGGGGCGTGGTGCTGACACACGGCAAAAAAGAATATGAGTTTACCAACTGGAGCAAGATGATTGACGCCCAGCCGCCCGAGATGTATCTTACAAACTTCGATAAGGACGACGACAAGGAGCTTATCATCAAGGCGGTCAGTTCGCAAAACGAGTCTTCGGGCGAGTACGTTTACGAGGTTTATCTTCTTGACCCCAAGACCGATAAAAAAAAGAACGTGAACTACACCGTTTACTGTGCGTCGCAGACAACCTGGACGGACATACTTGACAAGCAGATTCGTGAGGAAATCGGTCAGCTCAAGAACTGCAAAAAGTTTTTGCAGGTTTCTATGAACAGCAAGTCAAAGACTATTAATTACGACGCAGACACGGGTCTTGCACTCGACGGCTTTAACGGTTACGCCCGTGCGATGCAAAACGGCGGCAAGTATCTGACGTTTGAGGGCTGGTCAAAGGGCAAAGGCACTTACTCCATAAACAAAAAGAAAGAAATATGTATCAGCGTTGAAGTTAACGCAAGGTACAAGGGTACCGACGTTGTTCAGACCGCAGGCTATATCAACTTCAAACTCGACATAAAAAAGGGCGAGTTCATAGTCAAAAACAAGACGATGAACTTTAAGGCGGCTGCCGAGTACAAAGTGTCCGACCCGCACACGGCGTCAGACGTAAAGTGGAGCTATACCGAGCTTAATTCGGACAAGTCCACCGACTCGGCGGACAAGATAATCGATTGGGTTACCTACACCACCGGATACAACGCCGACACAACGACGCAGACGCTTGATTTGTCGTCGCAGGCGACCGATATAAAGAACGTCAGCAAAATAAAAATCACCAATTCTTACGCCGAACTTACGGCTAAAAAGGGATTCAGCTTTGCCGCCGAAGCAAAAACAAACGGCGAGTTTTCGGTAATTATCAACTCTGGCGAGAAAGACGCTTACGATATTGCCTACACTGCCGAAATAAGAGAGGTAAAGGGTGCCGAAGTGCTTAAGATTACTTTTGACAAGTCGTACCCGCAAAGCGAAATCAAGACCGTAGCGATAAACTACGGCACAAAATAAAAAAAACAGAGGTTATTCATATGGCAACTGCAAAGGATGTACTAATCACAGCAGATTCCACCTGCGACCTTCCTTTTGAGCTTGCAGAAAAAAGGGATATTCAGATTATACCGCTGTCAATTCTTCTCGGCGAAAACGAGTTTCTTGACGGCGTGGATGTAAAACCAAACGACATATACAGTTTTGTTGAGCAAAACGGTATACTCCCCAAAACTTCGGCAGTGCCGCTCGGCAGGTATTACGAGGTTTTTGAGCGTGCTGTGTCAGAGGGCAAAAAGGTTGTGCATATCAGTTTGTCGTCGGCTATTTCGTCAACTTACCAGAACGCCTGCCTTGCCGCAGAAGAGTTTGACGACGTTTACGTTGTTGATTCAAAATCGCTCTGCACCGCAATGGGACTGCTTGTTCTGAAGGCTTGCGATTTTCGTGACAAGGGTATGGACGCTAAAAAGATTGCAGACAAAATCGCAAAACTTGTACCCAAAGTCAGTGCCACCTTTGTACTCAGCTCGCTTGAGTATCTGCACAAGGGCGGCAGATGCTCGGGAGTTGCAAAGTTCGGTGCAAACGTGCTTGGCATAAAGCCGTCAATCGCCGTTGACGAAAACGGTGCGATGGACGTTGCCAAAAAGTACAGGGGCAAGATGGACGCCGTTTACAAACAGTATGCAGGCGACTGCCTTGCCGAAGCCAACAAAATTGACACAACACGCATTGTAATTGCAAACAGCGGAAGTATTGAACCGTCAACGCTTGCATTTGTCAAAGGTCTTGTAGAGGGCAACGGCAGGTTTGACGAGGTTATTTATGCCGACGCAGGCTGCACTATTTCGTCGCACTGCGGACCCGGAACGCTTGCAATTTTTTACATAAAAAAGTAGTATGACGTCTAAAGAAAAAATACTGAGTCTGCTTATAAAAAACGCCGACGGTTTTATCAGCGGCGAAGAAATGGCAAAGACTCTTCAAATCAGCCGTGCAGCCGTGTGGAAGTCTGTTAAGGCTCTGCGAAGCGACGGGTATGTTATTGACGCTGTAACAAACAAGGGTTACAGACTCGGGGAAGAAAACGATATTATCACCCCCGAGCTTATTGCAGCAAACCTTCAAAACGATATTGAGGTGCTGTGCTATCCTACAATTGATTCAACGAATAACGAGGCAAAGCGGCTTATCAGTTCGGGAAAAAACAACGTGTTTCTTGTTACTGCAGACGAGCAGACGAGCGGCAGGGGCAGGCAGGGCAAATCGTTTTACTCTCCCGCACTTACTGGCGTTTATATGACTCTTGTTCTTCACCCGATGAGTTCACTCGGCAACACCGTAAGTGCAACAACCGCAGCGGCGGTTGCAGTGTGCAGAGCTGTCGAAAGGCTGACCGATAAAAAACCGCAGATTAAGTGGGTTAACGACGTTTATCTCGGCGGTAAAAAGATTTGCGGAATTCTTACGGAGGCAATTACGGACTTTGAAACGCAGACAGTCACCTCGGTTGTAATCGGCGTGGGTATGAATATCAGAACCGTGCATTTTCCGAGCGACGTTGAAAACGCCGCAAGCCTTAATGCACAGGTAAAACGCAGCGTTCTTATTGCAGCGATTGCGGACGAACTCTGCAGGGTGGCGTCGTCGCCAGCATCTGAGTTTATTGATTACTACCGCACGCACTCAATGATTATAGGCGAAAAAATCAATTTTATCAAAGACAGGGTTGTAACCCCTGCAACAGCAGTGGCTATTGACGAAAACGGCGGACTCACCGTCCGTCTTGAAAGCGGCGAACTCACCACTCTCACAAGCGGTGAAATCAGTATAAGGAGAATATAACTATGGTATTTCAGCCCATCACAATTCTGTATGTTGTAATAGTATTTTCATTTATTGTAACGTCGGTGTTTATGTTCAAGCCTAAGGGCGACGAAAGACTGCATCTGATTTTCTTCTGGCTTGCAGTTGCACTGTCGGTGCTTGTAACCGTGGTAAATGCAACCTCGCACGATGCGTCTATGACAAACAAGGTTATCGCTGCCTGGGCAGGTTTGCTGTTCAGCGGAATAGGAATTATTGTGCGAATGGCGGCAGGCAAAACAAACGCCGTTGCAAACGTGCTTGTAATGGTTTCGAGCCTTTACGGTGTAGCGGGCTATCTGCTGCTTAACTGAATAAAGAGTAAAAGAGTATGTCGTTTATTGCGGCATACTCTTTTTTTGTTACTCCTGTGTTATTTCGTCAGCGTCAGCCTGCGTTTCTTCAGGTTGAATTTCTTCGGCGGTCATCTCCTCAACTGCTGTTGCGGTGTCCTCGCCGCTGTGCAGAAGAATAATGTTTACCGCATCGGTTACGCTGCCGTTTCTGAGTGTTTCAACCTCCTCCTCGCTGAGCTCGCCGCCGAGTTCGGTGATATAGAGTTCTATAAAATCGCTGTAAGATAACTCATCGTCCGTATCTTCTATGGCAGAGGAGGAAGGTTTTTCGGAGGTACCTGATTTACTCTTGTCCGAACTGTTGTCGGTATCACTTTCGCCCGACGGCGAACGGCTTGTTGACGATGAGTGCGATTTTTCGCTTTTTGTTGTTTTGTTCGTCTGCTCGGAATTATCCGTGCCGTTAGTTTTTTTGCTGCCTGTTTTTTTGGTCTTGGTTACGGTGCCGTCCGTTTTTGTTTCGCTGCTTTCAGACGACGGCTTTTTGTGCGAGTCCTTATCAGCCGACTGAGTGTTTTCCGTCTCGGATTTCTCCGTTTCGTCTTTACTGCGGCTCATATGCTCAGTCCCGTTTTGCGAGTCCTGTGATTTGCCGTGACTGCGTTCGCTTTGCGTGCTTGTACTTGCAATGTGCAAATCAGCATAGTCAAGTGCAAAGTACGTTCCCGTACTTACTGCGGCACTGATTACTGTACACATCGCTGCAATCATAATGTATTTTATAGCTTTCTTTTTCATAATGTCACCCCTTTGCTGATGCCATAGTACAAAAGGATTATTAAACAAAAATTAAACCCCGACTCTAGCCCCGCTTGTCATAAGGAGGCGTAACATCCTTATAACAAGTGGGGCTTTGTCGGGGCTTTAAAACTTATTTTTTCATTACGGGGTCGCAGGTCACACGTACGCCGAGTCGCTTAAGCAGGTTTTCGTCAACCTGAGCAAGCATTACTGTTGAGTGGAACTCCGTGTTGCAGAGGTTCTTCAACTGTGCAAGTGCAGCTGCGGCGTGTTCGTTGGTGCTTGCTGAAATTGAAAGTGCAAGCAGAGTTTCGTCTGTGTGAAGGCGTGGGTTGTGACCGCCGAGATAGTTAACTTTGAGCTTTTGCACAGGCTTGATAACCTCGG